>DATAJS010000032.1:0-300000 GCA_036262035.1 Burkholderiales bacterium | reverse complement strand
AGGACAAGGGCGAGCGCTACGCGACCCTCGTGACCGCCGCGTTCGCGATCTGGAACGTCGGCATCGCGTTCGTGGCGGGGATCGCGGTCTACGCCGCGTGCAGGCGCAAGTGGGTGCGCTTGTGACCGCGCTCGCAAGGCTTACGCCGCCGCGGGCGCGTTCTCGCGCACCCAGCGGTCGAGCGCGGCGCGCATCTGCACGCGGGTGTAGGGCTTCGACAGGTGATCGTCCATGCCGGCCTTCAGGCATTCGTCGCGGTCCTGCTGCATCGCGTTCGCGGTGAGCGCGATGATCGGGATGCGCTTGCGTCCGGTCTCCGTCTCGCTGCAGCGGATCTGCCGCGTCGCTTCGAAGCCGTCCATCTCGGGCATGTGACAGTCCATGAGGACGACGTCGAAATCGCCGCCATGGTACGCGTGCAGCGCTTCGGCGCCGTTGTTCGCGACGGTGACGTCGAAGCCTTCGCGCTTGAGCATCGCCAGCGCGACCTGCTGGTTGACGAGGTTGTCTTCGGCGAGCAGCAGCCGGCCGCGCTCGACGCCCTGCGCGGGTTTCGGATCGACCTGCGCCGCGCGCTGCGGTGCCGCCGCCGACGCGCCGTGCAACGCGCCGACCAGCGCATCGTAGAACGCGGACTGCCGCACCGGCTTGGTGACGCACGACCACGCGCCGGCTTCGCGCAGCTGCGCCAGGCGGGCGACCCCGACCGGGAGCAGCATGATCACGCGCACGCCGTTCAGCGCGGCGTCCGACTGCACCCGCCGCGCGACGCTCAGGGCGCCTTCGCCGGCGAGCGCGCTGTCGACGATCGCGACGTCGAACGGCGCGCCGCGCGCGGCGGACAGCGTCAGCTGCTCGATCGCGTGCTGGGCGGTCTCGACCGTACGGTTCGACATGCCCCAGCTCGTGAGCTGCGAAGCGAGGGTGCTCTGCGTCGTCGCGTTGCCGGTGACGATCAGCGCCTTGCGCCCTTCGAGCAGGTTGCGCTGATCGGCTTCGACCGGCCGCGCGCACTTCTCGAAGCTCACCTCGAACCGGAAGGTCGCGCCGACACCGGGCGTCGATTCGACGCTGAGGTTGCCGCCCATCATCTCGACGAGCTGTTTGCTGATCGCCAGACCCAGTCCGGTGCCGCCATGCTTGCGCGTGGTGGATCCGTCGGCCTGCGAGAACGTCTCGAAGATGCGCGCCTGCGCTTCGGCGCTGATCCCCTGACCGGTGTCGGTTACGTCGAAGCGCAGCCTCAGTTCGTGCGCCTCGTCGGCGCACGCCGCGATGCGCAGCGACACTTCGCCTTCCTGCGTGAACTTGATCGCGTTGCCGATGAGGTTCGTCAGCACCTGGCCCAGGCGCAGCGGATCGCCCTTGAGGCGGGAAGGCAGATCGACCGGCAGGCTCAACGCGAGCTCGAGCCCCTTGCTGTGCGCGCGCTCCGCGAGCAGCTCGATGGTGTCCTCGACCGTCTGGCGCAGGTCGAAGTCGATGCGCTCGAGCTCGAGCTTGCCGGCTTCGATCTTGGAGAAGTCGAGGATGTCGTTGATGATGGCGAGGAGCGACGTGCCCGAGCGCTGCACCGTCTCGGCGAAGCGGCGCTGCGTGGACGTGAGGTCGGTCTCGAGCAGGAGCTCGGTCATCCCCAGCACGCCGTTCATCGGCGTGCGGATCTCGTGGCTCATCTTGGCGAGGAAGCTCGACTTCGCGCGGTTCGCCGCTTCCGCGGCGACGCGCGCGGCGGAGAGCTCCGCCTGGGCCCGGTTCCTCGCGGTGACGTCGTGCGCGACGCTGATCTTGCCGACGACGTTGTCGTTCTCGTCGTGCAGCGGCGCCGCCGCGACCTCGACGTCGATCTCGCGGCCGTCCATCGTGCGGGCGACCGTCTCGTACGAGAACGTCTCGCCGCCCTGCACGCGCGCGAAGCGCAGCGCCTCGTCGATCGGGCCGGCTTTCGCGTCGAGCTTGAGGCACTGGCCGACCGCATCGTCGGCGCCGTAGCCGAAGAGGGCGCTCGCACCGGCGTTCCAGGTCGTAATGCGCCCGGTGAGGTCGTTGGTCCAGATCGCCTCGGACGACTGCTTCACGATCGCGGCGAGGCGGCGGTTGTTCTCTTCGGAGTGGCCGAGCGAGGCGATCAATCCCTCGATGTTGTCGGCCATGTTGTTGAACGCGTCCGCGGCCGTGCGCACTTCGGGCGCGCCGTCCGATTTCACGCGCACCGCGTGCTCGCCCGAGCTGAAGCGGTTGGCCGACAGCGCGAGCATGCGCAGCGTGCCCAGGTTGCCCCGGAAGATCAGCCAGATCACCTGCAGCGTCAGCAGCAGGGTGGCGAACACGATCTGGAGCTGGTGGACGAATTGCGACCACAAGCGGTTGCTCGCGGGATTGCGGCTCATCTCGCCGTAGAGACTGCCGTAGTCGGCGCCGCCGCTCTGGACCTCGAAGTTCGCTTCCACGTGGCCGATCGGCACGAGCGCGGTGAACCATTTGGGCGCGAGCAGGGTTTCGCTCTCCTCGTACGCCTTGAGATTGCGGCCGCTCTTGTCGGTCCACGTGAGCTGGAGGATCTCGAGCTTGCGCGTCTGCTGCTTCAGCAGCTGCTCGATCGCGGCGTAGTCGCCGAGCACCGCCTGGTCGGCGACGAGCGGCGCGAGGAACTGCAGCGTTTCGGCGAGCTCGCGCTCGTGCCGCGCGCCGTGCTCGGCCGCGCCTTCGGTGACGAGCAGATAGTTCTGGATGCCGCCGCCGATGAGGCTCGCAAATCCGACCGCGGCCATGAGGCGAGGAATGAGCCCCCACCTCGACCACACGGCCCACGGCCGGAGCGGTTTCATTGCGCCTTGCCCGGGCCGACCGTCTCCGGCTGCGGTTTGACCGGCGTCCGCTTGAAGAACGTCCGGTAGTTGTCGTAATCGCGGTCGGTGGCCGCGACGAAGCCGATCTGGTGCATCTTCAGCAGCTCGGCACCGGCTTCCAGGATCTTGCGGCCCTCGGGGTCGTGCAGCATGCCCACGAAGGCGTCGCGCACCGCGTTCGCCTTGGCCGCGGGCACTTTCGGGTTCGCCATGATCGCGAGATCGTTGTAGACCTCGGAGGTCCACAGGATGCGGTGGTCCAGGCCTTCGCGGCGCGAATAGCGCTCGGCGATGAGCGCGTTCGCGCCGACCGCGGGCACCGAGCCGAACCGCAGCTGCGCGAGCGCCGCCTCCTGGTTCGACATGAACACCGGCTTGACGGCGATTTTGGCCCTCATGAGCGCGTCCATCGGCAGCCAGTAGCCGGCGAAGGCTTCGGGGTTGGCGAAAGCGATTTCGCGCCCGGTGAGGTCGTGCAGGGTCTTCAGCGGCGAGTCGGCGCGCACGACGATCGCGCCGCGCAGGCCGGGGCTCACCGGGCGCGCGAGCACGCGAAAGCCGAGCTTGTCGCGCTCCGGCGTGAAGAAATGGTTGGTGTAGAGGAAGTGGTAGGCGCCCTGTTCGCCCAGCGCATCGGCTTCCTTGGTCGTGCGGGCGAGGCGCAGCTCGAGCGGGACGCCGCTCTTCCGGCTCACGTAGAGCAGGATGGGGTTCCAGTACTGCGACGTCAGCGCGACGGTGCGCTGGTTGAGCACGTTGAACGTGTACGGGGCGTCCTGCGCGGGCGCCGAGGGCGCGAGCGCGAGCAGCGCGACGAGTGATAGCAGGGTCCGACCCAGTTTCCCGAGATGCATGGCTGTTCCGTTCATGGTCTCTCCCGGCGCTGCTGTGTGCCGGGCCAGTCGTCAGTAACGGCAGCCGGGCGCTCAATCTTGAGCGCTGATTTCCGTCCCGGACGCGCGTCCGGGAAATTCGACGGTGAAGACCGACCCGGGGCCGCTGGCGCGATCGCCCACCGATACCCGCCCGTGGTGAGCCTGAGCGATCTCCTGCACGATCGCGAGCCCGAGCCCGCAGCCGTCGCCTTCCGACCCGACGATGCGGTAGAAGCGCTGGAAGATCCGGGCCCGCTCGGCTTCGGGGATGCCGGGCCCTTCGTCTTCGACCTCCAGCACCCGCGCGTCGCCGCGCGTCGCGGTGCGCACCGTCACCGACGCGCCGCGCGGGGTGTAGGAGAGCGCGTTGTCGATCAGGTTGAGCGCGAGGTCGTGGAGCTGCGCGGCGTCGCCGACGATGGAGCACGGACCCAGCTCCAGACCGAGATCGATGTCGCGCTCGATCGCCTTGGGCATGCACTGCGACGCCGCGTTCTTCACCACGTCCGCGACGTCGACCTCATTCATGCTGCGCGCGCGGCCGGGATTCGCCTCGGTGCGGGCGAGCGTGAGCAGTTGATGCGCGAGATGCACCGTGCGCGCGGTCGCCGGCATGAGCATGGCGAGCGTGCGCCGCCACTCCTGCGGATCGCTCTGCTGGAGCGCGTATTCGAGCTGTATGCGCAGCCCCGCGAGCGGCGTGCGCAACTGGTGCGCGGCGTCGGCGACGAACTGGCGTTGCGCCTGCTGCGAGACCGCGAGCTGGCGCAACAGCACGTTGATCGACCGCACCAGCGGCTGCGCCTCGAGCGGCGCGTGCTCTTCGTGAACGGGCCCGAGGTCGCCGGGCGAGCGCGCCTCGAGGTCGCGGCCGAGGCGCCGCAGCGGACGCAAGCCCTTGCGGATGCCGCGCGAGACCAGCCAGCCGACCATCGCGATCAGCGCGATCTCGACGAGCATCACGCCGGTGAATATCTGCCGCGTGAGGCGCGTGCGGTTCTCGTTGGTCTCCGCGACCTGGACGAGCAGCGAAGCGCCGGCGCGCGTGGCGAGCATCGCCGCGACGCGCACCGGGCGGCCGTCGATCACGCTGTCGTAATAGAGGTCCGCGCCCGGCGCGAGTGCCGTGTCCGGCATCGCGACCTTGGCGTCGCCGGCGAGCAGCGTGCCGTCGGCGGCGCGCACCGAGAAGTAGGTCTCGTCGTCGGTGTCGCTGTGCCGCACCGTCTCGTGGCCGGGCGCCGCCGCGAGCGCCGTGTAGCCCGCGGGCGTGTTGATGAGGCGCGCGATGGTGCGCGCGGAATCCATCAGCGCCCAGTCGAGCGCATCGGTGACCGGGTGCAGGATGACCGGGTAGCCGATGAGCGCGGTCAGCAGGAGCAGCCCGGTCAGCGGAAACAGCAGCCACGCGGAGAGCAGCGACCGGATGCTGTTCATCCGCTCACTTCTCCAGGTAGTAGCCGAAGCCGCGTATCGAGCGGATGCGTATGCCGGCGGGCTCCAGTTTCTGCCGCAGGTGCGAGATGTGCACCTCGACCGAGGTGTGGCTCATCTCGTCGTCGAGCGACGCGAGGCCGAAGACGATCTGGTCCTTGCTGACCATGTGGCCCGCGCGGGTCACCAGGAACTCGAGGATCTGCCACTCGCGGACCGTGAGCCGCAGCGGCTCGTTCTCGATCCACGCGCGCTTCGCCTCGGTGTTGAGCTTGAGCGGGCCGAAGTGGAGCTGTTTGTTCGCGGGATCTTCGTGACGTCTCGCGATCGCGCGCAGCCGCGCTTCGAGCTCCTGCAGCGAGAACGGTTTGACGAGATAGTCGTCGGCGCCCAGATCGAGGCCGTGCACGCGGTCCTCGACCGCGTCGCGCGCGGTGAGCATCAGTACGCGCGGCCGTCCCGCGCGTGCGCGCAGCCGCCGCAGCACCTCGTAACCGTCGAGCCCGGGCAGCCCGATGTCGAGCACGACCAGATCGTGCGCGTCGCTCCTCAGCTGCAGGTCCGCGTCGGTGCCGTTGGTGACGACCTCGGTGCGATATCCCGCCTGCTGGAGATAGCGCACGAGCCCGTCGGCGAGCACGGCGTCGTCTTCGACTATTAAGACTTGCAATGGATCGGTCATGACCTGCTCTTTCGTTCAGCCCCGCTTCAGCATGCACTGTTATAACGCAGTCGCACACCGGAACACACAGGAGAATGAAATGTACAAGGCGTGGAGGAACGGCGCGGCGGCATTGGCGGTGCTCGCGCTCCTCGGCTGCGGCGAGCGGATGAGCCGCGAGGACTTTCAGACGCGCGTGCAGAATGCGAGCGAGAAGGAAGTGAGCAAGAAGATCGGCAGGCCCGACGCGAGCGAGAGCCGCGGGCCGGGCGAGAAGGTCTGGGTGTACCACCAGAAGACCTTCAACATCGAGAAGGGCAACACGTTCGACGCGCGCACCGTCGTGGTGTTCAAGGAAGCGGCGGCCGGCGGCGAAGCGCGCGTCGCGGAAGTCAGGTTCGAGTAGCGCTCAGCGTCCGCCGCGGCGGGCCGGCGCCTCGCCCGGCTGCGCGGACTTCACGAGCGCGATGAAATCCTGGATGTGCCGCTCGAGATAGCGGCGCTCCTTCGTCATCACGTAGCACGTGCTCGGCTCGAAGAGATGATCGAGCGGGATCGCGCGCACGCCGCGATCCCGCGCGGGATCGAACGCCATCGTCGCCATGATCGCGACGCCGAAACCCGCTTCCACGTAAGCCTTCATGATGTCGTCGTCGATGATGCTCATCACGATGTTCGGCTCGAGCCGGCTGGAAGCGAACTCCTCCCGCACCAGGCGCCCGAGGCGGTGCCTCTCGTCGTAGGTGATGAGCGGAAACTGCGCCAGGCGCTCCAGCGTGATCCGCTTCTCCTTCAGCAGCGCGTGTCCCGGCGGCGTGATCAGGCTGTGCGTGTAGCGATAGCAGGGGAGTAAGGCCAGTCCTTCGTGATCGACCGGATCGGTGGAGACCCCGATGTCGACGATCTCGTCGCGCAGGAGCTGGCTGATGCGCGGCACGCTGCCCTGCCTCAGCTGCAGCGCGATCCGCGGATGCGTGTCCATGAACGTCTTCAATACCGGCAGCAGGGTGTGCCGCGCGTGGGTGTGCGTGGTCGCGATGACGAACTTGGTCTTCGCGGGCGCGGCGATCTCGCGCGCCTGGCGCTGCAGGTTGTCCGCCTCGGTGAGCACCTGCCGCACCGCCGGCAGCAGGGCGGCGCCGGCATCGGTCAGGCCCACGATGCGCGTGTTCTGGCGATTGAGCAGCACCACGCCGAGCGACTGCTCGAGGAGCTGGAGGTGGCGGCTCACGCCGGGCTGCGAGGTGTGCAGCGCCGCGGCGGCGCGCGAGACGTTGAAGTCGTTGTCCACGACCTCGCGGAAGAAGCGCAGCTGGATGAGCTTGAGGGCGTGCGGACTCATGCGTTAATTCGATCAGATCATACACAAATATTCTTTCTCGGCATAAGTGGCGCGACGTAGACTCGCGGCTCGAACGAGATCCCGAGGAGGAACGCAGGATGAAGGCTCTACCCGCGGCCGTCGCAGCCGCCCTGGCCCTGATGGCGGGCGTCGCGCACGCGCAAAACTACCCGGCGCGGCCGGTCCGCATGATCGTGCCGTTCACGCCGGGCGGCAGCACCGACCTCTACGCGCGCACGCTGAGCCCCAGGCTCGGCGACGCGCTGGGACAGCAGGTGGTGGTCGACAACCGTGCCGGCGCCGGCGGCGCGCTCGGCGCGGATCTCGCGGCGAAAGCGCCGCCGGACGGGTACACGATCTGGATCGGCCAGACCGCCAACCTCGCGATCGGCCCGGCGCTGCGCAAGAAGAGCCCCTACGATCCGGTCCGCGATTTCGCGCCGATCACCATGGTGCAGCGCGCGAGCTCGGTGTTCGTGGTGAGCGCGAGCTCGCCGCTCAAATCGCTCAAAGACCTGATCGCGCTCGCGAAGAAGAGCCCGGGCGTGACCTACGGCTCGGCCGGCGTCGGCACCGCGGGCCACATCAACGGTTTCCTCGTCGCCAGGATGGCGGGCATCGAGCTGCTGCACGTGCCGTACAAAGGCGCGTCGCCGGCGATGCTCGACCTGCAGGCGGGCCGCATCGCGACCATGGCGACCTCGATCGGCTCGTCGGCGGGCCTGATCAAGCAGGGCAAGATCCGCGCGATCGCCACCACCGGCGCCAGGCGCGCGCCCGCGCTGCCGGACGTGCCGACCGTCGCCGAGCAGGGGGTCACCGGCTACGACATCGGCAGCTGGCACGCCGTCCTCGCGCCGGCGAAGACACCCGCGCCCATCGTCGCGCGGCTCAACAAGGAGCTGGTCGCGATCCTGAACCAGCCCGACATCCGGGACAAGCTCTCGCACGAAGGCGGCGAGGTGATGCCGACCACGCCCGATGAAGCCGCCGCTTACATCCGCGCCGAAGTGGGAAAATGGGCGAAGCTTTTGAAGGATGCGAATATCCCGGTCGAGTGAAAAAAGCGTGAACGGGTGAACGAGTGAACGGGTGAACGGGTAACACCGGCGCGCCCATCAAGGAGACAGAAATGGCTGATCTACCGAAGTTCGTGAAAATCAGCGAGGAAGGTCCTCGCGAAGGCTTTCAGATCGAGAAGGGCAACATTCCCACGCAGCGCAAGATCGAGCTGATCGAAGCGCTGTCCGGGACGGGACTCAAGCACATCCAGATCGTCTCGTTCGTGAACCCCAAGCGCGTGCCGGGCATGGCGGACGCCGAGGACGTGGTGCGCGGCTTCAAGCCGAAAGCCGGCGTGAAATACACCGCGCTGTGGCTCAACGAGAAAGGGCTCGAGCGCGCCAAGACGCACACCGACAAGCTCACGCTCGAAGGCAAGATCTCGATCTACGCGTCGGAGAAGTTCTCGACCAGGAACAACAACCGCAACACCGAGCAGGAGTTCGAGTATTCGCGCCGCGTGCTCGAGAACTATCTCGAGAACGGCATCCCGGTGAAGCGCGGCTCGGTGGCGGCGGCGTTCGGCTGCAACTACCAGGGCGACATGCCGGTCGCGCGGATCGTCGACATCGTCAGCCGCATCTTCGATCTGGCCGACGAGTACGACGTCAAGCTCGAAGAGCTGTCGTTCGCCGACACCATGGCGTGGGCGACGCCGCTGCAGATCAAGCAGTTGCTCGGCGCGGTGCGCGAGAAGTGGCCGACGCAGCGCTTCGGCCTGCACCTGCACGACACGCGCGGCATGGGCATCGCGAACGCGATGGCGGGTCTCGAGATGGGCGTGGACATGTTCGACGCGTGCGTCGCGGGTCTCGGCGGCTGTCCGTTCGCCGCTCACAAGGGCGCGGCCGGCAACGTGTGCACCGAGGACCTGGTCTTCATGTGCAACGAGATGGGCATCGAGACCGGCATCGATCTCGACAAAATGATCGAGTGCGCGCAGCTCGCCGAGGAGATCGTCGGCCATCCGCTGCCGGGCTCGGTGAAGATGGGCGGCAATCTCGCGAAGCTGCGCGCGGCTGCGGCGGCCTGAGGATCGGGCATGACTGAAGCAAGCAAAGCACTGCCGCTCGCCGGCATCCGCGTGCTCGAGCTCGGGCACACCGTGATGGGACCGTCGTGCTCGGTGGTGCTCGCCGACCTCGGCGCCGACGTGATCAAGGTCGAGCCGCCCGAAGGCGACCGCACGCGCGCCAACGTCGGTTTCGGCTCGGCGCTGTTCCCGGTGTTCAACCGCAACAAGCGCAGCCTCTGCATCGACCTGAAGTCTGAGGCGGGCAGGGAAGCGTTCCACCGCGTCGTCGAGACCGCCGACGCCTTGCTGGAGAACTTCGCGCCCGGCGCGATGGATCGCCTCGGTCTCGGCTGGGAAGCCCTGCATGCACGGCATCCGCGCCTCGTCTATTGCAGCCTCAAGGGCTTCCTCGCGGGACCGTACGAAAAGCGCGCGGCGCTCGACGAGATCGTGCAGTACATGGGCGGCCTCGCGTACATGACCGGGCCGACCGGCAAGCCGCTGCGCGCTGGCGCTTCGGTCGTCGACATCATGGGCGGCATGTTCGGCGCGATCGGCATCCTCGCCGCGCTGCGCGAGCGCGAGCGCACCGGCCGCGGCCAGCTCGTCGAGAGCTCGCTGTTCGAATCGACCGCCTTCCTGGTCGCGCAGCACATGGGCCAGCAGGCGCTCACCGGCAAGGCGCCGCCGCCGATGCCCGAGAAAGCGAGCTCGTGGGCGGTCTACGACCCTTTCACGACCTCCGACGGCAAGACGGTGTTCGTCGGACTCACCAGCGACAATCACTGGCGCGCGTTCTGCAACGAGTTCGGCGTCGAGCACATGCTCGAGGATCCGGATCTGAAGACGAACCCGCAGCGCGCCCAGCAGCGCGCCAAGATCATGCCGGTGGTCACCGAGAAGTTCTCGCAGGAGACTTTCGATTCGCTCTGCGCGAAGCTCGAGAAGCTCAACATCCCCTTCGGTCCGCTCGCGAAGCCCGGCGACCTCTTCGAAGACCGCCATCTCAACGCAGGCGGCCGCATGCTCGACCTCGTGCTGCCGACGGGCAAGCAGACCAAGATTCCCGGCATCCCGCTCGACATGGACGGCCGCAAGCCCGCGATCCGCATGCAGCCGCCCGCGATGGGCGCTCACACGCGGCAGGTGCTGGAGGAATCGGGCTTCGCCGCGGACGAGATCGAGCGCCTGGTCGCGAACGGGACGGTGATCTCGAAGTAACGAGGCGCGCGGTCTTTAGAAGCGTATCGGCAGCGCGACACCGACGACGAGATCGGGCGAGTCCTGCGTGAGCCCGGCCCCGACGGTCAGGTCGAGGAGCGTGCGTTTCGACAGCGCGATCGAAGTGCCGAGCTCGAGCATCGCGGCGGTCTGCTTCGAGCCCGGCACGGTAAAGCCGCCGACCTTCGTATCGCCGGTGCGCGCGAGCGAGAACCCGCCGCGCAGCGAGACGTCGGGACTCGCGGCGAGGATCGCGCGCACTGCCGCGCTGTTGGTGTCGCCCGGCTCCACGCGCGACCCGGCGACGGTCGTCGACTGGTTGAAGGCGTGCGACACCGAGCCGGTGAACACCAGCGGGTCCATGCGCTTGACCGCGGTCAGCGTCGTGTTCAGCGCGTCGTAACCGGCGCCGAGGGCGGGCGCCGGAACCACCCCGGCCGGCAGCTGCTGCGCCGGCTGCACCTGGCTCGTCTTGCCGCTGCTCTCGTTCCACGTGACGTTGCCGATGAGGCTCGGACGATTCGCGTTCTCGCCCAGGAGCTGCTTCGACACGCCGAACTGAACGTCGCCGATGCCCGTCTCGCTCGCCGAGACGGGCGTCGCTCCGACCACGCTGTCGATGCTCTGGCGTCCGTACGGCACGGTCACTTCGAGCTGCGATTGCCACGGCAGCCCGACCTTGGCGCCCAGCGAGCCGACGAGCGTCTCGCGGGTCACGTCGCGCGTCGCGACGCTCGACGGCGGGACGATGCCGAGCCCGGAGCGGCGGGTGTAGTCGTAGCGCAGCGCGGGCGTGACCTCGAACCTGCCTTTCGGCAGCAGCACGCCGCCCGACACCACCAGCGAGCGCTCGAGCGCGCGCGAGAGCGCTTCCTCGTCGTCCGCCGCCGGCTCGGGCGTGGCCGTGCGCGATGCGGCCGCTTCGCGCTTGTGCGGGGTGGATTCCCGGGCCTGCGCGCCGAGCGCAGGGCCCGACGCGACCAGAATCATGGCGAGCGCGTACAGCGCCGCGGACGTACAGCGGTTTCTCAATTCGTTACCTCAAACTGGATGCAGGGGTTGGCGCGGCGATCGCCACACCGATCGTGCGCGGGTCGACCGCGACGAAGTCGTCGCTGCGCGGCTGCAGGTCGTTCGTGCCGCCGGAGCCTTTCACCACGAAGCCGAGCCGCTTCCGGTGCCAGAGCGACTGGAACGCCGCCAGCGCGATGCGGCGATTGCCGAACGCCGGATCGGCGATCAGCGCGTCGCCCCCGGCGATGCCGCGCAGCACGACGAAGTGATCGTAGTTGGCGATGTGCATCGGCACGATGAGCGGTGCGAGGCGGCGCGCATCGTCCAGCGTAAGGCCGGTATAGCCTTCGGCCTCGAAGCCGCGGCCGCGTGCGTAGCGTTTCATGTCGAGCAGCGAGAAGCCGCCGCGCGTGCGTACGCGCAGCGCGTCGGTCGTGCGCAGCATGCCGCGGGCGACGTCGGTTTCGGTCACCGGGTCGCCGAGGTGATAGCGCAGCAGCGTCGCGAGCGCGGCGGCGCCGCAACTGATGTCCCATTGCTGCATGACGACCTTGTGCTGGCGTATCTCGAGCAGCGAACGCACCGGTGTGGCCGGATGCGCGAGCGCCGCAACGCTGCAGCACGCGGCGCACGCGTAGGCGGCCCAGCGGGGGTGTGTCGACGTGCGTGATCTCATGAAATCCGGTGGGAAAGAACCGCATCCCGGCCCGGGCCGGGATGCGGTGCGCTGCTACCGCGTTAGAGCGCGGGGAGGCCGACGCCGAGGCCGAGGTTGAGCGGCGCGGTGACCGGCACGGCCACCGTCGCGTTCACCGGCACCGACGCGTTCACCGGGACGCTCACGCTGTTGCCGTTGAGCGCGCTCACTCCGTTGCCGTTGAGCAGACTGGTGCCGTTCAGCAGGCTCGTGCCGTTGAGCGCGTCGCTGACCGTCAGCAGACCTCCGGTGACGTTGTCGAGCTGCGCATCCGACATGGGGGTCGGTCCCGCGAAAGCGGTGGCGGCGAACGTGAGCGACAGGGCGGTGCATGCACCGATGGCAATACGCTTCATAGGGAAACTCCTGAAGTAAGTCTGGAGGGTTGGTCGAACGATGATCTCGACCGCTGCATTTGCGCGGTGACGTGCTTATCGAAGCAACGCGTGGGCAGATCGTCTGCGTTGCGCGGCGCGGCCGTCGAATCACCGAGCGCCCTCTTCGCAACACCTGTGCCACTTTGCGCGTGCGCGCGTGCTGCGAAGCGTGCAGCCGAAGCCGCCTGTATAGGATGAGGTGCGGCGATTATGCATATGGAATACGGGGACGTGGCGAGCGCCGCCGGCGCGCGCGAACGCAAACGTCGTCGTCGAGCGTCAGCGGGGGGTGCGCAGAAAGCGGTGCGCCGCGTTAAGTCGCTCGTCCCGCTGCGTTATCGCTTCGTGTACGCCTCGTCCCCGCAGGACGACAGCGCGACGTGGGGAAATGCCGACTCATTTCGCGACGCGGGAACTCCGCGCATGCGCATCGTGTCGATAGTCGAAGCCCGGTCTGCGCTGAGCGCGAGCAGGCCGAATATCACCATCCCCGCGGCGTACGCCGCGACGACGGCTATGCCCGGGATTGCGACGGCCTGTGCACGCCGCAGGTACAGAGCGATCCGTAGCGACGGATGTTCGATTCGCAACCGAGCTCGTCGGCCGCACGCGTGCGCTCGAAGTCCAGCCAGAAAGGCTCGGGCTCGCCGATCGAATCGGCGCTCGTCAGGGTCTGAACGTGTTCCATACGCGATAGACCCATGCGGCGAGCCGGTTCTTACCGGCGCGGCGCGCTCAACGTGCCGTTCGTCACGTTTCGCGCGGGGAAATCACGCCATGTTTGCAATGGCCAGGGCGACGATGAGCCCGAGGGCGAGGACGCCGACCCAGGCGACGACGGACATGACGTGCCACAGACGACGGCGCGTCGTCCCGGTGAATCTGATCTTGCGCAATGCGGCTCCTTCGAGGCCCCCTTATGAGACCCCGCGGAGCGGCGATAACTTACGCGCGCATCAACTCTGGGCCGGCGTGACCCACTTCGGCGTGGCCGGCGGCGCGTAGGCCGCGAAGCGCGCGAGCAATTCCTCCGGCGACGTCGCCACCGTGAGCATCGCGCGGTGCGCGGCGCCCACGAACCCGTTCGTCACGAGATGATCCAGGAAACCGACGAGCGGCGCGTAAAAACTGCCGGTGTCGAGGAGCCCGCACGGTTTGGCGTGCATCCCCAGTTGCGCCCACGTCCAGACCTCGAACAGCTCTTCGAGCGTGCCCAGACCGCCGGGCAGCGCCACGAAGCCGTCGGAGAGCTCGGCCATCAGCGCTTTGCGCGCATGCATCGATTCGACCACGTGCAGCTCGGTCAAACCGGCATGGCCGAGCTCGCGATCCATCAGCGACTGCGGAATCACGCCGATCACCTCGCCGCCTTCCGCGAGCGCCGCATCGGCGAGCACGCCCATGAGCCCCACATGGCCGCCGCCGTAGACGGCGGTCACGCCGTGCCGAGCGAGGGTACGGCCGAGGTCCGCGGCGAGCGCGCGATACGCCGGATCGTTTCCGACGCTCGAGCCGCAGAATACGCAGATTCGATTCATGTCCGTCACCGGGCCCCTCTCGCATGCGCCAGCCACGCCTGCGCGGCATGAGACAGATACCCGCCGCGCCGCCACGCAAGCGCGATGCGCCACTTCGATCGCGCGTCGTCGAGCAACGCGCGGCGCACCGACGGATGCGAATGTTTCTCCGCGATGACGCGCGGCAGGAACGCGATGCCGACGCCGGCGGCCACCAGCTCGAGAATGAAGTCGACCTGGCTGCTGCGCGCGGCGATCTTCGGCGTGATGTTGCGGGTGCGGCACGCTTCGAGGATGACTTCGTTGAGCGTGAAGCCTTCTTCGAACAGGACGAACGGCAGCTCGGTGAGCTTCTCGAGCCGCAGCGCCTTGCGCCCGGCGAGCGCATGGTCGGCGGGCAGCAGCACCACCAACGGCTCGGTGCGCACGTCCTGCGCGTCGAAGTCGCGCGGGATCGGGTGCGCGAGCAGGGCGAGATCGAGCTCGCCCGTGCGCAGCCGCTCGGCGAGGTCCTTGTCCTGGACGACGATCTCCACGTCCACGCCGGGGTAGCGCTTGCGGAACGACACGAAGAGCGGCGCGAACAGCGCGCTGCTGCCCGCGCGCGGGAATCCGACGCGCAGCTTGCCGCGCTCCAGCCCGCGCAGCTCGTCGAGCTCGGCCCGCAGGTCTTCGCCCTGCGCGAGCAGGCCGAGCGCGCGGCGGTAGACGATCTCGCCGGCGGCGGTGGGCTCGCAGCGATGGCGCGTGCGATCGAGCAGCGGCACGCCGCAGTCGTCCTCGAGCTGGCGGACGATCTTGCTCACCGTCGGCTGCGTCGAGAACACCGCCTTGGCGGCTCGCGAGAAGCCGCCTTGTCGAACCACTTCGACGAAGACCTTGAGCTTGCGCAGGTCCAGTTCCATTCCGATGTCGAATCCGCGATATTCGTTTAATTCATTTTCATTATAGGGGCCGGTGCGGCATTCTTGGCGGGCGAGCGTCCATATAACTATTAACCGAGGAATCTTCGTGGCCACCATCGCCCGATAGCGCGCCGCCCATGTCTACACCGAATATTCGATCGCTCGCGGTACTCGTGGGCGCGCTCGCCGCAGGCTGTGCGGGCGCCCAGACCTATCCGTCGAAGGTGGTGCGCTCCATCGTGCCGTCCGCACCGTCGGGCAGCATCGACGTCGTCGGACGGCTCGTCGCGCAGAAGCTCGGCGAGCAGATGGGGCAATCGTTCATCGTCGAGAACCGTGCGGGTGCGGCGGGGACCATCGGCGTGACCTCGGTCGCCAAATCGCCGCCGGACGGGTACACCCTGCTCGTCGCCTCGCAGTCCGGCGTGTCGGCGGCGCCGAGTCTCATCCGCAATCTTCCCTACGATCCGCAGCGCGATCTCACGCCGATCGTGCTGATGGTGATCCAGCCCAGCGTGCTCGTCGTGCATCCGTCGCTGCCGGTGCGCACGACCCGGGACTTCATCGCGCTGGCGAAGGCGAAGCCGGACATGCTGACGTACGGCTCTTCGGGCATCGGCGCGACGCAGCACCTGTCCGCCGCGCTCTTCGCGATGATGACCGGCACGAGCCTGCGCCACATTCCGTACAAGGGCGGGGCGCTGGCGATGACCGATCTGCTCGGCGGCCAGATCTATTTCATGTTCAGCCCGGTGCCGACGGCGACGCCGTTCCTCAGCGCGAACAAGATGCGCGCGCTCGCGGTCACTTCGACCCGGCGCATCGAATCGATACCCGACGTGCCGACGCTCGACGAGTCGGGCGTGAAGGGCTACGATTTTTCGAGCTGGATAGGCCTGCTCGGTCCGGCGAACCTGCCGAAGCCCATCGTGGCGAAGCTGCACGACGAGGCGACGAAGGCGGTCAACGATCCGGGCTTGAAGAAGAAGCTGCTGGACCTCGGCGTGCTGATCCCGGCGCCGATGACGCCGGATCAGTTCGGCGCGTTCATCAAGCAGGACACCGCGATGACCGCGAGGATCGTCAAGGCGGCGAATGTCCAGCCGGAGTAGCGCGTCCGCTGCGCTGGGCGCGCTCGTTCTCACGCTCGCGAGCGTCGCGGCGTCTGCGCAAGCCTATCCATCGCGCGCGGTGCGCGCGATCGTTCCCTTCGCGCCGGGCGGCGGCACCGATTTCATCGCGCGGGTCGTGATGCAGAAACTGAGCGAGGCGTGGGGGCAACCGGTGGTCGTGGAGAACCGTCCGGGCGGCACCACCCTCGTCGCATCCGACCTCGTGGCGAAGTCGGCACCCGACGGGTACACGCTGCTCGTCACGCCGGTCCCGTTCTCGATCGTCCCCAACCTCGCCAGGCTGCCGTTCAATCCGATGAGCGACTTCGAGCACATCGCGCTGTTCAATCTCGCGCCGCTCGTTTTCATCGTGCATCCGGGCGTCCCGGCGAAGAATCCGAAGGAGCTCGTCGCGCTCGCCAGGGCGAGGCCGGGCGCGCTCAACTTCGGCTCCTCGGGGACCGGCAGCTCCAACCATCTCGCCGGCGAGCTGTTCAACGCGATGGCCGGCGTGAAGATCGTCCACGTTCCGTATAAAGGCAGCGCGCCGTCGCTCGCCGACCTGGCGGGCGGTCACGTCGACATCGTGGTGAGCACGCTGACGTCGGCGGTGCCGCTGATCACGTCGGGCAAGGTGCGTCCGATCGCGGTGACGAGCCTCGAGCGCTCGCCGGAATGGCCGCAGATTCCCACCATGGGCGAGTCCGGGCTCAAGGGTTTCCAGGCCGAAGGCTGGAACGGCGTGAGCGCACCGGCGCGCACGCCCGCCAGCGTCGTCGAGAAGATCAACGCCGACGTCGCGAAGGCGTTGTTGTCACCCGACGTCGCCGAGAAGTTCAGGCGCGAAGGCGCCGCACCGAAACGCGTCACGCCGCCGGAGTTCGCCGCCTTCATCCGCGCCGAGATCGCGAAATGGGGCAAAGTGATCAAGTTCGCCAAAGTCGACCCCTTGTAGGTCGGCGGCGGAAAAGGAGGGGTTCATGAAGCTCAAAGTGGTCAACATGCCGGTGCTGCTGAAGGAGATGCAGGCGGCGGGGCTCGACGCCGCGATCGTGGCGTCGCCCGAAAACTTCTTCTACCTGAGCGGCTGGAAGATCCAGACCCAGGTGCTGATCCGCGATCGCCTCGCGCTGGGCATCGTCACCGCCGACGGCGCGATCACCCTCGTCGTCGCCACCAACGAGGAAACCCAGACGCGGCGCTTCGCGTCGGTCGAGGACGTGCGGCCGTACGGCGAGTTCCTCGACGGACCGATGAAGATCGTCGCCGCGGTGCTCGAGGAGAAAGGGCTCGCCAAGGCGAAGCTCGGCGTCGAGCTCAAATACCTCACCCAGGCTTATTTCCAGGATCTTCAGGGCCGCGTCCCGGGCGCGTCACTCGCGTCGTGCGACGCGATCTTCGATCGTACGCGGATGGTGAAGACCGAGACCGAGATCGCAGCGCTGAAGCTCGCGGCGCAAGGCACCGACGAAGCGATCAAGCGTGCGCTCGAGTCGGCGCGTGCGGGCGATCCGGAGCACAAGCTCGCGCGCTCGATGGTCGATCACCTCTTCGAGATCGGCAACGGCGAGTTCCGCGACATCACGTGGGGCGTGGGCGCCGGGCCGAACACGCTCACCGTTCACTACTGGGGCGGCGACCGGCCGATCGGCGACGACGAGATGCTGCGCATCAACATCCGCGCGTCGATCAACGGCTATTACTCGCACCTCTATCGCCTCGCCGCGGTAGGACGCGCGAACGAGCGGCACCGCACGTGGTACCAGAAAGCGCGTGACGTCCAGTATCGCGCCATCGATCGCCTGCGGCCGGGCGCGCGCGCCTGCGTCCTCTATCACGCGGCGGTCAAGGACATCGAGTCGCTCGGCGGGTCGTACCGCGGCTCGCTGATGGGGCACAGCACCGGCATAGCGCTGCACGAGAACCCGCGCATCCAGCCCCGCGACGAAACGGTGCTGGTGCCGGGCATGGTCATCGCGTCCGAGCCGCGCGTGGTCGATCCAGGCTATTGTTTCTATCACCTCGAAGACCTGGTGCTCGTCACCGAGAAAGACCCGGTGCGACTGTCCGATCGTTCAAACCTCGACGAGCTCTTCGTCGTCCGCTAGGAGGCCGCGCATGTCATACGCCATCGTCGCGCGCTGCGCGCACACCGGACGCCTGGGGCTCGCGGTCGCGAGCGAGCTCATGTCGGTCGGTCATCTCTGCTGGCGCGGGGCGCGCTCCAACGTCGGCGCCACGATCACGCTCGCTGCCCCTCGTCCGAGCAACAACACGCTCGCGCTCGAGCTGCTCGCGCAGGGATTCGAGCCGCGGCAGGCGCTGCACCTGCTCCAGGCGAACGATGCCCGGTTCGAGCAGCGGCAGGTCGCGCTCGTCGATCGTTCGGGGCGCGTCGCGGCGTACTCGGGATCGAGCGTGCGGCAGTCGGCTCAACCGGTGACCGGCGACGGTTACGTCGCGGTCGGTCACGGACTGCCGGCGGGTTTGCTCGAGACGCTCGCAAGCGCGTTCGAGCGCAATCCCGAGGAGGATCTGGAGAACCGGCTGCTCGCCTCGCTCGAAGCGGTCCGCGAAAGCGCGCTCGCCGCGACCGCGCCGCCGCGCTCGGTCGCGCTCGTCGTGTTCGGCCGCCTGGATCATTCGGACATCGATCTCAGGGTCGATCTGCTCGACGATCCGGTCGCGGAGCTGCGCCGGATCTTCGACGAGTACCAGCCGTTCGCCGCGTACTACCTCGAGCGCGGCAAACACCCGCGGCAGGCGTTGCCGCAGATGGAGTTCGCCGACATGCTCGCCAAGAGCCGCGCGAAGGAGGCGTCATGACTTATTCGATCGTCGCACGCTGCCCGCGCACCGGCCGCCTGGGTATCGGCACCGCAACGTTCTCGATCGCGTGCGGCCGCCGCAACGAGAGCGTCCGCGCCAATGTCGGCATCAGCAAGTCGCAGGCGTTCTACGACCGCGCGATCGACCCGCTGGTGCTGAACCTCATGCAGCAGGGGTTCTCGTTGCCCTACATCCTGGAGACGCTGAAAGCCGGCGATCCCGATTACGAGTACCGGCAGATGGGCATCGTCGACCGCACCGGCACGGTCGCGGTGCACACCGGCACGCAGATCGGCCAGTGGGCGGGCCATCACGTCGGCCCGTATTACGTCACCTTCGGCAACGGGCTCGCGGGGCCGCAGGTGGTGGAAGGCATCGCCAAAGGCTTCATGTCGCAGCCCGACGCAGACCTCGAGTACCGGCTGCTGCTCGCGATCGAAGGCGGGCGCGATGCGGGAGGGCAGGCCACCAAGGGTGTGCCGCGCACCGAGCGCTCGGCGTGGATCTGCGTGGTCGACCGCCTGGAACAGCCCGAGGTCGACCTGCGCGTCGATCTGCACACCAAGGCGGTGACGCGGATGCGCGAGGTGTTCGAGGCGTGGCAGCGCGAGCGCAGCGGGGAGCGTGCGGCGCAGCCGGCGCTCGGAGCGCGATGAAGCGGCGAGACTTCATCGCATCGGCGGCCGCTGCGTGTGCGGGCGCGCTGTCGACTCGCGCCGCGTGGGCGCAGGCCGCATGGAAGCCGAGCCGGCCGGTCGCGCTCGTCGTCGGCGCGACGCCGGGCGGCAGCCTCGATCTCACCGCGCGCCTGATCCAGCACATCTGGGACCGGCAGCGCGCGATCGGCCAGCCGGTGATCGTCGTCAACAAGGCGGGCGCGGGACAGGGCCTCGCGTGGGATTACATGCGCGACAAGGGCACGCAGGGACACGCGATCGCGCTCGGCGGGCCCAATCTCATCTCCAACCGCATCACCGGCGTGCACCCGATCGGGCCGCAGGACGTGAAGACGATCGCGATGCTGCTCGACGATTACATCGGGCTGGTCGTCCGCACCGATTCACAGCTGAAGTCGATGCGGGAAGTCGTCGACCGCCTGCGCAAGGACGCCGGCGCGCTGTCGATCGGCTGCGGTCCCGCGCTCGGCGGCGGCGCGCACATCGGCACGGTCGTCGCGCTCAAGGCGGGCGGCGTGCACATCAGGGACGTGCGCTTCGTCGTCTACAAGTCCGCGGGCGAAGCGGCCACCGCGCTGCTCGGCGGCGAAGTGGACGTCGCGGTCGGCACGGTCGCCAACTACCCGCCGCTGCTGTCGGCGGGGCGCATACGCGCGATCGCCGTCACCGCGCCGCGACGCCTCGGCGGCGTGATGGCTCAGGCGCCGACGCTCAAAGAGCAGGGCATAGACGCGGTGTTCACCACGTGGCGCAACGTGCTCGGCCCCAACGAGATGACGCGGGCGCAGGTCGCGTTCTATGAAGACGCGCTCGCCAAAGTGGTGAAGAGCGAAGACTGGCAGAGAGATCTCGACCGCAATTTCTGGACGCCCAATTTCGTGACGGGTGAGAAGGCGGCGCAGTACCTGGAGCGCGAGACCGTGCTCTATCGCAGGATCTTTCAGGAAGTGGGGCTCGCCAAGTCATGAAACGAAGACTGACTTTCGGCGGTCTCGTGATCGCCGCGCTCGCGAGCGCGCCGGCCGCCGCGGCGCAGGCGACGTACCCGGTGCGTCCGATCCGCATGATCGTCGCGGTCGCGCCCGGCGGCGGCACCGACATCATCGCGCGGCTCGTCGCCGCGCGGCTAACCGACAGCCTCGGCCAGTCGGTGATCGTCGACAACCGCAGCGGCGGCAACTCGATCATCGGCACCTCGATCGCCGCCAACTCGACGCCCGACGGGTACACGCTGCTGATGGCGACCAACGCGTCGCACGCGATCAACCCGGGCCTGTTTCCCGACCTTCCGTACGATCCGATCAGGAGCTTCACGCCGGTCGTCAACGTGGCGGCGGTTCCCACCGTGCTCGTCGTCACCCAGGCGTTTCCTGCGAAGACGGTGCAGGACTTCATCGCCTACGCCAAAGCCAACGACGGCAAGCTCAATCACGGCTCGTCCGGGACCGGAGGCACCGGGCACCTCACCGCCGAGCTCTTCAAGACCGCCACCGGCATCCGCGCGCAGCACATTCCGTACAAGAGCGACGGGCCGGCGCTGATCGACCTGCTCAGCGGCCAGCTCTCGTTCATGTTCCCCAACATGCCGTCCATCGTGCCTTACGTGAAAGCGGGCCGGCTGCGGGCGCTCGCGGTCAGCTCGGCGCGCCGTTCGCCGATGCTGGCCGACGCGCCGACGCTGCTCGAGTCGGGCATCAAGGTGGAGATCAACGGCTGGTACAGCGTGCTGGGACCTGCGCGCATGCCGGCAAGCGTCACCGCGCTGGTGAACGGCCAGGTCAACCGGATGCTGGCGCAGCCCGATTTTCTGGACAAGCTCGCGGGGCTGGGCGCGTCGCCTCTCGGCGGCACGCCCGAGCAGGTGGTGTCCCTCATCCGCGCGGACATGGCGAAGTACGCCAGGGCGATCAAGGATTCGGGCGCGAAACCGGATTGAACCGATTCGGATACGATAAGGCCGCTTCCAACCACGGAGGGACGGCCATGGCACGGATCAGGCACATCGCGATTCAGACGCAGGACGAAGAATCGACCAAGAACTTCTACGTCGAGAACTTCGGGCTCGAGGTCGTGAAAAAGCTCGACAGCCCGCGCACCTCCGGTTACTTCCTCACCGACGGCCACATCAACCTCGCCATCCTGCACTTCAAGAACGACGTGGTCGCGGGCGCCGAGCGCGGCACCGGCTGGAGCGGCATCCATCACATCGGCTTCCAGGTGGACGATCTCGAAGAGGCCACCGCGCAGCTCGCGAAATCGGGCGCGGCGAAACCGCGCGACGACATCAACGTCGCGCTCGGGCTGGGCGCGGGCGGCGCACCCGCGGGACACGGCAACGTCGAAGTGCGCTACATCGGCCCTGACAACGTCAACTTCGACATCTCGCAGACCGGCTGGCTCGGCACGCCGAGCAACAAGGTGGGGGCCGAACGTTAATTGGGGTCAGGTCCACATTAACCGTTAATGTGGACCTGGCCCCAATTACAGCGTGACCCCAATTACAGCGCGAGCTGCGCGTCGTGCACGAGCTTCTTCCACTTTTCGGCGTCCTTGCGCATGAAGTCGGCGAACTGCTCGCGCGTCATGACCGTGACGTCGACGCCGTACGATTCCATGCGCTTGCGCACTTCGGGTATGCCGAGGGCCGCGTTGATGGCGTCGTGCAGCTTCTTGACGCGCGCCGCGGGCACGCCGCGCGGCGCGACGATGCTGTAGAAGCCGACCGCTTCGTAACCCGGAATCGATTCCGAGATCGCGGGCACGTCCGGCAGCGCCGGGTTGCGCTTCGCGCTGCTCATGCCCAGCGCCCTGAGCCGGCCCTGCTTCACGTGCGGTATCGCCGCCAGTAACGGCGCGAAGCTCAGCGGCGTCTCGTTCGCCACCGCCGCGGTGAGCGAAGGCCCCGACCCCTTGTAGCGCACCGGCGTCAGGCTGATCGCGCTCATCGTGTTCATCAGATGCACCGCGAGATCGTTCGAGGTGCCCACGCCCGACGTCGCGCAGTCGACCTTGCCTTTGTGCGACTTCGCATAGGTGATGAGCTCGGGCACCGACTTCGGCCCGAACGCCGGATTCGCGACGAGCACCGAAGGCGACGTGCCGATCATGCTCACCGGGATGAAGGCCTTCATGGGATCGAACGGCAGCTTCTCGCGCCGGTTCGGGCTGATCGTGATCGCGGAGTTGCCGAGGAGCAGGGTGTGGCCGTCGGGCGTCGCCCCGGTGACCGCGGTCATCGCGACGATCCCGCCGCCGCCGGGACGCGTCTCGACGATGATCGGTTGTCCCAGGGTCCGCTGCATCTGGTCGCCGACGAGCCGCGCGAGGGTGTCGCTGATCCCGCCTGCGGAGAAGCCCTGAAGAATCCGGATCGGCCGATCCGGGAAGCTGTCGGCCGCGTGCGCGCCGTGCGCCGCCATGGCGGCCGCGACGAGCACGAAGGAGTACAGGTGGAGCTTGTCCATCGCCATCGGCATCCTCCTCGTTCTTCTGCATCGATAGAGACCGACCGGTGCAGTCGATCCTTACGCGCGCATGACGGAGCCCACGGGAATGAGGGTTGCAACAAGCGCGGCCTCCGTCATCCGCACTTCGCCGTGAAAAATCCGTGAAGTGCAGGCGGCGAACATCGCCCAGCGAGCCCCTGAACCGATGCCGCAGGTCTTCAGCCCGACCGCCACGCTGCTCGTCAAGCTGTGCCTGATCGCGCTCGTGCTGATCGCAGCGGCCGCCGCGTTCGTGTTTCGCTGGGGTCTCTCCGGCGCGTTCGGCGCGCCCGCGGCGCCGCGGCAGCCGATCCCTTTCAGCCACAAGCATCACGCCGGTGACGACGGCATCGACTGTCGCTATTGCCACGCGTCGGTCGATCGCGCGGCGTTCGCGGGGCTGCCGGCGACCGAGGTGTGCCTCACGTGTCACTCGCAGCTCTACACCGACGCGCCGGTGCTCAATGCGCTGCACGAGAGCGCCGCGACCGCGACGCCGATCGCGTGGCGGCGCGTGCACGACCTGCCGGACTTCGTGTACTTCGATCACGGCATCCACGTCACCCGCGGCATCGCATGCGCGCAATGCCACGGCCATGTCGAGGAGATGCCGGTGGTGCGGCGGGTCGCGCCGCTCACCATGCAATGGTGCCTGGAGTGCCATCGCAAGCAGAACATCGCGCGCCTCACCGACTGCTCGACATGCCATCGCTAGACGACATCGAGCGGCGCCGCTTTCTGCAGATCATGGCGGCGTCCGCGGCGCTCGCGAGCGGGGCTTGCAGCGGCCCGCCGCCGGAGAACATCGAGCCGTACGTGCGCACGCCGCCGGAGCTGCGCGACAGCACGCCGCTCTACTACGCGACCGCGTTCGTGCTCGGCGGTTACGCGCACGGCGTGCTCGTCGAGACCCACTCCGGACGAGCGACCAAGGTGGAAGGCAACCCGTCGCATCCGGCGAGCCTCGGCGCGACGAGCCCGCACGTGCAGGCGTCGGTGCTCCAGCTCTGGGACCCCGACCGCTCGCGCGCGGTGCATCGCGGCCGCGCGCTCTCGACGTGGCGCGAGTACGACGCGGCGATCGAAGCGCGCCGCGGGCACTTCGAGCGCAACGGCGGCGCGTCTTTGCGCGTGCTGACCGGCACGGTCACGTCGCCGACCCTCGCCGCACAGCTCAAGGCACTGCTCGCGCGCTATCCGAACGCACGCTGGCACGCGCACGATCCGCTCGCGGACGAGAACGCGAGCGCCGGCGCGCATCTCGCGTTCGGCCGGCCGGTGGACAGCGTGCTCGCGCTCGACAAGGCGCGCGTCGTGCTGGCGCTCGATGCCGACTTCATGAGCGAAGGGCCGGCAAGCGTTCGTTATGCGCACGATTTCATGCAGGCCCGGCGCAAGACTTCGCGTGAGCGCTACTCGCGGCTCTATGCGATCGAGACCACGCCGGGTCTCGCGGGCGCGCTGGCGGACGAGCGGCTGGCGCTCGCGCTCCACGACATCGAAGCGCTGATCTGGCGCGTCGCCGGCACGCTCGGCGCAGCGCCGCGCGACGTGTTCGCTGCCGATGCGCGCCTTGCCCGTTGGGAAGCCGCGCTGGTGCGCGCCCTCGGCGGCGCACGCGGCGAATCGCTCGTGATCGCGGGCCCGAGGCTTACTCGCGAGACGCGCGCACTCGTGCACCGTCTCAATCACGTGCTCGGCAACACCGGCCGCTCGATCCATCACATCGAGCCCGTCGCGGTTGAAGCCGCGCCGCTGGGCGAGCTCGTCGCCGACATGAACGCCGGCCGCGTCGATACGCTGCTGGTGCTCGGCGCGAATCCGGTCTACGACGCGCCGGTCGATCTCGGCTTCGCGCAGGCGCTCGCGCGCGTGCCGCTGTCGGTCCATTCGGGGCTGTATCGCGACGAGACCGCGCGCGCCGCGTCGTGGCACGTGCCGCAGCCGCATACCTACGAGCAGTGGAGCGACGCTCGCGCGTTCGACGGCACCGCGAGCATCGTGCAGCCGGTGATGCGTCCCTTGTACGACACGCGCCCTGCGTTGGAGCTGCTCGCGCGCTTCATGGCTCGGCCGGCGGACGCCGCGGCGCTGGTGCGCCGCACCTGGAGCTCGGCGGCGTGGCGCGACAGCCTGCGCGAAGGCGTGGTCGCAGGCAGCGCGAGCGCGCCGCTCGCCGTGACGCCGGCCGCCGCGATCGCGCCGCCGCGGCTCGCGCGCGCGCCGCTCGTCGCAGTGTTCACGCCAGATCCCGCGACGCGCGACGGCGAGCTCGCGAACAACGCGTGGCTGCAGGAGCTGCCGCGGCCGCTCACCCAGCTCGTGTGGGACAACGCGGCGCTGATGAGCGCGGCGACCGCGCGCGCTCTCGATTGTGCGAACGGCTCGATCGTGCGCGTCGAGCAGGGAGGGCGCTTCGTCGAGGCGCCGGTGTGGATCTGCGCCGGACACGCCGACGGCGTGGTGACGCTGCCCCTCGGCTACGGACGCACCGCGGCGGGCGTGGTCGGCAACGGCGTCGGGTTCGACGCGTACCGGCTGAGGACAGCCGCGGCCCTGGCCACACCGCTCGCGGTCGCGGTGCAGAAGACCGGCCGCGCGCGCGTGCTCGCGACGACCCAGGGTCACTTCTCGATGGAAGGCCGCGAGCCGGTGCGCGCCGCGACCCTCGAGGATTACCTGAAGAATCCCGGGTTCGCGCGCGACGCGCCGAGGAAGCGCGTGCCCGAGGAATCGCTGTATCCGCCGCACGAGTATCGCGACTATCGCTGGGGCATGGCGATCGACCTCAACGCGTGCATCGGTTGCAGCGCCTGCACGATCGCGTGCCAGGCCGAGAACAACATTCCGGTCGTCGGCCGCGAGCAGGTGATGCGCGGCCGCGAGATGCACTGGATCCGCGTCGATCGCTACCAGCAGGCGGAGCGCACCCACTTCCAGCCCGTCCCGTGCATGCACTGCGAGAACGCGCCGTGCGAGGAGGTGTGTCCGGTCGGCGCGACGGTGCACGACAGCGACGGCCTCAACCTCCAGGTCTACAACCGCTGCATCGGCACGCGCTTCTGCAGCCAGAACTGCCCGTACAAGGTGCGGCGCTTCAACTTCCTCCAGTATTCCGACACGACGACGCGAGAGCTCAAGGCGCAGGGCAATCCGCAGGTCACCGTGCGCAGCCGCGGCGTCATGGAGAAGTGCACCTACTGCATCCAGCGCATCACGCGCGCGCGCATCGAGGCGGACAAGGCGGGGCGGCGGCTGCGCGACGGCGAAGTCGTGACCGCGTGCCAGGCGGTGTGTCCGACGCGCGCGATCGTGTTCGGCGACCTCAACGATCGAGAGAGCGCGGTGAGCCGCGCCAAAGCGTCGCCGCGCGATTACACGCTGCTCGCCGACCTCAACACCCGGCCGCGCACGACGTATCTCGCACGCGTGATCAACGAGGATCCCGAGGTATGAGCGCGCAACCGGTCTCGCGCGACGTCGGCGTGCTGCGCGCCGGCTGGGGTTATACGAGCGTGCAGGACAAGATCGCCGACGCGGTGCTCGCGGGCTTCTGGACGTGGCGCTGGTGGTCGGCGTTCGCGCTGACCTTCGCGGGCACGCTCGTGTTCTTCGCCGCGATCGGTTACCTCTTCGTGACCGGCGTCGGCATCTGGGGCGTCGACATCCCGGTCGCGTGGGGATACGCGATCGGCAACTTCGTGTGGTGGATCGGGATCGGGCATGCGGGCACGTTCATCTCGGCGTTCCTGCTGCTGCTGCGCCAGAAGTGGCGCACCTCGATCAACCGCTTCGCCGAAGCGATGACGCTGTTCGCCGCGGGCATCGCCGGGCTGTTCCCGATCCTGCACCTGGGGCGCCCGTGGTTCTTCTACTGGATCGTGCCGTATCCGGACGTGATGGACGTGTGGCCGCAGTGGCGCAGCCCCCTGGTGTGGGATCTTTTCGCGATCGGCACGTACCTCACCGTCTCGCTGGTGTTCTGGTACGTGGGCCTCATCCCGGACCTCGCGACGCTGCGCGACCGCGCCGCGACGCGCGGCAAGCAGATCGCCTACGGGCTGCTCGCGCTCGGCTGGCGCGGCGAGGCCCGCCACTGGGCGCGCTACGAGACCGCGTACCTGCTGCTCGCGGGGCTGGCGACGCCGCTGGTGATCTCGGTGCACAGCGTGGTGTCGCTCGATTTCGCGATCGGCATCGTGCCGGGCTATCACTCGACGATCTTTCCGCCGTACTTTGTCGCGGGCGCGCTGCTGTCGGGCTTCGCGATGGTGCTGACACTCGCGATCCCGCTGCGGCGCTACTTCCGCCTGCACGACTTCATCACCGAGGTGCACCTCGATCACGCCGCGAAGCTCATGCTGGTGACGAGCCTCATCATCACCTACAGCTATGCGGTCGAAGCCTTCATGGCGTTCTACAGCGGCGGCGAGCAGGAGATCTACGTGCTCACCGACCGCTGGACCGGCGCGTACGCGCCGGTGTTCTGGATGATGCTCGCGCTCAACTCGGCGCTGCCGATGCTGCTGTGGTGGCGCGCGGTGCGGCGCAGCGCCGCGGCGCTCTTCGCGATCGCGCTGCTGGTGAACGTCGGCATGTGGTCCGAGCGCTTCCTCATCGTGGTGCAGAGCATGCATCGCGATTTCCTGCCGTCGGCGTGGGGCATGTTCTATCCGACCGCGTGGGACTGGGTGCACCTGCTCGGCTCGATCGCGTTCTTCGCTTTCCTGTTCCTGCTCTTCATCCGATGGCTGCCCGCGATCTCGATCGCGGAAATGAAGGCATTGGTGAAGGAGAGCGCCGACAAGCCCGAAGAGGTGGCGAGTGAAGCCTGACGCCCTCTACGGCGTGCTCGCCGAGTTCCGCACCGCCGATGCGCTGCTGGAAGCGGCGCGCGCCGCGAAAGCGGCGGGCTATCGCGACGTCGAAGCGTACACGCCGTTCCCGGTCGAAGGGCTGGACCAGGCACTCGCGATCCCGCCGAACCGCGTGCCGCTCGCGGCGCTGGTGGGCGGCATCGCGGGGGGCGCGGGCACGTATTTCCTGCAATGGTATTCGGCGGTCATCGACTACCCGGTGAACATCGGCGGGCGGCCGCTGCACAGCTGGCCGTCGTACATCCCCGCGACGTTCGAGATCACCATCCTCGGCGCGGCGCTCGCGGCGGTCGCCGCGATGCTGATCATGAACGGCCTGCCGCGCCTCACGCATCCGCTGTTCGCGGTGCCCGAGTTCGACCTCGCGACGCGCAACCGCTTCTTCCTGTGCGTGCGGGCGCGCGGCCCGCGCTTCGACGCGGAGCGCGCGCGCGCCTTCATCGCTACGCTCGATCCCTTGTGCCTATGCGACGTGCCTGCCTGATCCTCGCGCTGTGCGCGCTCGGCGGCTGCGAACGCGCGATGCACGACATGTACGACCAGCCGCGCTACAAGCCCCTGGCGCCGGGCGCGTCACATCTGCCGCCTGCGGGGAGCGTGCCGCGCGCTGCGGGCGACCTCGCGGTCGCTTCGAGCGGCGCGCGCACCGAGGACACGGTCGACGAAGAGCGCGCGGCGAGCGCGCAGACGATGCCTTATCCGATCACCGCGGCGCTGCTCGCGCGGGGGCGCGAGCGCTACGCGATCTATTGCGCACCCTGTCATAGCCCGGTGGGCGACGGCGACGGGCTCGTGGCACGGCGCGGCTTTCCGCATCCGCCGTCGTACCACATCGCGCGGCTGCGTGCAGCGCCGGACCGCCATTTCTTCGACGTGATGACTCACGGCTACGGCGTCATGTACTCGTATGCCGACCGCGTCTCGGCATCCGACCGCTGGGCCATCGTCGCGTACATCCGCGCGCTCCAGCTTTCGCAGAACGCCCGCGCCGACGCGCTGCCGCCGGCGATGCGCGCGCGGCTCGACAGGGGCGTCCAGCGATGAAGCTCCTGCCGGCGTATCTCGCGCTGTGGTGGTTCTGCATGGGGCTCTCGCTCGGCGCGCTCGCGAACCTGTGGGTGCACAACCTGACCGGCGGGGCGTGGGGAGAACCGATCCGCGAGCCGCTGCTGCGCCTCGCGCGGGCGTTGCCGTGGCTCGCCTTGCTGTTCATCCCGGTGCTGATTGCGCTGCCGGCGCTCTATCCGTGGGCCGATCCCGCCGAGCACGCGCGCTGGAGCGGGGAGGTCGCGCGGCCGGGATTCAAGAGCGTGTGGCTGCAGCCCGGTTTCTTCATCGCGCGCAGCGTCGTCTACCTCGCGCTGTGGGTGGTGCTGGGATGGCTGACCACGCGGCAGGCCTATATGCGCTCGCAGCGCTTCTCGGCGGCGGCGCTGCTCGTCTACGCGGTCACCGGCACGCTCGCCGCGATCGACTGGGTCATGTCGCTGATGCCGCTCTGGTACTCGACCGCGTTCGGGCTGCTGGTGCTCGTGGGACAGGGGCTCGCGGGACTCTCCGCGGCGATCGTGCTCGCCGCGGCGCGCGGGCCGAGGCTGGTCTTTGGCGATCTCGGCAATCTGGTGCTCGTCTACGTGCTGACGTGGGCGTATCTCGCGTTCACCCAGTATCTCGTGATCTGGGCCGGCAACCTGCCGCACGAGATCGCGTGGTACGTGCCGCGCGTCCAGACCGGCTGGGCGGCGGTCGCGGTCGCTCTGATCGCCGGCCATTTCTTCGTGCCGCTGCTGGTGCTGCTCTCGCGCGACGCGAAGGAAGCGCCGCGCGTGCTGCGCGGGCTCGCGTGGTCGCTGCTCGCGCTGCACCTCGTCGACGTGTGCTGGCTGGTCTTCCCGTCGGTGGCGGCATGAAGCACCAGCACGGCGTGAACGCGCGCGCGGTCGCGCTGATCATCGCCGCCTTCGCGGCGATGGTGGCGCTGGTCGCCGCTGCCGCCTTCGGCGTCACGCGGTGGTGGAACGTGCCGCAGGCCGGCGCGAACACGGCGGTCGGTATGCGCATTGCGGGGCCGGTGCTGGAGAGCGCCCCCGGCGTGGAACGCGAGCGTTACTTCGCCGAGAAGGACGCGCTGCTGCGGCGTTACGACTGGATCGACCGGGAGCAAGGAGTCGCGCGAATCCCGATCGACGACGCGATGAAGATCATGGCGGGGGAGGCGAAGACCGCAGCGGCGGCCCCGGACATCAAAGAGCGCCTCGGCGAGCCGCTGCCGCTCGACGTCGCGGTGGTCGACGAGCAAGGCCGTGAGGCGCCGCTGTCGCGCTACTTCGGCCGTGTGCCGGTCGCGCTGGTCTTCGGCTGGTACGACTGCCGGACGCTGTGCACCACGATGATGGAGAGCGTCCTCGTGGCGGCGAGCGCATCCAGCCTGCCGTCCGATGGGTATCGCGTCGTCGGCGTGAGCATCGACCCGCGCGAAACCAGCGCCGACGCCGCGCGCAAGGCGGCGTCGTACCGCACCGCGCACGGCTCGGTGCCGCTGGCGCTGCTCACCGCGCGCGCCCCGTCGATCGAACGGCTGACGCGCGCGTCCGGCGTGAGCTATCGCTATGACCCGGATCGCGACGATTTCAGGCATCCGCTCGCGGTGATCGTCGCGGGCGCCGACGGCCGCATCGCGCGCTACGTGCCCGGCGTGGCGGTCGAGCCGCGCGACCTGCGGCTCGCGCTCGTCGACGCGGCGCAGGGACGCATCGGCACGCTCGCCGAGCGCATCTACCTGCGCTGCGCGCACTACGACCCGGTCACCGGTCGCTATAGCGTGCGGGTGATGGCGTGGGTGCGGGCGCTCGCCGTGCTGACCGCCGTCGCGCTCGGCGTCTGGATCTGGCGCCGCCGGAGCAGGCCGTAGCGATGGACGCGGTGTTCCAATGGCTGACGCCGGGCGTGTCCGATGCCGCGCATCGCACCGACGTGCTGTTCTTCTCGCTGCTCGCGATCACCGCGGCGGTCGCCGCGGCGATCTTCGCCGTCGTCGTCGTGTTCGCGATCCGCTATCGCGCGTCGTCCACGGTCGACCGCAGCGCGCCGCCCGCACAGAACCTGCCGCTCGAGCTGGCGTGGCTCGCCGCGCTCCTGGTGAGCTTTCTGTCGTTCTTCGCGTGGGCGGCGTACGACTATCGCGACCTGTACCGCGCACCGGCCGATGCGATGCCGGTCTACGTCGTAGCCAAGCAGTGGATGTGGAAGCTCCAGCACGCGAACGGGCGGCGCGAGATCGATGAGCTGCACGTGCCGGTGGGGCAGGCGGTGCGCGTCGTCATGACTTCGCAGGATGCGATCCACAGCTTCTACGTGCCCGCGCTGCGGTTGAAGCAGGACGTGGTGCCGGGGCGGTACACGAGCATCTGGTTCAGGGCGACGCGCGCCGGCGAATACCACCTGCTGTGCGCCGAGTACTGCGGTACGCAGCACGCCGCGATGCGCGGGCGCATCGTGGTGATGGAGCCGGCGGCGTTCGCGCGCTGGCTCGAAGCGGGCCCGCACGAGCCGGGGCTTGCGCAGCGCGGTTTCGAGCTCTTCCGCCAGTACGGCTGCAGCGGCTGCCACAGCACGCGCTCGGCGGTGCACGCGCCCGAGCTCGCCGGGCTGTTCGGCCGCACCGTGCATCTCGCCGACGGCCGCTCGCTCGTCGCCGACGAAGCGTACCTGCGCGATTCGATCCTGCTGCCGAAGAAAGACGTCGTCGCAGGCTTCGAGCCGATCATGCCCTCGTTCGCCGGCCAGATCGGCGAAGAGGACATCCAGGCGATCGTCCATTACATCCGCTCGACGAGGCGCGAATGACCTATCTGGGCGAAGGCTACACGCTGCGCTCGTGGCTCTCCACGCACGATCACAAGCGCATCGCGCTGCTCTTCGCGATCTCGATCACCGCGTTCTTCTTCATCGGCGGCGCGGCCGCGGCGTTCATGCGGCTCGAGCTCGCGACGCCGGCGGGCGACCTGGTCAGCGACGACACCTACAACCGGCTCTTCACCGCGCACGGCGTGATCATGGTGTGGCTGTTCCTCATCCCGTCGATCCCCAACGTGCTCGGCAACTTTCTCGTGCCGATGATGATCGGCGCGCGCGACCTCGCTTTTCCGCGGCTCAACCTCGCGAGCTGGTACGTGTACATGGCGGGCGGCATCCTGGTGCTCGGCGCGCTGATCTCGGGCGGCGTCGACACCGGCTGGACGTTCTACACGCCGTTCTCGACGATGTTCTCGGACTCGCACGTGGTGCTGACGCTCGCCGGCGTATTCGTCCTCGGCGTGTCCTCGATCATGAGCGGGCTCAACTTCATCGTGACGGTGCACACGCTGCGCGCGCCGGGGATGACGTGGTTCCGGCTGCCGCTCTTCGTGTGGGCGATCTACGCGACGAGCATCATCCTCGTGCTCGCCACGCCGGTGCTCGGCATGACGCTGACCCTGGTCGCGATCGAGCGCGTGCTCGGCGTGGGCATCTTCGACCCGGCGCTGGGCGGCGATCCGCTGTTGTTCCAGCACCTCTTCTGGTTCTATTCGCACCCGGCGGTGTACATCATGCTGCTGCCCGCGATGGGCGTGGCGAGCGAGATCATCCCGTGCTTCGCCCGCAAACGCATCTTCAGCTATCGCTTCATGGCCTACGCGATCATCGCCATCGCGGCGCTCGGCTTCCTGGTGTGGGGCCATCACATGTTCGTGTCGGGCCAGTCGGCCTACGCGAGCATCGTGTTCTCGCTGCTGTCGTTCCTCGTCGCGATCCCGTCCGCGGTGAAGGTCTTCAACTGGACCGCGACGCTCTACAAGGGCCGCATCACGCTGTCCGCGCCGATGCTCTACGCGTGGGGCTTCGTCGGGCTGTTCACGATCGGCGGCATCACCGGGCTCTACCTCGCCTCGCTCGCGCTCGACGTGCATCTCACCGACACCTATTTCGTCATCGCGCACTTCCACTACATCATGGTCGGCGGCAGCGTGATGGCGTATCTCGGCGGCATCCACTTCTGGTGGCCCAAGGCGACCGGCCGCCTGTACCCGGAGATGTGGGCGCGCGTGTCCGCGGTGCTCGTCTTCGTCGGCTTCAACCTGACGTTCTTCCCGCAGTACCTGCTCGGTTATCAGGGCATGCCGCGGCGCTACCACGCGTATCCGGCGGAGTTCACGCTGCTCAACGTGTTCTCGTCGTGCGGCGCCGCGGTGCTGGCGATCGGTTACCTGCTGCCGCTCGTGTATCTGACGTGGTCGCTCCTCAGGGGCGCGGCCGCGGGGGACAACCCGTGGCGCGCGACCGGGCTCGAGTGGCAGACGCCGTCGCCGCCGCCCAAGCACAACTTCGAGGACACGCCGGTGGTGGAGGCGGGGCCGTACGAGTACGAAGGAGCACGCACTTGAGCGCGGGCATCGCCGGCCAGTTCCGCAGCCGCGCGGCCGAGGCCGACGCCGCGCGCTTCGGCTTGTGGATCTTCCTCGCCACCGAAGTGCTCTTCTTCGGGCCGCTCTTCATGGGCTACGTCTACGGGCGGATGCATCTGGGCGACGCGTTCGCCGCGGCGAGCCGCCACACCGACGTGACGATCGGCACGCTCAACACGGCGGTGCTGCTGACGAGCAGCTTCACCATGGCGATGGCGGCCGAAGCGCGGCGGGCGGGTGCGCGCGCGGCGCGCGGCTTGCTCGCGGCGACCGCGCTCCTCGGCTGCGCCTTCCTCGCGCTGAAAGGATTCGAGTATCACGCCGAGTGGCGCGAGCACCTCGTCCCCGGTGCGTCGTTCGCGTTCGACGCGGCGCATGCGCGCGGCGCGGAGATCTTCTACTACCTCTATTTCGCGATGACCGGGGTACACGCGGTGCACCTTACCGTCGGCATCGCGATCGTGATCGGGTTCGCGGTGCGCTTCGATCGCGCGAATGCCGGACACGTCGAGATCGCCGGGCTCTACTGGCACTTCGTCGACGCGATCTGGATCTTCCTGTATCCGATGCTGTATCTCGTGGGGCGCGCGGGATGAAGCCCTACCGGCGCATCGTGCAGGTCTGGGTCGCGCTGCTCGCGCTGCTGGCGCTCACGTTCGGCAGCGCTTACGTGCCGATGGGGGTATGGAACGGCGTGGCGAACTTCGCGATCGCCGCGATCAAAGCCGCGCTAGTCGCACTATTTTTCATGCATCTGCGCGCGCGCGAGCCGGTGCTGCGCCTCACCCTGGCGACCGCGCTCTTCATGCTCGCGGTGCTGCTCGCGCTCGGCCTCGCCGATTACGCGACGCGCGAGCGCTTCGACGCCCCGTGGGAGGCGCCCGCGAGCGCAGGCTCGCGGGCGCCGTAAGTCAGCGCGCGGCCTGCGTGCCCGGGACGTGGATCGAGGCGCGCCGCGCCACGTCGGTCCACTTCTCGACCTCGGCGTGGATCATCCTGCGGATCTCCGCCGATTTCATCGGCATCGGCTCCGCGGCGTCGGCCATGAGGCGCTGCCTGGTGGCGGGGTCCGCGAGGATGTCGTCGAACGCCTTTTGCAGCGCCTCCCGCGGGCCGCGCGGCACGCCCGCCGGCGCGGAGACGCCCCACCAGACCGCGACCTCGTAGCCGGGATAGCCCGACTCGGCGACCGTGGGCACGTCCGGGACCACCGGACTGCGCTTGGAAGCGCCGACGGCGAGCAGCTTGAGCCGGCCGCTGCGCACGTTCGGCAGCACCTGGGTCAACGAGCTGAACATGATCGGCACCTGGCCCGCCATGACGTCGGTCATCGCAGGAGCGCCGCCGCGATAGGGCACGTGCACGAGGTTGACGCCGGTGGTGCTCTTGAAGAGCTCGCCGCCGAAATGGTTGAAGCCGCCGACGCCCGTCGATGCGTAGTTGATCTTGCCCGGCGCCGCTTTCGCGCGCTCGACGAGCTCGCGCACCGAGCCGATGTTCGATTTGGAGGAGGTCACGATGCAGTTCGGCGCGGTCGCGATGGTGGCGATCGGATCGAAGGACTTCTCGACGTTGTAAGGCAGCGAGCGCACCGCCGCGTTCATCACGAACGAGGTGGAGATCATGAGCACCGTATAGCCGTCGGCGGGCGACTGCGCCGCGAGCTCGGTGCCGATGATGCCGTTCGCGCCGGCGCGGTTGTCGATGACCACCTGCTGGTGCAATCGCTCGGTCAGCTTCTCGCCGAGATAGCGGCCGAGGACGTCGTTGCTGCCGCCGGGTGGGAAGGGAATGATCCAGCGTATGGGTTTGTCCGGGTAACCGGCGGCCGACGCGAGGCCGCTCCAGGACAGGGTGCTGCCGACTGCTGCTGCTGCTGCGAGCGCAAGCTTCCACTGCATGTGACACCTCATGAGATGACGAGTGGGGTCCGGCATGCATGAGACCGAGCGCGCCCGCCGATCCTTACGCTGCCCGGAAGGGCCGGGTTGGCGCGAAGCGCGCCGCGATGTTACTGTCCCTGCAACCATCGACCTCAGTCCGCGGTTCGCTACAGCAATCGTTCTTCCTCACCAGGAGGCTTCATGCTGGAACGCTACTACGTCACGCCCGAGAACTCGTACAAGGTCGGCGGCAACAGGCAGGTCATCTACACCCCGGTCATCGTGGTCCGGAGCGAGGACCATCACGCGCACGTCTATCTCGCCGGCCGCACCTCGCGCACCCTCGAAGGCGAGGTCGCGTGCAAGGGCGACATGCGCGGCCAGATCCGGGAGGTGTGCATCGCGATCCAGATCGCGCTCGAGAGCGTCGGCGCGACGATGGCGGACATCACCCGCACCACGACGTATACGACCGACATGAAGTCGTATTTCGCGGCGATCGACGAGCGCTTCAAGTATTTCAAGGATCCGCTGCCGACCAGCACGCTGATCGGCGTGGCCTGCCTCGCGATGCCCGAGATGCTGGTCGAGATCGAGTGCGAGGCGATCGTGGAGAAAGAGCGGCTGCGCATACCGGCCGACGCGGTCCGGCGCTGAAGCGGGCGCCGCCGTGAGATCGGCGTCGCACATCAGAACGGTGCGCTACAGCACGCCCGAGGAGTTCTCGCGCTTCATCCGCGCCGAATACGACCGCTGGGGCCCCGTCATTAAACAGGCCGGGGTGCGCATCGGCGACTGAGGAGGAGGTCGGCATGCCGTTCCATCGCTCTACGGGGCTGGTCGCGTTACTCCTGTCCGCAGCGGCGTGGAGCCAGGCTTATCCGGCGAAACCGGTGCGGGTCATCGTCCCCTATCCCGCCGGCGGCGGGGCGGATTTCGTCACGCGCATCGCGACCAAAGCGTTGAGCGACAACCTGGGCCAGCAGTTCTTCGTCGACAACCGTCCGGGCGCGAACGGCAACCTCGGCGCCGACATCACCGCCAAGGCGCCTGCGAACGGCTACACCCTGATGAGCTGCGCCAACACGACCGTCACGATCAATCCCAGCCTGTACCGGCAGATGCCGCTGGACATGCAGAAGGACCTCGTCGCGGTGGGCACGATCGCGGGCCAGCCGAACGTGCTGATCGTGCACCCGTCGCTGCCCGCGCGCAGCGTCAGGGATCTCGTGGCGATCGCGCGTGCGCGCGCCGGACAGCTCGATTACGCCTCCGCCGGCACCGGCTCGTCGTCGCACATCGCGGCCGAGCTCTTTCGGGTCGAAGCGAAGATCGCGATCACGCACGTGCCCTACAAAGGGAACGGGCCCGCGATGTCCGACCTCATCGGCGGGCAGGTGCAGCTCATGTTCAACAATCTCGCGCCGTCCATGGCGCAGGTGAAAGCCGGCAAGCTGCGCGCGCTCGCGGTCACGAGCGAGCGCCGCTCGGCCGCGGCGCCGGAGCTTCCAACGATGGGCGAGGCGGGCTTTCCGGGCGTCGTCTTCAACCTCTGGGTCGGCATGCTCGCGCCCGCCGGAACGCCGCCCGACATCGTCTCCAGGTTGAACGCGGAGATCGCGAAAGCCGCACAGGCGCCCGACGTGCGCGAGCGCCTCCTGGCCGAAGGCAGCGAGCCCTATACGATGAGCCCCAGCCGGATGTCGGAAGTGATACGGCAGGAGACCGCCCAGTGGGCGCGGGTGGTCAAGGCCGCGAAGATCGAGCCGCAGTGAGGGCGACATGACTGCATACGTGCGTTGGCTGGTAGTGCTCGGACTCGTGCTCCCCGGCTTGGCCGTCGCGGCGACCGCGACCACGACCTTCACGGTGAGCGGCACGGTCGTCCCGACCTGCACGATGTCGGCGGCCGCGCTGAACTTCGGGACGGCTATCCCGAACCCGATCAACGCCCCCATCGACGTGACGAGCACCGTCACCGCGACGTGCTCGGCCGGAGCCCCGTATACGATCGCCATGAGCGTGGGAACGGGCGCGGGCGCGACCTACAGCGGACGCAGCATGACGGCCGGCGGGAACGGGCTCACCTACAACCTGTACAACGATGCCGGCCGCACCTCGATCTGGGGCGACGGGACCGGAGGCAGCAACCTCTCCCGCGGCAGCGGGACCGGCGCGGCAACGGTGCACACCGTGTACGGCCGCATCCGCAGCGGCCAGTCCGTGCCGACCGGCACCTACACCGACGCGATCACCGTCACGATCAACTTCTGATCGGCGAGCGCACCGGCGTCAGGTTGAAGACGTTCGCCGGCTCGTCTTCCCACTCGCCGATCGGGATGCGGTCGACCATCGCCTGCGCATACGGGGCCGCTTCGCAAAGCTGAAGCAGCAGGTGCTCGGGCAGGTCCAGACCGGCGCGCTTGCACAGCGCTTCCACCCACACGCGCGTGTGCGGGTCCTGCGGTTGCGATGAATGCGCGTGAGGCGCGGGCTCTACCGGCGGAAGCGGGGCGCCCGGTACGATGCGCGGCCGCGCGGCGCGCCAGCTCGTCGCGCGCTCGTAGGCATCCGCAATCCGCAGCACGGTCGCTTCGTCGAAGGGGCGGCCGGCGATCTGCAACCCGAGCGGCAGGCCGTTCTTCGCGAACCCGCTGCACACCACGATCGCCGGGTCTCCGGTGACGTCGAAGACCGTCGGTATGTTCGGCGTCTGCCAGTTGTCCCAGAAGCCTTTCCGGTCCGGCGCGAGCACCGGCGCGGCGTCCAGCCCCGGCGTCAGCAGCGCGTCGTAACGTTCGTACAGCGGCTGCATCGCGCGCACCAGGCGCCGGCGCTGGCGCTGGGCGCGCATGTAATCGGCGCTCTGGAAGAGACACGCGATGAGCACGCGGCCGATGTAGTGGGCGCCGTAATCCTGCGGCCGCCGCTGGAAGTCGCGCTGATGGATGGCGAACGCCTCGGTCTCGCCGATGATCATCTTCGCGTCGTAATACTCCTGGGCTCGCGCGATGCGCGCGGTCTCGATGCGCGCACCGAGCTTCTCGAGCACCGCGATCGCTGCGTCGGTCGCGTGCGCGAGCTCCGCGCCGATCGGGACGTCTTCTTCCCAGAGATGGCGCAGCACGCCGATCCTCAGGCCCCTGATGTCGCCGGTCAGCGCTCGACGGTAGTCGGGCACCGGCACGTCCGCGCTGGCGGGGTCGTTGGCGTCGTAGCCGGCGATCGCGCCGAGCGTGATCGCGCAGTCTTCGACGGTCCACGCGAGCGGACCGCAATGATCGAGCGAGAACGAATTCGGAATGACGCCGTAGCGGCTCACGCGGCCGTAAGTGGGCTTGATGCCGACGACGCCGCAATACGACGCGGGCTTGCGGATCGAGCCGCCGGTGTCGGTGCCCAGGGCCGCGAATACGAATCCGGCGGCGATGGCCGCGGCGGAGCCGCTGCTCGATCCGCCGGTGAAATGCGCGAGGTTCCACGGATTGCGCGCAGGCGGCCACGGCAGATCGAAGCACGGCCCGCCGTGCGCGAACTCGTGGGTCGCGGTCTTGCCCATCAGTATCGCGCCGGCCTCCGCGAGCTTGCGCGTGGTGGTCGCGTCGAAGGCGGGCGTGAAATCGCTCGCGACCTTCGAATGTGCGGTCGTGCGTATGCCGCCGGTGTAATAGATGTCCTTCAGACCGATCGGTATGCCGTGCAGCGGACCGCGATTGCGCCCCGCGGCGATCTCGCGCCCGGCGCTGCGAGCATCGTCCAGCGCGCGGTCGGCGGTGACCGTGAGGAACGCCCGCACCTGCGGATCGAGCGCGTCGATGCGCTCGAGCAGGGAGCGCGTGAGCTCCACCGGCGAGATTTCCCGTGCGGCGATGAGCTTCGCCGCGGCCGCGATCGTGAGGTCGTGAAGGTCGCGCATTACTGTCACTCCAGCCGTATGCCGGCGCGTTTGATGACTTTCGCCCAGCGCGCGATCTCCGCCTGGATGTTCGCGGCGAACGATTGCGGCGTGTTGCCGCCCGGTGTCGGTACGCGCCCGTTCGCGGTCTGCATGTCCCGGACGTCGGGCAGGTCCAGGATCTTCGCGACTTCCTGCTGCAGCCGGTTCACGATCTCGTTCGGCGTTCCCGCCGGCGCGAGCAGGCCGTACCAGCCGCTCACGTCGTAACCCGGAAATCCGGATTCCGCGATGGTCGGAACTTCGGGCAGGAGCGCGGCGCGTTTGGCGGTCGTCACCGCCAGCACGCGCGCCTTGCCGCTCCTGACGTGCGGCATTCCGGAGGTGATCGAAGGAAAGAACGCATCGACTTCGCCCGAGATCGCCGCGGCCAATGCCGGCGCCGCACCCTTATAGGGAACGTGTACCGCGTCGAAGCCGGCGAGCGTCTTGAGGAGCTCCATCGAGAGATTGCTCATCTCGCCGCTGCCCGACGATCCGTAGGTGAGCTTGCCCCGGCTCGATTTCGCCAGCGCGACGAACTCCCTGACGCTCTTCGCGGGCACCGTTGGATTGACCACGAGCAGGTAGGGCGCGCCGCCCAGCTGGGTGATCGGCGCGAGGTCCTTCACCGCGTCGTACGGCAGCTTCGAGTACAGGCTCGGCTGCGCGGTGTAGCTCGCGGCGACCAGGACGAGCGTGTAGCCGTCGGGCGGCGATTTCACCGCGAGCTGCGTGCCGATGATGCCGCCCGCGCCGGGCCGGTTGTCGATGATGAATTGCTGTCCGAACGCCGCGGTGAGCTTCTGCCCCACCATGCGCGCGACGAAATCCTGTCCGCCGCCGGGGGCGATGGGCACGATGACGCGCACCGGTTTCGCCGGATAGCCTTGGGCGCCGGCCGCAGCGGCCCACGCGAGCGCGAGCAGTGCGCCGGCGATGCGCGGTATGCGATTGCGGGTCATGCACGATTCCCTTTCATTCGGCGCGCGTACCGGAGGCCTTCGCCACCCTGGTCCACTTCTCGATCTCGCGTTTGACGAACGCAGCCATCCATTCGGGCGTGTTCTCGCCGAACGCGGTGCCGTCGCTGTAGAGGCGCTGCTGGACGTCCGGCAGTCGCAGGATCGCGTTGATCTCGCTGTTGAGCTGCTTGACGATCGAACGCGGCGTTCCCGCCGGGGCGAACAGTCCGCTCCAGCTGATCGCTTCGAAGCCCGGCACGCCCGCTTCGGCCGCCGGCGGCACGTCGGGCAAGGTCGGAATGCGTTTCAGCGACGACACGGCGAGCGCTTTCAGCTTGCCGGCCTTGACGTGCGGTGCGGCCGCGAGCGAGTCGCAGAACATCAGGTCGGCCTGGCCCGCGAGGAGATCGGTCAGCGCCGGGCCGGTTCCCCGGTATGGAACGCTGACGAAGCTCGTCTTCGTCATCGTGCGGAACAGCTCGCCCGCGAGGTGCGACGGGCTGCCGATGCCCGAGATCGCCGCGGTGAGCTTGCCGTTGCTCTTGCGGCCGAGCTCGATGAGCTCCTTGAGCGTATGGATCGGCAACGCCTGCGGCACCACGACCGCGTAATACGTCGGCGACAGCATGGCGACCGCGTCGAAGCTCCTGATCGGATCGAACGGCAGGGAATCGTAAACGCCCGGATTGGTCGCGAACGAACCCGACGTCGCCATCAGTGTGTAGCCGTCCGCGGGCGACTTCGCGACCAGCGCGGCGCCGATGTTCCCGTTCGCGCCGCTGCGGTTGTCGACCAGCACCGGCTGCCCCCAGCGCTCGCTGAGCTTTTGTCCGACGGTGCGCGTGTGAGCGTCGGTGCCGCCGCCCGGCGCGAACGGCACGACCACGCGGATCGGCTTGGCCGGATAGGTCTGCGCGCCGGCGGGCGCAGCGACGAGCAGCAGCGATGCGATGAGGTTCGAATACAGCAAGGCGCTCATCACTGCAGCTTCAGATGCGTCTGCTGCATGAGCTTTCTCCATTTCTGGATCTCCTGCGCGATGGTTTCTGCGAACTGCGCCGGCGTGCCGGCCGCGGCTTCGGAACCGTCGGTGCTCAGGCGGCTTTGAACTTCCGGAACGCTCAAGGCGCGCGCGACGGCCTGGTTGAGCTGCGTGACGATCGGGTGCGGAACGCCCGCGGGCGCGACGAGCCCATACCAGCCGGTGAGATCGAACTTCGGCACTCCGGACTCGGCGATCGTCGGGAGCTCCGGCAGCGCTTTGGCGCGGCGCGCGCTGGTGACCGCGAGCGCGCGGACCTTGCCGGTCTTGACCGCGGCGCCGGCCGACACCGCACTGCCGAACAGGAGCTGGATCTGGCCGCCGACGAGCTCGGTGATCGCCGGACCGATGCCTTTGTACGCGATGTGCGTCATCTCGACGCCGGCCATCTGCTTGAAGAGCTCCATCCCGAGATGGGCCGACGATCCATGGCCGGACGAACCGTAGTTGAGCGCGCCGGGCTTGCTCTTGGCGTAGCTCACGAGCCCTTTCACGTCGTTGACGGGTAGCGACTGCGACACCATCAGTACGTACGGCTGCTTCGCGAGCAGCGAGATCGGCGCGAACGCCTTGTTGATGTCGAAGTCGACCTTGGTCACCAGGGTCGCGCTGACGACCGAGCTGCCGGACGCGATCATCAGCGTGTAGCCGTCGGCCGGCGATTTGGCCGCGAGCTCCATCGCGATCACGCCGTTCGCGCCGGGCCGGTTGTCGACCACGAGGGGCTGGCCGAGCAACTCGCTCAGGCGAGGTGCGACGAGCCTCGCGAGCGTGTCGCTGCCGCCGCCGGGTGCGAATCCGACGAGCACCCTGACCGGTTTGGTTGGAAAAGCGGGGGCGGTCGACGACGCCGCATTCGCAGCGTCGATCGCGCCGCACGTCGTAAGCGCGAGCAGCGCAAGGGTCCTGAGCACGTACAAGGCAGTTCTCTCCTCGGTTACCAGCGATGGATTCGCTGTTGTTGTTTTATGTTCGGGTGAATGCGCGTTCAGCCGAGCGCGCGGTAAATCCAGTCTGCCGCTGCAAGCAGCTCGCGATCGCGGCTGCGCTTGCCCACGACGAGCGCGCCGACGGGCAGGCCGGCGGGGCCGCGAAAGACCGGGATGGAAATCGCAGGCAGGTGCATGGTCGTCCAGATCAGCGCGGGCTTCGAGCTGCCGGTGGTCGAGAATCCGATCGGCGCCTCACCCGTTCCAGGGGCGGCCAGAACCGCGTCGTAGGGCTCGAGCAACTGCGCGATCAGCGCGCGGCAATGCTCCACCACGCTACGCGCCTGCACGTAATCGTCGTAGGTGCACGACACGCCGTCCCTGATGCGGCCGTTGCGCAGCGTCTCGCTCAACCGGTCCCAGTGATGCTCGATCTCCCACGTGTAATTGAGCGCGAACTCGAAGCCGGCGATGAGGCCGCGCGCTTCGGCGGCTTCTTCGAAGACGCTCGGCAGATCGAGGTCTTCGACCGCGGCGCCCGCGCGGCGCAGTTGATCCGCGGCGCCTTCCAGCAGTGTGCGCGTCGACGGCTCGAGGAGGTCCCAGAAGTGCGTGCGGCAGAACGCGATGCGCGGCGCGCTGGCGCGCTTGGTTAGCGGCGTCGGCTCGGCGCCGAGCAGCACGTCGCGATGCAGGGCGATGTCGTCGATCGAGCGCGCGAAGAGACCCAACGTGTCGAACGAGCTGGAAGCTTCCTTCACGCCTGCACAGCGCAGCTCGCCCCACGTCGGACGGTAGCCGAAGACGCCGCAGTACGAAGCGGGCTTGACCGTCGAGCTGGTGCCCTGCGAGCCGATCGATACGGGCACCATGTAGTCGGCCACCGAGGCCGCGGACCCGCTCGACGAGCCGCCGGGCGTGCGTGCGAGGTCCAGCGGATTGCGCGTCTTCGAAGGATGGCGGTTCGCGAACTCCACGGTCACCGCTTTGCCGAGCAGCACCGCGCCGGCCTTGCGGCTGAGCGCGACACACGCGGCGTCGGCCCGCGGCCGGAAGCCGGCGTAGATGGGCGAGCCGTACTCGGTCGGCATGTCGCTCGTGTCGATGATGTCCTTGACGTTGAACGGCACCCCGTAGAGGGGCCCGCGCCGGGTCTCGCGGTCCATCGCGCGCGCCGCGGCGATCGCCTGGTCCGGATCGACGTACTGCCACGCCTGCACGTCGCCGTCGCGCTCCGCGATGCGCTCGAGGCACGAGCGCGCGACCGCCTCGCACGTCGCGTCGCCCGAACGGATCGCTTGGACGATCTCGCTCGCGGTGAGGCGGTGCAGGGGCGGGGCGCCAGTACGTGTAGCCATGTGCATAGTATAGTATGCGAATGTATACACGCGCTACGACCGCTACCACAGCTGCACTTTGCCCCCGGCCCTCCTGATCTTCTCCGCGCGCTGTTGCACGTAGCGCTGAAAGCTCGGTTCGTTCCGGTAGCTCCCGGACGTTACGTATTCGAAGCTCGACTCGAGATGGAAGGGCCGCAGATAGCCTTCCACGCGGAACACCTCCCTGCCGGCCGCGTCGAAGAACACGATCGTCGGAACGTAAGCGACGCCCAGCCGCCGCGCCCACTCTCCTTCCGTGAGCTTTTCGCCGGTGCGGGTGACGACCGGCTCGCGGCCGAAGAGCTCGAGGCGCACGACTTCGAGCGCCCCGAGCCGGGTACGCACCGATGGCGTTTTGAAGCCCTCGCGGTGGAGCTGGTCGCATGCCGCGCATTCCTTCTGTTCGAACAGCACTGCAAGCGGTTTGCGGGGTTGTGGCGAGCGCGCGAGGTCGTAAGGCCGTTTCACGAAGAACGGCTCGTCGTGCAGCACGCCGCTCGCCTGCTCGCGTGCGTTGGCCGCGAGGTACTGCGGGAACGATGTGCGCGCTTCATGACGGCCCGCGACGTAATCGAGCGCAACCGAGAACTGATGCGGCGGGTAATAGCCGTTCAGCCGCAGCACGACCTGCCCCTTCTCGTCGAGGAACAGCAGCGTCGGCGTGAACTGCACTTTCAGCAGTGCCGCGAGGCTCTTCTCGGTGTACGTCTTGCGGTCCAGCCACTTGACTTCGGTATCGCCCCAGATGTTCACGGCGATCGCGTCGAAGTGGCGCCGCGTCTTGTCGGCGATGTCCTTCTGGCCGAAATTGGCGCGCATGAGCTCGCGGCAGTACGGGCAGCCGTCCTGGCCGAAGTAGACGAGGACACGCTTGCCGCGCTTCGCCGCGTCGGCGATCTCTTCCCCGAAATCGAGGAAGCTCGGCTTGAACCACGCCGGGATGTCGATCGCGTGCGGACTCGGATTGAACGGCGCGGTTGCGGCGGGCGCGCAGGATGCCCACAGCGTGATCAGCGCGGCACAGCCCCGCACGAGGAATTGCGCAAGCACTCCGGATGCTCCAGTATCGATGAGGCCAGTATAGTAACGGCGCGTACCGATTCACAGGAGAGCGGGCAATGCAGCAGACATTCAACGCCGTGACGCTCGAGATGATCTGGACGCGGCTCATCTCGATCGTCGACGAGGCCGCGGCCGCGCTCGTGCGCACGTCGTTCTCCACCATCGTGCGCGAGTCGAACGATTTCGCGTGCGTGCTCACCGACGCGCGCGGCCAGTCGATCGCGCAGGCCAACGACAGCATCCCGTCGTTCATCGGCACCGTGCCGCGCACCATCCGCCACTTTCTCGACGAGTTCCCGCCGGAGACGCTCGAGCCCGGCGACATCCTGATCACCAACGACATCTGGCAGGGCACCGGGCACCTTCCGGACATCACGGTCGCCAAGCCGGTGTTTCTGGACGGGCGCATCGTCGGTTTCGCCGGGTCGGTCGCGCACTCGCCGGACATCGGCGGCAGGATCCGTTCCGCCGAATCGAAGGAGGTGTTCGAAGAGGGGCTGCAGATTCCGATCATGAAGGTGATGCGCCGCGGCGAGATCGACCAGACCTTCGAGCGCATCCTGCGTAAGAACGTGCGCGTGCCCGACCAGGTGATGGGCGACCTCTACGCGCAGTTCACCGGCCTGCACCTGATGGAGCGGCGGCTCATGGACCTCATGAGCGAGCAGGGCCTGGGCTCGCTCGAAGCCCTGGCCGACGAGATCCACAGCCGCTCCGAGGCTGCGATCCGCAACGCGATCCGGGCGCTGCCCGACGGCGTCTATGCACACACCGCGGTCAGCGACGGCTTCGCCGAGCCGATCGAGCTCAGGATGAAGATGACGGTGCGCGGCGATGCGCTCGACATCGACTTCACCGGCTCGGCGCCGCAGGTGCTGCGCTCGATCAACGTGTGCCTCGCGTACACGATCGCGTATACCGCGTACGGCGTGAAGGCGGTGCTCTCGCCCGAGGTGCCCAACAACGACGGCGTCCTGCGGCCGATCCGGATCACCGCGCCGGAAGGATCGATCCTGAATTCGCGGCACCCCGCCGCGGGTGGCGCGCGCGCGCTCATCGGACATTTCCTGCCGATGATGGTGATCAGTGCGCTCGCCGAAGCGATGCCCGACAAGGTGATGGCGACGGTAGGCTCGCCGCTGTGGTGCATCAATCTCTCCGGCGTGAATCCGGAAGGCAGGACGTTCGCCAACCTCTTCTTCATGAACGGCGGCTACGGCGCGGCTCACGATCGCGACGGCGCCAATGTGCTGAGCTGGCCGAGCAACATCTCGTCGACCCCGGTCGAGATGATCGAGAAGCTCGCGCCGCTCAAGGTGCGCCATCGACGGTTCCGCACAGGCACCGGCGGCAAGGGTCGATACCGCGGCGGGACGGGCCAGGAGATCCTGTTCGAGTCGACGTCGAAAGCGCCGGCGATCGCGACCTTCCTGGCCGAGCGCACGCGTGCCGAGGCGGCGCCCGCCGGCGTTGCCGGAGGCGAGGCGGGCGCGCCGGGGGAAGTGCTGATCAACGGCAAGCGCGTCGACCCCAAGGCGCAGCACGTCGTCGAATGCGGCGCGACGATCGAGCTCAGGACGCCGGGCGGCGGCGGCTACGGGCCGCCTGCCGAGCGTCCCGACGCGCTCGTCGAGAGCGACCGCGCCGACGGTTATGTTTAGGAGGTGTCATCGCGAGGAGCGAAGCGACGCGGCGATCTCGTGGCGCACGGAGCGGACGCTCCGGGATTGCTTCGTCGCTTGCGCTCCTCGCAATGACTTGATCAAAGTGCCTAAATGACCTATTCACTCGCCATCGACATCGGCGGCACGTTCACCGACATCGTCGTCTACGACCATGCGCGCGCGCAGTCGCTGAGCCACAAGGAGCTCACGACGCCGCATGCGCCGCACGAAGGCGTCGTCAGCGGCATCCGGCGCCTCTTCGGCCAGCGCGAGATTCCGTACTCGCAGGTCGTGCGCGTGGTCCATGCGACGACGCTCTTCACCAACGCGCTGATCGAGCGCAAGGGCGCGCTGACGGGCCTGATCACGACTGCCGGATTTCGCGACACGCTCGAGCTGGGACGCGAGCACAAGTACGAGCTCTACGATCTCTTCATCGACCTGCCGAAGCCGCTCGTGCGTCGGGCGTTGCGCCTCGAGGTGCCCGAGCGCACGACGGTCGATGGCCGGCCCGAGATAGCGCTGGACGAGCAAGCACTGCTCGCCCGGGCGCAAGAGCTGCGCGACGCCGGCGTGGCTTCGGTCGCGGTCGTCTTCCTTCATGCGTACGCCAATCCCGCCCACGAGCGCCGCGCGGCCGAGTTGCTGCGCAGCGCGTACCCGGAGCTGTTCGTCTCGCTTTCGAGCGATGTGTCGCCGCAGATCCGCGAGTTCGAGCGCGCGTCGACCACCGTCGCCAACGCCTACATCAAGCCGCTCGCGGACAGCTATCTCGAGCTCATGAGCCGCGAGATCGCGGCGCTCGGCATCTCCGCGCCGCTTTTCATGATGCTCTCCAACGGCGGTCTGACCCACATCGACGAGGCGAAGCGCGTCCCGATCCAGCTCCTCGAATCGGGGCCGGCGGCCGGTGCGCTGGCCGGGGCGTTCTTCGGCGCGCGCTCGGACGTGTCCGATGTGCTCGCGTTCGATATGGGCGGCACGACCGCGAAGCTCTCCATCATCGATGGAGGTCAGCCGCTGATCGCCTACCGCTTCGAAGCGGGGCGTCAAAAGCGCTTCGCCGAAGGCAGCGGCCTTCCGTTGAACATTTCCACGGTGGAGCTGATCGAGATCGGCGCCGGCGGTGGAAGCATCGCGGCTATCGATACGCTCGGGCTGCTCAAGGTGGGTCCGCGCAGCGCCGGCGCGGCGCCCGGGCCGGCGTGCTACCGGCGCGGCGGCAACGATGCGACAGTGACGGACGCCAACCTGACGCTCGGCTATCTCGATGCGGCGAATTTTGCGGGCGGGACGATGCCCATCGACCCCGCGGCAGCGACGCGCGCGATCGACCCTTTGGCGAAGGCCTCGCGGCTCGACGGGCCCGAGCTCGCGTGGGGCATCCACTCGGTCGTCAACGAGAACATGGCTGCGGCCGCACGGGTCCACATCGCCGAGCGCGGCCACAGTGCCGACCGCTTTGCGCTGCTCGTCACCGGCGGGGGAGGACCGCTGCACGGATGCGAGGTCGCGCGCCGGCTAGGTATAAAGCGCGTGATCTGTCCGCCGGGCGCCGGCGTCGCTTCGGCGCTCGGGCTTCTCATGGCGCCTGCGCGCATCGATCGCGTAGGAACACTTACCGCGCGCCTCGACGAGCTCGACTGGCGCGCGCTCGAGTCCGCCTACACCGCGCTGGAGCGCGAAGCGCAAGCGGTGATCGAAAAGACGCTGGCGGGAAGCGCTGCGACCTCGGTCGCACGTTCGGCCGACATGCGTTTCGTCGGGCAGGGATTCGAGCTCGTGACCTCGTTGCCGGCAGGACCTTATACGCACGATTCCGAAGCCGCGCTGCGCGAGGCTTTCCTGGAGGCGTATCGCCGGATGTTCATGAAAGTGCCTCCGGTTGCGAACATCGAGATCATCAACATCCGCGTCGCGGTCTCCGCGGCCACGGGCGGCGGACGCCTGAATACCGCGGGACCCCAGGCGTCGACAGGCGACGCCCGCAAGGGTGTGCGTCGCGCGTGGGTGCCGGCACGGAAAGCGTATGCGGACGTGCCGGTCTGCGAGCGCTCGGCGCTGGCCGCCTTTGAGACGATCGTCGGACCGGCGATCGTGGAAGAGCCGTCGTCGACGCTGATCGTGCCGCCCGATGCGCGCGCGGTCTGCGACGCGGCGGGCAATATCGTCGTGGAGCTCTAGCGGGATCAGCGTGGATTGACGGCGGTGCGTCGCGAGGACACCGAAAGCGCATACCAGAGCACGCCGACGGCGGCCACGACGACGAGAAGCAATGAGACGTAGCTGAGCAGTGTCCAGCCTTGCGTGGTGACCAACGCGCCCGAGGAGAACGAGGACACCATCATCATGCCGAACACGCAGAGATTGATCGCGGCCTGGGTCTTGTCCCGTTCTTCCGGTCGATACGCCTTCAGCGACAGCGAGGTGCCCGCCGTAAAGAGGAAATTCCAGCCGACGCCCAGCAGGAACATCGAGGCGACGAAATGCGGGACGTCGTTGCCCGCCAGCGCGGCGGCGATGCACATCACGTTGAGGACCAGGCCCGCGAAGAGGACCGGGATCTCTCCAAACCGGGTGATCAGGCGGCCGGTAAAAAAACCTGGTGCGAACATCCCGACGACGTGCTATTGCAGCACCAGTGCGGCGTCGCTGAACGCATGTCCGCACATCTTCATGGCGATCGGCGACGCGGCCATCAGCATGTTCATGACCCCATAGCTGACCGCGGCGGCCAGCGTGCTCACGACGAACACGGGCTGGCGCATGATCACGGAGAGCGGCCGTCCTTCGGCGGACTGCCTGTTCTTCGAAAGCGGGACCGGGAATTGAACGAGCGAGATGACGCCTGCGGAAACGAGCGCGAGGACCGACAGCGCGACGTAGGCGCCTACGAAGGGCGCCTGCGTCATGTGCTGTGTCCATTGCGCGAGACTGGGGCCGATTACGCCGCCCGCGAGTCCGCCGGCGAGGACGATCGAAACGGCGCGATGACGATACTCAGGCCGGGCAAGCTCCGCGGCGGCGAAGCGGTACAGCTGACCGTTCGCGCTGTAGTAGCCGGCCAGCATCGTCGCGGTCACGAGCAGCCAGAAATCGGCGCTGGTCGCCGCATACGCTGCAAGCAGGGCGGAAAACACTGCCACGGCGAGTCCGAGCTGAAAGGAAACCTTGCGGCCCCAACGCGCCTGCGACCATGCCACCGGACCCGTGGACAGCGCGCCGCCGACGACGTAACCCATGATGGGCAGGGTCGCCATCCAGGGGTAGGGTGCGAGCGACAGACCGACCAGACCGTTGATCGCGACGAATACCACATTGTTCGTGAGAAAAAGGCCTTGAGCTGCGGCCATCAGCCATAAATTGCGGTTCACCGTATCTCGTCACCACTATTGTTGTAGCCATGCCCCGTCTGCTGCACAGCAGACGGCGGCCGAACTCGCGGCCCGCATGGTGCCACAGGAATCGGCGATCGAACGATCGGCCGCTTGACATTCGTATCGCGCGGGTCGGTGTCCGGCGCCTTTGCGATTCGCGATAATGGTGTGATCGCTCCTTAAGCGGCCGTCTGCATTCGTTCGTGTGGGGCACGCGCCGTCTCGGGCACGCCGCAGAGGCCGCATCGGAGAGTCGAAATGACTGATTGCTGTAACGACAAGGGGTGCCCGATCGAAGCGCTGCGAGACCGGCAGGCTTCGACCTTTCGAACCGTCCTCGCGATCAACGTCGTGATGTTCGTGGTCGAATTCGCATCCGGGCTCACGGCGCGGTCCTCGGCGTTGTTGTCATTGCGCGCGCATCCCGCATAGCCTGCTGCGCTGGCTCGAGCTTCGCATTCCGCCGCTCGTTGCAGCTTATGCCGGGGAATGATGTATCTGTTGAGGACGCGGCGCACGAGCTCCACCAGCACTTTCGGGATCGGACACGTTACCGTGCAGATCGAGCCCTCAGTTGCACGACGCCTTGATGAAGCCGCTGATTTCAGCGGGAGAGGCGAACACGAGCGACACTCGGTCGCCCATCATGCCGGACCCCACAATGACAGGCTTTCCGGGTTGCGGCCCATCCCCGCTCGAGTCGGTTTTCAGGCGTAAGTTGTATTCCCACACCTTGTGCACGGTGCCGTTCGCGGTTCTGATCGTGTAGGTGTCGCGACAGTGAGATGCGGACAGCACCTGCGAATCGGCGCCGGCCTTCTTCAGATTCGCCCGCTGGGAGCGGCCCATCATCATGCCGCCTTCCTGTTTTCCGGTGGCGGTGGGCGCGGAGTTCTCGGCGACCGCTTTCAAGTACGCGATGAGATCCTGCCGAGCACCCGGGTCCTTGATGCCCGGGAACGTCATGGCGTTTCCCGGAACGAACCGGCCGGGACCGGCCAGCCATTGGTCGAGCGTCTTCTCGTTCCAAGTCACGGCGGAACGTTTGAGTGCGTCGGAGTAGCGCAGGAAGTCCTTGCTGGAGGCCGCGCGCTGACCCCACGCATGCGCCAGGCTGGGCCCGGTCAGGTGCTCGCCAGGCTTCGTGGAATGACAGGCGGCACATTGCTGAAACAGTTTCGCGCCTCGCGATGTGTCACCCGCCGCGGCCGCGACCGGCGCAGCGATCATGACCAGCGAAGCCGTCAGAGTACCAGCGATAATCCGAAACATCCTGAGCTCCTTGTATCCGCGCTCTTGATAAAGGCCAGAACGGCGGCGATCTCGGCATCGCTCAGCCGTCCTCCGAACGCCGGCATATCGCTCCGGTATCCCGGCGGCGCGTGGGGCCCTATGCCACGCGTGATGGGGCTATTTGGCGCTCGTGATGACGTAGTCCTTGCCGCGCTGCTCGAACTCGACTGTGACCTTCTTGCCTTGCGCGAGCTTCTCCATGACAGCCTTGTCCCGGACCTTGAAGGTCATGGTCATCGCAGGCCAGCTCATGCTTTTCACGGGCTCGTGATCCAGCGTCACGGTCTGCGCCTTGGCGTCGACGCTTTTCACCGTGCCTTTGGCAATGTGTTTGCCGGGCTTGGCGTCCTTGGCCATCTGCGACGGGGACATGTCCTTCATGTCCATGCCTTTCATGTCGCCCGCGTGAACGGTGGCGATGCTGCCGGCGAACGCGATTGTGAAAACGACTGCTTTCATCGTACTTCTCCTGTGGTTGCTACGTGGTTGAACAAACGACGATGGAAACGCGGCTGGCGCATGAGCAGGTAAGCCGCGGGTATGACGAACATCGAGAGCAGCGGAGCGGTGATCATGCCGCCGATCATCGGCGCGGCGATGCGCTGCATGATCTCCGCGCCCGTGCCGTCGGACCACATGATCGGCGCCAGGCCTGCGACGATCACCGCGACGGTCATCGCCTTCGGCCGGACGCGCAGCACCGCGCCTTCCTCGATCGCGGCCAGCAGCGTCTCGCGTGTATTCGGTGCGCCTGCCGCGAGCCGCGCGTCGAGGGCGTGCCGGATGTAGACCAGCATGACGACACCGAATTCCGCGGCGAGCCCCGCGAGCGCGATGAAACCGATCGCGCTGGCGACCGAAAGATGATGGCCGAGCAGGAACACGTACCAGATGCCGCCGACGAGCGCGAACGGCAGCGCGCTCATGATGAGCGCCGCTTCGCCGGCGCGACTGAAGGTGAGAAAGAGCAGGACGAAGATGATCATCAGCGTGAAGGGCACCACGACCTTCAGGCGCTGCGCCGCCCGCTCCAGATACTCGAACTGCCCCGACCACTGAACGGACACGCCCGGCGGCAGGTTGACAGCGCCGGCCACGGCGCGCTTCGCGTCGGCGACCACGGACGCGAGATCGCGGCCGTGGATGTCGACGTAGATCCAGCCCGACAGGCGGGCGTTTTCGCTCTTGAGCGACGCGGGACCGTCGGCGATGCGCACCGCGGCGACGGCGGACAGCGGAATCTGCGCGCCCGCGTCGGTGACGATCGGCAACTGCCGCAGGTCGGTCAGTGAATCCCGCAGCTCGCGCGGATAGCGCACGTTGATCGGAAAGCGCCTGCGGCCTTCGATGGTTTCGCCGATGTTCTCGCCGCCGATCGCGGCGGACACCACCGACTGGACATCGGAGACGTTCAGGCCGTATCGAGCCGCCGCCGCCCGATCGATATCGACGTCGATGTAACGGCCGCCGGTTACGCGCTCGGCGAGAGCGGACGTGACACCTGGAACGTCCTTCACCAGCCGCTCGATCTCCCCCGCGACTTTCTCGATCTCCGGCAGGTCGGGACCGGACACCTTGATGCCGAGCGGGCTCTTGATGCCGGTCGCGAGCATGTCGATCCGATTGCGGATCGGAGGTATCCAGATGTTCGCGAGGCCGGGCACGCGGACCAGCCCGTCCAGCTCCTGGGTGAGCTTGTCCGGCGTCATGCCTGCTCGCCATTCGTCGCGCGGCTTGAGCTGCACCGTCGTCTCGAACATTTCCAGCGGCGCCGGGTCGGTCGCGGTTTCCGCGCGGCCCACTTTGCCGAACACGCGCGCGACCTCGGGAACGGTTCGGATCAGCCGATCGGTTTGTTGAAGGATCTCGGCAGCCTTCGCGGGCGAGATTCCGGGCAGCGCGCTCGGCATGTACAGCAGGTCGCCTTCGTACAGCGGCGGCAGGAACTCGCCGCCGAGTCGGGTCAACGGAAGCACGCTGAGCAGCAGAACCGCGACCGCCACCGCGATGGTCGTCTTCGGCCACCGCAGGACCGCACCGAGCATCGGGCGATAGACGGCGATGAGGCCGCGATTGATGGGATTGCGCCGCTCTTCCGGTATTCGGCCCCGGATGAAATAGCCCATGAGGACCGGAATCAGCGTCACCGCGAGGCCTGCGGCCGCCGCCATCGCGTAGGTTTTGGTATAAGCGAGCGGCGCGAAGAGCCGGCCTTCCTGAGCCTCCAGCGCAAACACCGGTACGAAGGAAAGGGTGATGATCAGCAGCGAGAAGAAAAGAGCCGGTCCGACCTCGGCGGAGGCGTCCGCGATGACCTGCCAGCGCTCCGATGTGCCGATTCGCTCGCCCGGATGGGCGTGCGACCACGCTTCGAGGTGCTTGTGGGCGTTCTCGATCATCACGATGGCCGCGTCGACCATCGCGCCGATGGCGATGGCGATCCCGCCCAGCGACATGATGTTCGCGTTGACCCCCTGGTAGTACATGACGATGAACGCCACGAGCACGCCGAGCGGGAGCGTCACGACCGCGACGAGGGCCGAGCGCAAGTGCAGCAGGAAGGCGATGCACACCAGCGCGACGACGATGAATTCCTCGACGAGCTTCTCGCGAAGGTGGCTGACGGCACGCTCGATGAGTCCCGAACGGTCGTAGGTCTCGACGATCTCGACGCCTTCAGGGAGACCTTTGCGAAGCTCGGCGAGCTTCGTCTTGACCGCGTTGATGGTCTCGAGCGCGTTTTTGCCTGCGCGCATGACGATCACGCCGCCCGCGACTTCGCCTTCACCGTCGAGCTCGGCGATGCCGCGGCGCATCTCCGGCCCCATCTGCACGCGCGCAACGTCGCGCAGCAGGACGGGAACGCCGCTCTTCGACGTCGTCAGCGGTATCGATCGGAAATCGTCGAGCGTCTTCAGATAGCCGCTCGAGCGGACCATGTACTCGGCTTCGGCGAGCTCCACGATCGAGCCGCCGGACTCGCGGTTCGCGTTCTGCACCGCGCCGATCACGCGCGAGTGCGGAATCCCGTAAGCACGCAGCCGGTCGGGGTCGAGCACGATCTGGTACTGGCGCACCATGCCGCCGACGCTCGCAACTTCGGAGACGTTCGGCAGGGCCTTGAGCTCGTACTTGAGAAACCAGTCCTGGATCGCCCGCAGCTCGCCGAGGTCGTGCTTGCCCGTGCGATCGACCAGCGCGTACTGGTAAATCCAGCCGACGCCGGTGGCGTCCGGCCCCAACCCCGGTTTCGCCTGGGGCGGCAGTCGGGATTGGACCTGATTCAAGTACTCGAGCACGCGCGACCGTGCCCAGTACGGATCGGTCGCATCGTCGAAGAGGATGTAGACGAACGAGTCGCCGAAGAACGAATAGCCTCGAACCGTCTTCGCGCCCGGGACCGAAAGCATCGTCGTCGTGAGCGGATAGGTGACCTGGTCTTCGACGATCCGCGGCGCCTGGCCCGGGTACGTCGTGCGGACGATCACCTGCACATCGCTGAGATCGGGCAGGGCGTCGACCGGCGTGCGCATCGCTGCGTAAATGCCCCACGCCGTGACGAGCAGCGTCGCCATCAAGACGAGAAAGCGGTTCGCGATCGATGCGCGTATGAGAGCGGCGATCATTTCGCGCTCCTCGCGGAGAGGCTCTCGATCACGTAATCGCCGTTCTTGTCCGGGTTCGCACGCACCGTGAAGTCGACCGTGTCGCCGGGCTTCAATGTGTCGAGCGCACCGCGGTCGGCGACGGCGAATCCCATGTGCATCGCCGGCCACTTCATCGACGGGATCGCTGCGTGGTCGAGATCGATGCGGCCCTTTGCGGGATCGATGGCCGTGATACGGCCGTGGCCGCGGTGACCTTCGGGTTTTGCATCGGTCTGTTTCGCCGGGACGGGCGAGCTCTCCAGCCGTGACAGCGTGCTGCGCAGGCTGGCCTCGGAGTCGATGAGGAACTGTCCGGAAACGACCACGCGCTCGCCGGCTTTCAGGCCTTTGCGGATCTCGGTCTCGGCGCCGGACTCCATTCCCGGCTCGATTTCGGCGACGCGAAAGCGTCCCTCGTTTTCGGCGACGATGACGACCGTGCGCTCACCGGTCCGTATGACGGCTTCGGTCGGCACGAGCAATAGCTCCTGCGCGCGCGGCGCGAAGCTCACGTTCGCATACATCCCGGGCCGCAAGCGGCCTGCGGCATTGGCGACCTCGACGCGCAGGCGCACCGTTCGAGTCGCGGCATTGATTTCGGGCAGGACGGCGCTGACGCGGCCTTTCACGACCTCGTTCGGATAGGCCGCGAGATGAACTTCGACGCGGCTTCCGGGCACGAGCTGCCCGGCCTGCGTTTCGGGCACTTCGGCCACGACCCACACCGTGCCGAGGCCTGCGATGCGAAACAGTGTGGTGCCTGCGGTGACCGTCATGCCCTGGCGCGCGCCCAGCTCGGCCACCACGCCTGAAATGGGGGAGGCGAGGGTGATACGCGGCTGAGGCGTGCCGCTGCGCTCGATCGCGGCGACCTGCGATTCCGACATGCCGAGCAGCAGCAGGCGCTGCCGCGCGGCCGTCGCAAGCTCGCCCGATCCGTTGTCCGCGCGTTTGCGCAGGAGCAGATACTCCTCCTGCGCCGCCGCCCATTCGGGAATGAGCATCTCGACCAGCGGCGCGCCTTGCCGCACCGGGTCGAGCGGTGCGCGCACATAAAGGCGCTCGATGAAACCGTTTGCCCGCGGCTGTACGAGCACCACCGAGCGCTCGTTGTACTCGACGGTCCCGACGGCGCTCAGCTTGGGCGCCATCGAACCGCGTTTCACTTCGGCCGTGCGTATGCCCAGGCTCTGCGCCACGCGAGGACTGACCGTGACCGCGCCCTGGTCCTCGGTCTCGCCTGCGTAGCGGGGCACGAGCTGCATATCCATGAAAGGCGATTTGCCGGGCTTGTCGAAGCGATGCTGCGGATACATCGGGTCGTACCAGTAGAGCACCTTCTTGTCCGTCGTCGCGGCCTCGGACGTCTTCGGCGCGGCGGTTACGGGGTGCGCGCGATGGGAGGCGAACCAGTAGCCGCCGGCTGCGCCCGCCGCCAAAGCCACGACCCATGCAACGGCTGCCGCTGCGCCGCGATTCATGGTTTCACCTCGTGATCGAAGAGGTAGTTCAGGCGCGCCCACGCGCGGGCCCTCTCGAGCTCCGCGGACAAACGCGACAGCTCGACCTCGGTCTCGGCCCTGCGTGCTTCCAGGACGCTCGCAAGCTCGCCGCGTCCGCCGCGATACGCGGCGAGTGCGAGCGCCGATCGCTCGCGCGTCAACGGCAGCACTTTCTTCTCGAATTGCGCGACGCGTTGCCCCGCGTAGCTCCAGTCGGCGACGAGCATGCGCACTTCGGCCTCGTGCATGCGCCGGGCGTCTTCGCGCATCGCCCGCGCCTGCTCGAGCTGCTTCACGCGTGCGGCGACGTCGCGGTCCTGGCGCTGTGCTCTCCAGAACGGCAAGTCCATGGTCACCATGACGCTGACCATGTTCGAGAACCGCGGCTCACGTTGGCCGAAAGAGACTTCCCAGCTCCAGTCGGATTTGCGGGCGCTCGCCGCCAGGGCGACTTCGCTCTCGGCGAGCGCTTCACGTTGCGCGAAGACTCGCTGATCCGGATGCGCATCGATGTCGGCGACGAGCGTATGAGGCGCATGCGCGAGCGTTTCGATGTTCGGCGGAGGGCCGAGCGGCCGGTCGGCAGCCTCTCCGACCAGGGCCGAGAACGCGGCTCGCGCGCGTGCGACCGCGCGCTGCTGTTCGAGGATGCGGTCCTGAACGGTCTCCGCGGCGGCACGCGCGCCGACGGCGTTCGCCGGGCTCATGCGGCCCCCGGCGACGGCAGGGCCGGTCGTCTCGGCTTCGAGCCGCAACGCTTCCTGCAGCCTCGTGACCGCCTGCAGGCTTCGCTCGGCGTAATAGAGCTCCAGCCAGGCGAGCGCGGTGTCCTGCCGAACCTGTGTGCGTTGCGCGGCGAGGGTTGCAGCCTCGACCGATTGCTCGCGCTCCGCACGCTCACCGCGCGCGCGGCGCTTGTCCGCATTCGGCACGTCCTGCATGTAGCCGATGCGGCGCATCGTCATGAAATCGCGCGTCAGGCTGAACGCGTCGGGGTTGCTGACCGGGACGTTGTCGAGGCCCAGCCTGAGCTTCGGGTCGGGCAGCTCGCGCGCCCGCGCGACCTGTTCGCCGACCGCGCCGACGGCGGCCTCCTGGGCCGTGAGGCGCGCGGAGCGCTGCTCGGCGACTTGCAGCGCTTCCTGGAACGCGAGCGGCCACAGATCGGCCGCTTGCGCAAAGGCGCATGCGGCGGCCAGGGTTGGAATGAATAGAAGCAGCGTGCGCCATGGCGCGCGCGCGCAGGTCGAAACTGATTGCATGAAGCCTCCGGTGAACGGGCGAACTCCCGGCGCAAACCGGGACTAGCGCGTAACGGAGGCTCTAATTAAGAAAGCGGCAGTGCAGGACGCTGAGAGGAGGGGAGTAGCAGACAGCTTGCGAACGCGCGCTGGTGCGTGACGGAACGCCCCGCGGTGCGGTTGATGCGTATGCGATATCGACGGCCGGCAGCTCAGCGAGCGCGTACACGTGCACGTTCGGGATATCGCTGAGCGCTTTGCCGGCCTCACAGGAACCCTTGGCGGCAGGCGCAGACGACGCCTTTCCGTCGTCACCCGCTTCGTGACACGGCGCGATTGCTGCCGCGTCCTGGACCGGGAGCGGCGAGTGCGCGCAGGCCTGAGCTGCAAAAGCAGCCTGGCATACGATCAGGAGCAGCGCCGTGATCAGCGCCACTCCGGAGCGGTACGAGCGCGCGAGTGACATGGCGCGCATCATAGCGGTGTTGCCGCACGGGAGCAAACGGCGTGGCGCTGGAGCGGCTTCGTCGAGCGTGACTCAGCAGACGCTGAGCAAGGCTTAGCAGACCGAGCAACGGGTCAGCAAAGCGATCGTACCTGGAGAGCAGTCAGCGAGCGGTCGGAAAGCGGCGCGGGCGCTGGTGGCGGAGAGGGCGGAATCGAACTCGTCCTGTTCAGCAGAACCAGTAACTTACCATACGGCGTTTGAGAAAAGGCCGGGATGGCCCGGCTCTTCGTTCGAGGCGAGCGAAGTGATCATAGGCACTGCGTGTCAAGGCCTTCGGCGATCTGCGCTGCGAATCCTTTCTCGAGTCCGGATCAATCAGGCTTCGCACCGGAGGCCCTCACGATCGGAAGCCATTTTGCCGCTTCCGATTTGATATGCGCCGCGAACTCCTGCGGCGTGCTTCCGACCGGCTCGGCACCATCGGAGGTCAGCCGCTGCTTCACGTCGGGCGAGTGTATGCCCTTGACGATCTGCGCGTTGAGCTTCGCGACGAGCTCACTCGGCGTTCCGGCCGGCGCGAGTATTCCTTGCCATTGTGTGACGTGATAGTGCGGAACGCCTGACTCGGCTATCGTGGGAACGTCGGGCAGTGCCGGAAGACGCCTGGATTCCCCGATTGCGAGCAGGCGCAGGCGGGCGGCATCTATATGCGGGCGCAGCTGCGGCATGCCCGTGATCGTCAGGGAGGTCTCGCCTGCGATCAACTCGCGTACCGATGGGGCTCCGCCTTTGTAGGGCACATGGCTGAGCTGAATTCGCGCCAGCACCTCGAGGTTGACTACTGCGAGATGCGCGATGCTGCCACTCCCCGCTGAGGCATAGAGGACCTGTTTCGGTTTGGCGCGCGCGAGGGCGATCAGCTCCTTTACCGAACGGGCCGGCAGTGACGGATGCACGACCAGCCCGTTGGGAACTGTCGCCAACAGCGTGATGGGTGCAAATGATTTGACTGGATCGTAGCCGAGCTTTGGATAAAGGGCGGGCGCCATGCTCAAAGGCCCGATGTGCGCAATGAGGATCGTGTAGCCGTCAGGGGTCGCTCGCGCCGCGGCTTCCACGCCGATCGTGCCACCGCCGCCGCCGCGGTTGTCTACGATTACCTGCTGCCCAAAAGCCTGCGTCAGCTTGTGAGCAGTGATTCGTGCGAGGATGTCGGTCGTACCGCCGGGCGGAAATGGCGTAATGAGTCTGATCGGGCGCGTCGGAAAATCTTGCGCCACGGCCGAGGACACGCCCAACGCGAGCGCGAAGCCAGCAGACACCCATGTGCTGGCCACGCACGAGCGAAGGTAGGTCGAGCAACAACCGGTTTTCTTATCGTGTAGGGGATATTCGTTTTTCATAGACGGCGCTGAGTGGGAATCTAGTATTCAGCAGACCCCGAGTGCTAAAGCGAAAACCGAGGCTACTGGAGGTAGCAAACGGGCGCATACGGGGCAGGGCGCCCTCTCATTCCGGTCTCACGCCAGCCAACTGGATGATCTTGCCCCATTTCGCATAGTCCGCCTTGGTTTTCGCGGCGAACTCTTCCTGGCTAAGGAGCCAAACCTCCAGCGCCTGCGCATCGAGCTGCCGGCGTACATCGGACTTCTGCAGCGCCGCCTTGATCGCGGCGTGCAGGCGTTCGATCACGGGGCGCGGCGTGGCCGCCGGAGCGAACACGCCGACCCACGGATCGACGTCGAAGCCCTTCACTCCGGCTTCAGAGATTGTCGGCAGCTCGGGCAGCGCCGTCGAACGCCGTGCCGAGGACACGGCCAGTGGACGTACCCGGCCCGCCTTGATGAAGGACAAGTTGGTGCTGATCGCGCCCATCAGCGACTGCACTTCGCCCGACACCAGCGCGGTCGTGGCGGGTGTACCGCCTTTGTATGGCACGTGCGCCATCTGGATGTTCGCCATCGAGCCCAGATAGGACATCGACAGGTGCAGCGTCCCGCCCTCTCCATTGGAGCTATAGCTGATCTGGCCCGGCCGTGCTTTGGCGAGCGCGACGAATTCCTTGACTGAGCGCGCGGGCAGTGACGGATGCACCATCAACACACCGGGGGTGGCGGCCAGCAACGCGACCGATGTGAAGTCCTTCAACGTGTCGTACGGGACCTTCTTGAACATCATCCCGTTGGTCAGGTGGGACGTGGAACTCACCATCAGCGTATGGCCATCCGGCGGCGCCTTCGCGACGATCTCGGCACCGATGATTCCGGATGCTCCAGCGCGATTGTCGATCACGAATGGCTGGCCCATCGTGTCCGCCAGCTCGCGCATCACGATGCGTCCCGCCAGGTCGTTGGTGCCGCCTGGGGGAAAAGGCACCACCACACGCACTGTTCTCGCCGGGTAAGCGGTCTGACCGAATGTGCTGCCAGTGGGTATCGCGACGGCCATGGCCATCAGCGTCCGAATGAACGTCGACACTGCACTCCTCCTGTTGAATCGCTCTGTTGTTGTCGCGGCAGTCGCCGATTGTAAGCGGCCGCGAGTATCAAGCGCGTCTATTGTTTCGCTGTAGTCGCCGGCAAGTCCCGGATGGCTCTCCCTCTCGCTCGCTTTGGCGCGACCAGGTTGACGAAGTCCTCGACGTGCTGGCGCCCGGACAAGTCGTCTTGGGAGATGACGGAGTCGATGGTCGGCGCGAACAAATGACCAGCGCCGATCATCTGGAGGTCACGATCGAACTTCGCTTCTACTGCTATCGTCGGAACGATGGCGATGCCGAACCCGAGCTGCACGTATTTCTTGACGGTTTCGATGTCGAGCACGTGCATGACGATGTCCGGCTGCAACCCGAACGATGCGAAGCGTGCGGTGATGAGAGCGCTGAGCCGGGAGTCGGCGCCGGTGCTGATCAGGGGATATTTGGCGATGTCTTGCATCCCGGGGTGACGCAGTTTCAGGAGCGGGTGGCGCATTGGCGTAATGACGCAGTGCGCGACGCGAAAACAGGGGACGCTCACCAGGCCGCGCGGCGAATGCGCGCTCGCGCTGCCGATCGCAAGGTCCGCCTCGCCCGTGGAGACCCAGTAGGAGATCTGCTGCGCGTTTCCCAGGCGCAGGGTGACGCGCACGCTCGGGTGCATCTTCCGGAACTGCTTCATGACCGGTAGCAGCGAGTAGCGCGCGTGCACGTGGGTCGTGGCGATCGTGATCTGCGCCGTGCTCGCGTCGCCCAGCGCGCTGAGCACATCCTTCATCGTCGCCGCTTCCTTCAGCATGCGGCGCGCGACGGACAGCACGGCGTGCCCCGCGGCGGTCAGGCCGGTGGTGCGGTTGCTCCTTCGCATCAGCAGCTTGAAGCCCAGCTCGTTCTCCAGCTGCCTGAGCTGCTTGCTGAGCCCAGGTTGCGACGCGTGCAGCTTCTCCGCGGCCCGCGTGATGTTGAACGATTCGTCGACGATCGCGCAGAGGCACCTGAGCTGCTGCAGGGTCATGGGCTTCCACCAGAAGAGTTGGTTATGCTTCGATAATAAATAGTTTCTTGTTGGCATGGCGGCCGTCTGCTAACTTCTTTGCGCTAACCCGGATGCTCAACCAGCCCGACACTCCATTGAACGCGCCTGCGGATCAGCTCGGCTCCGCCGTGACGAGACGCATCGCGACGTTCGCGGCGCGCCTCAAATGGCAGGACCTGCCGCACGAAGTCGTCGCGAAGCTCAAGCTTCATATCCTGGACACGATAGGCTGCGGTCTTTTCGGCGCGACCCGGGAATGGACGGCGCTTCTGCGCAATACGTCCCGGCGTTTCGATCGCGATGAGCGCTGTGTGCTGTGGGGTACCCGGTATCGCTCGTCGGGACCCATCGCTGCGCTCGTGAACGGCACGGCGGCACACGGTTACGAGCTCGACGACATGCACGTGCGAGGCGTCATCCATCCCGGTCCTCCGTGCATACCTCCCGCGCTGGCTGCTGCACGGTATGCGGAGGGTCCGATTGCAGGACGGGATTTCCTGGTTGCCGTCGCCGCCGGCTACGAAGTGAGCGTGAGGATCGCCGCGTGCATGGGGGTGCCCCATCTGCTGAAAGGGTGGCATCCGACCGGAACTTCGGGTGTGTTCGGCGCAGCCGCGGCGGCCGGCGCCATCCTCGGCCTTGACGGCGACGCCATGCAACATGCTCTGGGCGTCGCGGGTCCCCACGCCGGCGGGCTGATCGCCGCACAGTACGGCGGCATGGTCAAGCGCCTGTATGTAGGGCACGCCGCGCAGAGCGGCCTGGTCTCGGCGTTCCTTGCAAAAGACGGCTTCAAGGGCATCGCAAACGTGCTCGAGGCGCCGTATGGCGGCTACGTGCGCACGTTCGACGGGCGCGGAGACCCTGCGGAGATCGTCGACGGCCTGGGCGAACGTTACGAGTTGCTGAACACCGGGTTCAAGCGCTACCCGACGGCCGGAGCCATACACGCGGGGGTCGATGCGCTGGAACAGATCCTGGACGAGCGCCGCTTATCGGCCGACGACGTGACGTCGATCACCGCCTACGTTAGCCGCTCGACCAAGGAGCACTGCGGCTGGCCGTACGAGCCGAACGGCGCGACCGGCGCACAGATGAATCTCGCCTTTGCGCTGGCGAGCCGTTTTCTGCGCGGCCGGCTCTTCGTCGCGGAATTCGAGCATGAGCAACTGGCGGCTCCGGACCTGCTCGCCCTCGTGAAGAAGGTGCACGTCGAGGTCGCACGCGATCTCGATGAACTGGGCGAAGCCTCGCGCTATTCGACCCGGGTGGTGATTCGCACCCGCAGCGGCCGGGAGCACTCGGCAGTGGTGCATCACCCCAAAGGGACCGTCGCCAACCCGTTCACACCCGCGGAAGTCGAGGCGAAGTTTCGTCAGCTCGCCTCCGTGGTCTTGCCGGCTGCGCAAATCGAAAACATCGTGCAGCGGGTTCGCTCGCTCGAGGACATCGACGATATCGCGCTGCTCGAGCGCGAGCTCGCCACGCAGGACCGCTAACACATTCTAGGAGGAGGAGGACATGCAAGCGACCATGCAATCGTGGGTCTGCAACAAGCTCGGAGCGGCGCTCGGCGCCGAGGTCGCCGGGCTCGACCTGTCTCAGGACCTGAGCGACGAGGACTTCGAGAGGCTGATCGAGCGCTTTCACGAGCACGCGGTGCTCGTGATCCGCAACCAGACCCTCGAGCCCGAAGAGCATATCGCGTTCAGCAAGCGCATCGGTCCGCTGCAGATCCACGTCCAGAGCACGTATCACCTGCCCGGGTATCCCGAGATATACAGCATCTCCAATTGCGTCGACGACAACGGCAAGCCTATCGGACTCGCGGACGCCGGCAAAGTGTGGCACACCGATCTTTCGTACATGAAGGAGCCCAGCCGGTGCTCGCTGCTGCACGCGCTGGAGGTGCCGCACGACGACGACGGCGTGCCGCTCGGCAATACACTGTTCATCAATACGCAGGTCGCCTATGAACGACTGCCTGACGAGCTAAAGCGCCGAATCAAGGGGCTCAAGGCGGTTCACAGCTATCACTACATCTACGAGCAGATCCAGGCCATCAAGCGCGAGGGCGCGGCGAACCTCGTCCCGTTGACCGAAGAACAGAAGAGGAAGGTGCCGCCGACGGAGCACCCGATCGTCATCGCCCACCCATTTACCGGCAAGCCGGTACTGTTCGTCAACGAGGGCATCACCGAGCGCATCGTCGGCATGAGCGAAGCGGAGAGCAGGGCGCTGCTCTCCGAGCTGTATGCCCACCTGCAAAGGCCGGAGTTCAAGTACGTCCACAGGTGGCGCGTCGGAGACCTGCTGATGTGGGACAATTTTTCCACGCAGCATCTCGCCATGCACGACTACGAGCTGCCGCGGCGGCGGCGCATGAGAAGGACCACGGTGCAGGGAGCGCAGCCGACGTTCGCCTGAAGCGCGACCCGCCAGGGTCGACGCTGCTTACGACCCCACGAACTTTGGCGCGCGCGGCATGCCAGCGGCCGCCAGCCAGTGGATCACGTATGAGATCGACGACAGCGAAATCGAATCTTTACTCGTCGTCGGCAGCACGATGCTGTCGACGTTTCGCGGTGCCCGCGGTTCTCTTCGGATTGGCATCCGCGATCACGCAAGATGCGCACGCTCAACACTATCCATCCCGTCCCGTGCGGCTGGTCGTAGGTTTTGCGCCGGGCGGGGCGAATGACATCGTGGGGCGGATCCTGGCTCAGAAGCTGACGGATGTCCTCGGCCAGCAGGTGGTCGTCGACAACAGGGCCGGCGCCGACGGGCGAATCGCCACCGCGATGGCGATGAAGTCCCAGCCGGACGGGTATACGATCCTGCTCGTGCCGGCATCGTTCTCGTACGGCACTTCGGGAATGAAGAATCCGCCGTATACGCAGCGCGATTTCTCCATGTTGTCGCTGGTGGCGAAGGCGCCTTTCATCCTGCTGTCGACCCCGAGCTTTCCCGCATCCACCGTGAAGGAGCTGATCGCCGTTGCGAAGGCGGCCCCCAAACCGCTGTCCTATGGGACTGGTGGCGTCGGCAACCTGACCCATCTCGCCGGCGAGCTCTTCAGGCAGATGGCGGGCATCAGTCTGCATCCGATTGCGTATCGCGGCACCGGCCCGGCTATGGTGGATCTGATGGGCGGTCAGATACCGCTCCAGATGGCAGCGATACTCTCGGCGGTGCCGTTCGTCGCCTCTGGCAAAGTCAAAGCCTTGGGAGTCACAGGGCTCAAGCGGTCGCCCGCCGTTGCAGAGGTGCCGACCATCGCCGAGGCCGGCTTGCCCGGCTACGAAGCGGAAGGCTGGTGGGCGGTGCTCGGCCCGCGCGACATGCCGGCGCCGATCGTCTCGAGCCTCAACAAGAGCATCAACGCGAGCCTTGCGGCACAGGCGACGATCGAGCAGTTGAGCAAGGTCGGCGCCACCGCCGCACCGGGAACTCCGCAGGCGTTGCGTGCTTTCATCGAGAAGGAGTCCGCCAAGTGGGTAGCCGTGATCAAGGAGGCACGAATCGATCTGGAGTGACTTCACGCCACGCATACGTGCGATTAGACCAGGAGGAGCTACATGAACGACGCAGTGCAGAACAACAGATACGGCGCGAAGCCGTTCAACCGGTACTCGAAGATCAAGGTGACGCCGATACCCGGCCCGATCGGGGCTCGTATCGAATGCGACGAGGACATCGCGGCACTCGATCCGCAGACGGTGGCGGAAGTGCACCAGGCATGGCTCGATCATCTCGTGGTGGTCTTTCGCGGCCGTACCCTGACGGACGCGGAGCTGCTGCGGGTGGGGCGCTACTTCGGCGATCTGCTCGAATCGCCGCCGACAGCGGTGCAACAAGGCGCGCAGCGGCCGGATCCTTACATCAGCATCATCTCTAACGTGATCGAGAATGGGCAGCCGATCGGCAGCCTGGGCAACGACGAAGCGATCTGGCACACCGATATGTCGAACACGCCGGTACCTCCGGCCGCCAGTATCCTGACGTCGCTCGAAGTGCCCGCCGGCCGCGGCGGAGAGACCGGCTTTATCAACATGTACGAGGCATTGCGCACGCTGCCCGCCGATCTGCTCGCGGCGATCCAGGGCCGCACGATCTATCACGATGGGGGGCGGAACAGCGCGGGCCAGCGCCGGCGGCACTCCATCTCCACCAGCCACCCGATCATCCGCACGCACCCCGAGACGGCGCGGAATGCGCTTTATCTCGGCCGCCGGCGCGATTCGCGCATAGACGGCCTCGCGGAAGCCGATTCGGACGCGCTGCTCGATGCGCTGTGGGCACACACGGTGGCACAGCCGGCGTGGCACCACGATTGGCAGGTCGGCGACACGCTCATCTGGGACAACCGTTGCGCCATCCACCATCGCAACGCGTTCGATGCGAATGCGCGTCGCATCATGCACCGCACGCAAACGATCGGAAGCGTGCCCGCATATGGCGCCGGCGCAGCGCCGTCGGCACACGAGCGAGGGCGGCTCGGCGCTGCGGCCCATGCTTGAGGCGCGTCGCGTCCCGGCCGCCTTCGCCGCCGCGGTGCTGCTGAGCCCTTGCGCCGCTGGGGCGCAGGAGTTCCCGAGCCGCGTCGTTCGCCTCGTCGTCGCAGGACCACCGGGGGGCGCAGCGGACTCCCTTGCGCGCACCGTGGCGCAGAAGCTCACCGTCGCGTGGAAGCGTCAGGTCATTGTCGACAATCGACCGGGGGCGAGCGGGCAGATCGGGACCGATTTCGTCGCCAAAGCGGTACCCGACGGCCATACGTTCATGATCGGCCACAACGGCACGCACGCGATCAATCCGGCGCTGCGTCAGAAGCTGCCTTTCGATCCCGTTGCGGATTTCGTCCCGATCACGCTGGCGGCGAAATTCCCGAACGTGGTCCTCGTGCATCCTTCCCTGCCGGTGCGATCGGTGAAGGCGCTGATTTCGATGGCGAAGGCGCAGCCGGGACAATTGGCGTATGGAACCTCGGGCGTCGGATTTCCCCAGCATCTTGCTGCGGAGTTCTTCAGCGCCAAGGCGGGAATCAAGATGCTGCACGTGCCGTACAAGGGCAGTGCTGCGGCGCTCGTCGACGGCATCGCGGGCAACGTTCCCATCCTTTTTCCCAACCTCGTCGTGGCTCTGCCGCACATGGCGTCCGGCCGACTGCTGCCGCTCGGAGTGACCTCGCTCAAGCGCTCGGCGGCGGCACCGCAGGTGCCCACGGTATCGGAGGCCGCGCTGCCGGGCTACGAGGTCACCACGTGGTTCGGTTTTCTGGCACCGGCGGCGGTGCCGCCGGAGATCGTGCGGGAGCTCCATTCGGCGACGACCCATGCGCTTCGGCAGCCCGAAGTGCAGGCAATCGTGGCCTCGCAAGGCGGCGACGTCGTCGCCTCGACGGGCAGCGAGTTCGGGGCGTTCATCAAGGCGGAGCTCAGCAAGTGGGCGGCCATTATCAAATGGTCGGGGGCGAGTGCCGAGTGAGCCGGTTGCGCTCGCAAGGCGCCGTGCAAGCAATGAGAGGAGGCGTCATGGAAGACATCGTTCGCGAGGTGCCGAGGCACCCGATCACTGGCCGCAGCGCGTGGAAGGGCTGCGAGCTGGCCGATCGGACGGACTGGGTCTATACGCTACCGCGCGCGGCGCTCGCAGACATCGACGAGCTGCTCGCCAGGCTGCGTGAGCGGCCGGTCGCTCTTACCCACATGCGCCGCGGGCATTTCCCTCTCACCTCGATTGCGGGCGATCTCTCCCGCATCTCGGACGAGCTCGAAAACGGCCGCGGTTTCGTCGTCGTGCGAGGCCTGCCGCTCGGCAAGTACAGCGACGAGGACGTCGCGCGCATTTTTTGGGGTATCGGCACCCATCTCGGCTACCCGATCTCTCAGAACGCGAGCGGTGACCTGCTCGGGCACGTGCGCGCGATCGCCGGCCTGAAGTACATGGACAAGAACGTTCGCGGCTATCAGACCAGCGCCGAGCTCTTCTTCCACAACGACAACTGTGATGTGGTCGGTCTCCTGTGCTTCCGCAAAGCAAAATCGGGAGGCGTGTCCCGATTGGCAAGCGCGATGACGCTCTACAACGAGGTGCTGGCGAAGCATCCCGAGTATCTCGATGTGCTCGCCCGCGGCTTTCACTACGACTTGCGCGGTGAGGAGCTCCCAGGCGTAGCCCCGCTCACGCCCCATCGCGTGCCGGTCTACAGCTACTTCGAGCGGCGGCTCTCGTGCCGCTACGTATATACGGCGATCGTAACCGCAGCCCGCAAGGCGGGCCTCGCTTTCACGGCGGAAGAGACCGCGGCAATGGAGTTCCTCAACAGCACCGCGCAGCGGGAAGACATCCGTCTCGAGATGATGCTCGAGCCCGGTGACATGCAGTTCTGCAACAACCATATGGTGCTGCACTCGCGCACTGCCTACGAGGAGTGGCCGGAGGAAGACCGCAAGCGCCACATGCTGCGGCTGTGGCTGAACAATCCCAACGGCCGAAAGCTCGCACCGGAATTCGCCGACCGCTACGGCAGCGGTATGGGCATGGGTGTGCCCCCGGTGTCCGGGTCCACACGGGCGGAGATCCTTTGATTCAGGTGAGGTGTTTCGTCCCGGTACTCACGGTTGCGTTCGCGGTGACGCCGGCGCTGGCCGAGCGCGACGACTACCCGGCACGCCCTGTGCGGCTCATCGTGCCCTTTCCCCCGTCGGGCCCCACCGACGTGCTGGCGCGGGCGATCAGCGTAAAGCTCAGCGAATACTGGCGCCAGCAGGTCATCGTCGACAACCGTCCCGGCGCGGGTGGCAACATCGGCACCGAGATGGCCGCGCGTGCAGCGCCGGACGGCTATACGCTCGTGATGGGAACCATCGCCACACACGCGATCAATGAGAGCCTGTACGCGAAGCTGCCGTTCTCGCCGCACCGGGATTTCGTTCCGGTCGCGCTCGCCGCCCAGACGCCCAGCCTTGTCGTTGTGCATCCGGCGCTCGCAGCGAAGACGTTCGGCGATTTCATCGCGCTGGCAAAAACCCGCGGCAGGTCGCTCAACTACGCGCATTCGGGTGTCGGCACGCTCGGCCATCTCGCGATGGAGCTGCTGACGATGCAAAGCGGCGTCAGAGTGAACCACGTGCCGTACAAGGGGACTGGACCGGCGCTGACCGACACCGTCGGCGGACAGACTGAATTCATGATTTCCAGCGCGCTTACGGCGGCGCCGTTCGTGCGCAACGGGCGCCTGCGCGCACTCGCGATCACGAGCGCGAAACGATCTGCCGCATGGCCTGACGTACCCACCGTGGCGGAGTCCGGTTACCCGAACTACGTGGCGGTCGGTTGGGCCGGAGTGTTCGCGCCCACCGGCGTTCCCAAAGGGCTCCCGCCGCGCATCAACGCGGATATCAACCGCGCGCTCGCATCACCCGATACCCGCGATCGCTTGCTCGCGTCCGGCTCCGAACCCGCATCACTCAGCGACAGGGCGTTCGGGGCGTTTGCACGCGCTGAGACAGAGAAATGGGCGAAAGTGGTACGCGAAGCCGGTATCAAGGCTGAATGAGCGGCGAAAACTAGTGCATGACCCCGAGCGCGCCTGCACGTGCCCGTCACGGTGCTCCGACGACACGACGAATACGCCGACTGATCACAAGGTCGACTTCGAGGTCACGAGGGCCGTGGCGGCATTTGCCGCCGGCCTGAAGTGGCAGGACTTGACAGGTCGGGCGAAGCTCAAGCTTCACAGTCTGGACGATTTGCTGCGGCGTCTTGCGGTCGGGCTCTAGCTCAAAGCGTTTAAAGCGGCCGGCCTTAGGGCGAGCATCGATACCGGGATTGACGCTTCGATCCCATCGCGGATTTCTCGCCTTACCATGCGGCTGGGTCGGTGTTTGTGCGGGCGCCCGTTGCGCCGGGAAAGCAGCTGCCGCGCGGCACTGCCAATCGAGCGAACGATCGAACTCTGTGAAGGAGTGGCTCCGGACTCGTGTAACGAAACCACTAGTATCCGTTACTTACGTAGCCTGGTGGCGGAGAGGGCGGGATTCGAACCCGCGGTACGGCTTTCACCGTACACACGCTTTCCAGGCGTGCGACTTAAACCACTCATCCACCTCTCCGGGAGGGCGGATTTTAGCATAGGGGTCTGGTGTTCTCGCCTTGTACGGGCCTGATTCTGGCTTGAATCACGCCCTGGCGCGGCCGTCCGCGGCCGCCTGTCGCTCGTTCGCGCATTTCGCAGGATCCGCCGTCATGACTCCCGCCCAAGGCATCGCCAAGCTCGGATTCCGCCGCTGGTACGAGCGCCAGCTCATCGAAGGCCACGTGTGGTTCGTCACCTGCTTCCTGTGCATGATCGTGGTCGCGGCATGCCTGGAGCAGCTCGATGTTTCCGGCCCCTTCCTCCAGCTCGTATGGAACGCCGCGCTCGTCGTGGCGGCGGCGTACGTGTGCTTCAAGTCGCTGCGCTGGTACAACTTCCTGCTCGCGCGCGCCGAAACGCTCGGCGCGCAGTCGAGCTGCAAGGAGTGCTCGACCTACGGCATCCTGAAGGTGGTCGACGCCGGCAACGGCGGCGAGTCGTCGTGGATCCGCGTGCGCTGCAAGAAATGCGGCCACGAATGGCGGATGGACGGGGCTTAGAGTGCAGGCGAGGGCGCCTGCGCTACGACACGTGAGCTACATTCCCGGGCACGCGAGCGCCTGCGTGAGGCACACGTAGCGCTTCGCGATCAGCAGCCCGACCCACAGCCACAGCAGCAGCAGGAACGCCGCGATTCCGATGTGATCGTCGCGCACGAAGCGCGGCGTGATCCAGCGCGTGAAGCGGATCACCGGCCGGGTGAGGATCGAGAAGAGCTGGTAGACGAAGTTGTCCTTGCGCCTGCGCCCGGCCAGCACGTACAGCAGCGCCTGTCCCAGCATGGCGAAGCCGGCCACCTCGACGATCGCGCGCAGCATCGTGAGTATCAGCACCGACGTCGGCATCACGCGCTCCGATCGCGCGCGAGCGCGGCTTCGCGCTCGGGGGTGTCGCGCACGAGGCGCATCGTCTGCTTCGGCTCGAAGCCGTTCAAGTGCTCGATCACTTCCTGCACCTTGTCGTAGCGCTTCAGTGCGTACCACGCCATTCCCAGCTCGTACCACGCGATGTCGTTCATCGGCTGGAGCTTCGCCGCGCGCTCGAGCGCACGCGCCGATTCGGCTGGCCTGCCCAGCGTGCGATAGGCCATCCCGAGCCCGTACCACGCGCGGTCGATGCGCGGGTCGAGCGCCACGGCGCGCTCGAATGCGGCGATCGCCGATTCGACGTCGTTGCGCTGGTGATGGATGAATCCGACGTTGAAATGCGTCGGTGCGTGATCGGGTGCGAGCGCGAGCGCGCGGTTGAGGTACCCGATGCCGCGCTCGGCGTCGCCGGCCGCGGCATGCAGGAAGCCCAGCGAGCGCGCCGGCGCGGGGTCGTTGGGATCGGCGTCCAGCGCGCGCTGGTACTGCGAGATCGCCTGCTCGCGGCGTCCGAAGGAGAGGGCGATCCGCGCGACCTGCGCGCGGAAACGGGATTCGAGGCTCATGAGGTCAAAATGGATTCCCGCCTTCGCGGGAATGACGGGCCACACCGCCTTCGCGGGAATGACGGGCTACACCGCCTTCGCGGGAATGACGCCGCTATCATAAAAAAAGGGGCCTGCGTTGTGCAGGCCCCCAAAGTACTCCTGCAGACAGCCGTTACGCCGCCTGGGTGTTGATGTCTCCCCGCAGGTGCGGGTAGCGCACGTGCTCGACGAGTTCCTGCGTCTCCCGGTCGGGCTGGGAGGTGAGCAGGCTCACGACGACGATGGTGAGCAGGCCGACCGGAAGCCCGAACACGCCGGCGGAGATCGGGTTCAGCCCGAACCACAGGTCCATCTTCGGCACGCCCATGTTGGTGAAGAACGGGTAGGTGCGCAGCATGTAGTAGATGCAGACCGAGAGGCCGGCGAGCATCCCGACGATCGCGCCCCACTTGGTCGCGCGCTTCCAGAACACTCCGAGCACCAGTGCCGGGAAGAACGCGGACGCCGCCAGCGAGAAGGCCGCGCCGACCAGGAACAGGATGTCTCCCGGCTTGAGCGAGGTCACGTAGGCCGCGATGATCGCCACCACGACGAGCAGCACTTTGGAGATCGTCACGCGCTTCTGCGTCGACGCGGTCGGGTCGATCATCTTGTAGTAGAGATCGTGCGACAGCGCGTTCGAGATCGTGAGCAGCAGCCCGTCCGCGGTCGACAGCGCCGCGGCGAGGCCGCCCGCGGCGACCAGCCCCGATACGACGTAGGGCAGGCCGGCGATCTCGGGTGTGGCCAGCACGATGAGGTCGCCGCCGATCACGATCTCGGCGAGCTGCACGATGCCGTCGCGGTTGATGTCGGTGATGTTGAGCAGCGTCGGATCCACTGCCGCCCACGCCGCGGCCCACCCCGGAAGCGACGCGAAGCTCGAGCCGACGAGGTTGGTGTATACGTCGTATTTCGCCAGCACCGCCAGACACGGCGCGGTGAAATACAGCAGGAAGATGAAGAACAGCGACCAGAACACCGACTGCCGCGCCTGCTGCACGCTCGGGGTCGTGTAGTAGCGCATCAGGATGTGGGGCAGTGCCGCGGTGCCGAACATCATGCAGAACACGATGCCGATGAAGTTCAGCCTCGCGGTGTCGCGCGCCTTCTCGTCCTTGCCCGCATAGGGCTCGGCGTGAGCCCGCGGTGCGGCGGCGCGCGCGGCGAGCGCCTTGTCCTTGGCGACCGACTTCTTCCACGCTTCCGGATCGGTCGGGTACTCGGCCAGGTATTTCTGGATCGGGTCGATGCGCGCCTGCGGTGCGTTCGCCGCTTTCAGGTCCGCGAGCTCTTTCTCGAGCTGAGCCTTGCGATCGGCGTGCGCCTTCTTGACGTCCTTCTCCGCCGCCGCCGCGGCCGCCACGCGCTCGGCGTAGATCTTGCGCACGTCGGCTTCGCGCGGGTCGGCGAAGATCTTCTTCTCGACCTCGGTGAGCTTCTGGATCGTCTGCCCGTACGCAAGCTGCGGGATGGGCACGCCGGTGTGCTTCATGCCGAGCCAGACGACCGGGGTGAGATAGGCGATGATCAGGATGATGTACTGCGCGACCTGCGTCCACGTCACCGCTTTCATGCCGCCGAGCATCGAGCACACCAGGATGCCGGCGAGGCCGACGAACACGCCGATGCCGAACTCGAGGCCGGTGAAGCGGCTGGTGATGATGCCCACGCCGTAGATCTGCGCGACCACGTACACGAACGAGCACACGATCGCCGCGACGATGCCGATGCTGCGCACGATGTTGCCGCCGTAGCGCGCGCCGAGGAAGTCGGGGATCGTGAACTGTCCGAACTTGCGCAGGTACGGCGCGAGGAAGAGCGCCACGAGGCAGTAGCCGCCGGTCCAGCCCATGACGAACGCGAGGCCGTCGAAGCCCGCGAGATACAGCGTGCCGGCCATGCCGATGAACGACGCGGCGCTCATCCAGTCCGCGCCGGTCGCCATGCCGTTGAAGAACGCCGGGACGCGCCGGCCCGCGACGTAGTACTCGGCGACTTCCGCGGTGCGGCTCATGATGCCGATGCCCGCGTAGAGACCGATCGTCGCGAACAGGAAGCAATAGCCTATCCACTCGCGCGACATGCCCATCTGCTCGCCGATGGCGAGCGCGACCAGGAACAGGATGAAGCCGCCGGTATAGAAGGAGTAGTAGCGCTTGAGCTGGGAGTTGAACGCGCTGTGGGAGATCGCCTGGCTCATTCGAGGTCTCCTTCGTCGACGCCGTATTCCTTGTCGAGCTTCTGCATGTATTTCGCGTAGGTCCAGATGATCAGCACGTAGATGATCAGCGAGCCCTGTGCCGACATGTAGAAGCCGAGCGGGAAGCCGAGGAAGGTGTAGTTGTTGAGATCCCGCGCGAACCACGCTTCGACGAACGTGGCGACGAACCACACGCCCAGCAGTATCGCGGTGACGACCAGATTCTTCCGCCAGTACTCGTGATGCTTACCGGACAGCTCCATGCGCATCCTCCTTGTCAGCGTACGGCCGCGCGCGAGCGACGACCGGCGGGTCGATGTCTCGATCTCTTTGCCACGCCGATGCTAGAGAAAAAGTCTTACAAAATCCTGAACCGCGCACTAGAATGGTTCGCCAACAGGGGCGGCCGGGCACGAGCTGTATCCATACGCGATGCGCCGGGCCGGAGGGGGCAGTCGGTGCGCATACTGATCGCTGAGGACGACGAAGCGCTCGCCGAAGCGCTGCGTGTCGCGTTGATGAAAGCCGGCTACGCGGTCGACCGCGCATCGCACGGCGCGCAAGCCGACGAAGCGCTGAAGCAGGACGTCTTCTCTCTCGTCGTCCTCGATCTCGGGCTGCCGCGGCTCGACGGCTTCGAAGTGCTGCGGCGCCTGCGCCGTCGCAATGCGTCGCTGCCGGTTCTCATCCTGTCCGCGCGCGAGAGCGCCGAAGAGAAAGTGACGGGCCTCGACCTCGGCGCCGACGACTACCTCGTCAAACCGTTCAGCGTGCCCGAGCTGCTCGCGCGCGCACGCGCCTTATTGCGGCGCGGAAGCGCTTCGACCGCGGGTGTGATGAGCTACGGGAACCTCACGTTCGACACCGTCGGCCGCACCGCCGCGGTCGGCGGCCGCACGGTCGAGCTCTCGACGCACGAGACCAGCGTGCTCGAGTTCCTGCTGCACCGTTTCGGCCGCATCGTCAGCAAGGAGCAACTCGTCGAGCAGCTCTACAACTTCGACCGCGAGGTCAGCCCCAACGCGATCGAGGTCTACGTGCACCGCGTGCGCAAGAAGCTCTCCGGCGCCGGCGTCTCGGTGCGGACCCACTACGGACGAGGCTACCGACTCGACTACCTCGGCCAGAACCATTGACCGACCTGCGCGCACCTTAGTCCGTCTTGATCCCCGCGGCTTTGGCGATGCGCGTGAGGCGGACGGTGTCGTCGAGCACGAGCTTCTGGAACTGCGCGGGTGTGGTGCCCATGGGCTCGGAGCCGAGCTTCATGAAGCGCTCCTGCAAGACGGGCGTGGCGACGGCGTCGAGCACCGCTTTGCTCAGACGCGGAACCAGGCTGCGCGGAATCGCCGAGGGCGTGAACACGCCGTACCAACTCGTGATCTCGAAGCCCGGCACGGACTCGGCGACGGTGGGCACGTCGGGCAGCACTTTCGATCGCGTCAGGCTGGTGACCCCGAGCGCGCGCAGCTTGCCCGTGCCGATGAAGCCGATCGAGCTTCCGGTCGTCGCGAAGCTCATGTCGACCTGGCCCGCGACGAGATCGGTCATCGCGGGACCGCCGCCTTTGTACGGCACGTGCACGATGTCGACGTGCGCCATCTGCTTGAAGAGCTCGCCGCACAGATGCGGCGTCGCACCGGTGCCGGAAGACGCGAAGTTGAGCTTGCCGGGCTGCGCCTTGGCGAGCGAGATCAGGTCGCCGACCGATTTGGCGGGCGAGGACGGGTGAACGACGAGCACGAAGCGGGTGCTGACGACCTGGCCGATCGGCAGGAGATCGCGCGCGAGGTCGTAGGGCATCTTCGGATAGAAGAGCGGCTTGATGACGATGGTGCTGCCGGCGAAGAGCAGCGTGTATCCATCCGGGGCGGCCTTGGCCGCGGTGTCCTGCCCGATCAGGCCGGCCGCGCCGGGACGGTTGTCGACGATGACCTGCTTGCCCAGGATCTCGGTGAGGCGCTCGGCCAGCAGCCGGCCGTGGGCGTCGTCCGCGCCGCCCGGCGGGTAGCTGACGATCAGCCGGACCGGTCGCACGGGGTAGGATTCGGCGGCGGCAGCGGCAAGCGAGACGAGCGGCAGCAGCAAAGCGGCGAGCGCGACGACCATGCGACCTCCTCGACGGTAGCGGCCTGACCATCCTAGCAGAGCTTCCTATGCGCAGGAGCCATCGGCCATCGCGTACACACGTTAGACTGGCGCTGCGCGATGCCGGCGACGTCCGCCACGACGGTGGCGTCACGCGTGTCGCGCCTTACATGAGGAAAGAGCAATGAGGAGAGAAGTAGCAGTCTCAGTGTTGATCGCCGCCGCAGCCGCGGCCGCCGCGCCTGCGTCCGCCGCACCTGCGGGCGCCTATCCCGAGCGCCCCATCCGGCTCGTGGTCGGGTTCCCGCCCGGCGGCGCGACCGACATCTTCGCGCGCATCCTGTCGCAATACATGCCGGAATCGATCGGCCAGACCGTGGTCGTCGACAATCGCGGCGGGGCGAGCGGCACCATCGCCGCGGCGATGGTCGCCAAGGCGCCGGCGGACGGCTACACGCTCATGATGGTGCCGAGCGGCCCGTACACGATCGGCGCGAGCACGTACCACAACCTGCCGTACGACGCGGTGAACGATTTCCAGGGCGTGTCGCAGCTCACGTGGGTGACCAACGTCATCGTCGTGCCGCAGGCTTCGCCGGTGAAGAGCCTGCAGGATCTCATCCGCATGGCGAAGGAAAAGCCCGGAACGGTCACCTTCTGCTCGTCGGGCTCGGGCTCGCTGCATCATCTGTCGGGCGAGATCCTGAAGCGCCTGACGAGCACCGACATGACCCACGTCCCGTTCAAGGGCGCGGGTCCCGCGCTCACCGCGCTCGCGGGTAACGAAGTCACTTTCGGCTTCACGTCGATGCCGTCCGCGGTGCCGCTCATCAACGCCAAGCGCCTGCGGCCGATCGCCGTGACGAGCCTGAAGCGCCTGAGCGCGCTGCCCTCGACGCCGACCATGACCGAAGCCGGCGTGCCGCCGCCGCCGGGGCTCGACATCCGCGAGTGGTACGGCGTGCTCGCACCGGCCGCGACGCCCAAGCCCATCATCGACAAGCTCAATGCCGAGATGATCAAGGTGTTCAAGCGTCCCGACGTGCAGACACGCCTCACCGAGATGGGCGCGGAGTACGTGGGCAGCACGCCGCAGGCGCTGCAGAAACAGCTCGCGAACGACGTGAAAGGCTTTGCGAAGTGGGTGAAGGACGCGGGAATACGCGCGGACTGAGCGAGCGCGAGATCCATGCGTAGGGTGCGTCAGGCGCAAGCCATAACGCACCGCATCGCTAGAGCCGATAGTCCATGCGCAGGCGGGTCTGCAGCGACCTTGCCTGGCGCAGGGCTTCGCGAAGGATGTGTTTCTCGATCGCGTTGAGGCGCTCCGGCTGAATACGGTTGCCGGCCGGCTCGTTCGCGTCGGCCTGCGCGTTCTGCGTCCTGAGCCTCAGCACCTGCAGGAAGAGAAAGCCTTCGATCCACGCCTCGATTTCGAGCGGGTCGAGCCGGGCGTGACGGCCGAACCCGCGCAGCCGGTCGCAGGTGCTGGTGTGCGGCACCGCCGCCGCGAGGCCGTAGACGCGCGCGGCGTCGGCGAAGATCGCGGTGCCGTTCAGCTTGAGATCGAGGGTGTGCGCCTCGCGTCCGCTGCCGCTCGTCCTGAAGTTCCCGAGCACGCCGAGCGGAACGCGGTTGCGCACCGCGTTGGCCGCCATCTGGTGCAGGAAGCGCTGCGATCGTGCGACGCGCTCGAAGACGAAGGCGCGCAGCGCGTCCGCGAGCTCGCGCGCGCCGTGCACCGGGCGCATGTCGAAGAAGATGGACGCTTTGAGCAATGCCTGCGGATCGCCGCTGTCGATCCATGCGGCGAAGCGCCGCTGCCATTCGGCGAGGCTCGCGCACCACTCGGGGTTGCTCGCCATCACGAGCCCTTTGCACAGCGCGTAGCCGCAGCGCGCGAGCGTGTCGTTGACGCGCCGCGCGTAGAGGAGGAGCTCGGCGCGCGCGCCGTGCGCATCCGCGCCGTCGGCGAACACGATCCCGTTGTCCTGGTCGGTCGCGAACGTCTGCTCGCGGCGGCCTTCGCTGCCGAACGCCAGCCAGCAGAACGCGGGACTCGACGGCGGCAGCGAGGAGCGTTCGAGCTCCACCACGCGCTGGGCGAGCATGTCGTTCAGCGACGCGATCGCCGAGGTCAGCGGCTCGGCGGCGGTGCCGCGCACGAGGAGCTCGCGCGCGTGAGCGCGCAGCTCGCCCGCGAGCTCGACGAGGCATTCGACCTCGGTCGCCCCGCGTATCGCCGCGGCGAGCCGGCGCATGCTCGGCGGCTGGAGCGCGAACAGGTCTTTCTCCGAGACGATGCCGCCGAGGCGGCCGCTCTCCACGACCGGTATGTGCCGGATGCCTTTGGCGAGCATGAGGAGCGCCGCCTCGTACAGCGTCGCGTGCGGAGGCAGGACGTGCAGCGGTCCGCTCATCGCGGTCTCGACCGGACGGTCGAGCGCGCCTTCGCGCAGCACCACGCGGTCGACCACGTCGCGCAGCGTCAGGATGCCGACCGGCTTGGCGTCATCCTCGGTGACCAGGATCGAGCCGATGCGCCGCGCCTGCATCGTCTCGAGCGCCGCCCGCAGCGGCGTCGAACGCGGACAATGGATCGGCTCGCGCATCACCGCCGACAACGGCCGCGCGTCGTCGACGCCGGCTTCGCCCGGTGACGCGCGCATCGCTCAGCGGGATTCGGCGAGCAGCCGCTCCACGCTCGCGATGAGCTCGCGTGTCGCGAACGGCTTGGTGAGGTAGAGGTCGGCGCCGAGCGCGAGACCTTTGGCGACCTCGACCTCGCGGCCTTTGGCGGTGAGCATGACGATCTTCATCTCTTTGCAGGCGGGGTCGTCGCGTACTCGCTGGCAGACTTCGAAACCGTCGCAGAGCGGCAGCATGATGTCCAGCAGGATCAGGTCGGGCCGAAAGCTTTCGATCTCGCGCAACGCCGCTTCGCCGTCGGTCGCGCTCCTCACTTCGTAGCCCTGGTTGCGCATGAGGAACTCGAGCGAGAGGGCGATGTTCGCTTCGTCCTCGGCGATCAGCACCTTCGCGGTCATCGCGCTCATGCCGAAGCGGTTTCGCGCTCGCGCGCGAGCGGGATCGTGAAGGAAAAGCGCGCGCCCGCGCCGGGCGTGCTGCTCACCCACAGCCGTCCGCCGAGGTGCTGCACGATGCTGCGGCTGATCGGCAGTCCGAGCCCGGTGCCCTGCGGCTTGGCGCTGATCGAGTCGCCGGCCTGCCGGAACTTCTCGAAGATGACTTTCTGGTGCGCGGGCGAGATGCCGGCGCCGTTGTCCTCGACGTCGCACTGCACGCTGTCGCTGCCGCGGGAGAGGCTCACGATCACGCGGCCGCGATGCGGCTCGCAGAACTTCGCGGCGTTCGACAGCAGATTGAGCAGGACCTGCACCACGCGATCGCGGTCGGCGTAGATCGGGGGGCACGACGCGGGCAGCCGCGTCTCCAGCGCGACGTCACGGTCCCTGAACAGCTGCGCGGTCGAGCTCACCGCTTCCTCCACCACCTCGCACATGTCGACTTCGGCGGGACGCCATTCGGCGTTGCCCGATTCGAGCTTGGACAGATCGAGCACCTGGTTGATGAGGCGCGTCAGGCGCTCGGTCTCGCGGATGACGATGCCCAGGTACCGTTGGCGTTCTTCCGCCGCCAGCTGCGGGTGGTCGTGCAGGATCTCGCTGAACGCGCGGATCGACGTGAGCGGCGTCCTGAGCTCGTGGGTGACGGTGGAGATGAAATCGTCCTTCACCCGGTCGAGCTCCTGCAGGCGCTGGTTGGCGCCGCGCAGGCTCGAGGTCACCGCTTCGAGCTCGCGCGACTTCTGCTCGAGCTGGCGGCTGTGGGCGAGGGCCTGCGTGGCTTCGTCGATGATGTCGAGCACTTCATCCAGCCTGAGCGGCTCCTCCTGCACCACCGACGCGACCATCACGCGCGCCGACGCGCTGCCGATCGCGCCCGCGAGCAGCGATTCGACGTGGTGCACCAGCCCGGCGTCGGCCGCAAGCTCGTCGACGCGCGTGCGGCGCGCCGCCGCATACTCGGCGAGCGCCGCGTGTGCGCGGTCGCGGCCGAGGAAGCGCTGGAGCAGCCCGGTGAGCTCGACCAGCGACGCGCTGCCGCGCCAGAACTGCGACCCCGCCGCCGACGGCTGCCTCATGACGTCGACGAAGAGCGTCGCCTGGCTGTGCTCGGCCGCCCCCGGCCGTTTCGCGAGCGAGATGCCGACGTAACAGCCGATGTTCGCGAGCAGGCTCCAGAACAGGCAGTGCGTGATCTCGTCGAGGCCGGTCAGGCCGAAGAGCTGCTGCGGGCGCAAAAGATCCATGCCCGATATGCCCTGCGACAGGAACTCGATCGGCAGCCAGCCCGATTTGGCGAACGAGGGCAGCAGCAGGGTGTACAGCCACAGCACGAAGCCCGCCGCGAGCCCGCACGTCGCCGCGAGCCTGGTCCCGCCTTTCCAGTACATGCCGCCGATCATGGCGGGCGCGAACTGCGCGACCGCCGAGAACGAGATGAGCCCGATCGACACCAGCGCGTACGCTTCGCCGGCGAGATAGAAGTAGAGATAGCCCAGCATCAGGATCGCGACGATCGCGCCGCGCCGGATGCCGAGGAGGAGCGACGTGAGGTCCTGGCGCCCGGCGAGCCCGAGGAGCTTCCAGCGCAGCAGCACCGGCATCACGAGGTCGTTGCAGACCATCGTCGAGAGCGCGATGGTCTCCACGATCACCATGCCGGTCGCCGCCGCCAGCCCGCCGACGAACGCGAGCAGCGCGAGCATCGGCTGGTGCTGCGTGATCGGCAGCGTGAGCACGAAGGTGTCGGCATCGACGCGTCCGGCGCCGAAGTGCATCAGACCGCCGAGCGCGATCGGCAGCACGAACAGGTTGATCGCGAAGAGATACAGCGGAAAGAGCCAGCTCGCCTTGACGAGATGACGCTCGTCGACGTTCTCGACCACCGCGACCTGGAACTGCCGGGGCAGGAACAGGATCGCGAGCATCGAGACGAAGGTGAGCGTCGCCCACGTCATGTAGTTGCCGCCCGCGCCGCCGAGCATGAACAGACCGTGCAGGTGCGGGATCGCGTTGGCGCGCCCGAAGATGTCTTCCAGGCCGTCGTACATGCCCCACGTCACGAACGCGCCGACCGCGAGGAAAGCGACGAGCTTCACGATCGACTCGAAGGCGATCGCCGCGACGAGACCCTCGTGACGCTCGGTGGCGTCGAGGTGGCGCGTGCCGAACAGGATGGTGAACGCCGCGAGCATCATCGCGATGTAGAAAGTGTTGTCGCCGATGAAGAGCGGCGCGGCCTGCTGCGCCGCCGGCAGCGCGACCTCGGGATAGCGCAGCGTGATGGCGAACGAGGTCGAGATCGCCTTCAACTGCAGCGCGATGTAGGGCACCACGCCGAGCACCGCGATCACCGTGACCAGCCCGCCCAGCACGTGGCTCTTGCCGTAGCGCGAGCCGATGAAGTCGGCGATCGAGGTGATGCGGTTCGCCTTGCTGATGCGGATCATCTTGAGCAGCACGAACCACCACAGCGCCGCCATCAGCGTCGGGCCGAGGTAGATCGGCAGGAAGCCGATGCCGCTCGTCGCTGCGCGGCCGACGCTGCCGTAGAACGTCCACGAGGTGCAGTAGACCGCGAGCGAGAGCGCGTAGATGTACGGATTGGCGATGATGCTGCGGCCGGCGTCGGCGCGCTTGTCGCCGTAGTACGCGATCGCGAAGAGCAGCCCCACGTAGAGGAACGAGGCGAAGACGATGACGGTGGCGACGAGCATCAGTCGCCGCCGCGCTCGACCACGAGCGCGAGCAGCGCGATGAGCGCCGCCCACACCGCGAACACGTACACGTAGATGAGCGGGATGCCGAAGACGACCGCCGGCCCCGCGAACAGCGAGAAGAGGGGGTAGTTGAGGAGCAGCGCGCCGAACAGGAACAGCGCGACCAGCCGCTGTCCCTTGAGGCCGCGCATGGCCGGCGCCTTACGCCGTCTGGCTCAACTGCTCCAGGATCGCGGGATTCTCCAGCGTCGACACGTCCTGGGCGATCGTCTCGCCCTTGGCGATCGACCGCAGCAGCCGCCGCATGATCTTGCCCGAGCGCGTCTTGGGCAGGTTCTCGCCGAAGCGGATGTCGCGCGGCTTGGCGATCGGCCCGATCTCCTTGCCCACCCAGTCCTGCAATTCCTTGATGACCTTCTGCGCCTCGGCGCTCGAGGGCCGCGCGCCCTTGAGCACCACGAACGCGACGACCGCTTCGCCGGTGACGTCGTCGGGGCGGCCGACGACCGCGGCTTCGGCGACTTTCGGGTTGGCGACGAGCGCCGATTCGATCTCCATCGTTCCCAGGCGATGGCCCGCGACGTTCAGCACGTCGTCGATGCGCCCCATGATGCGGATGTAGCCGTCCTCGTCGTACGTCGCGCCGTCGCCGGCGAGGTAGTACTTGCCGTGGAACTCGGCGGGGTAGTAGGTCTTCCGGAAGCGCTCGGGATCGCCCCAGATCGTGCGCAGCATCGCAGGCCACGGCTTCTTGATGACGAGGACGCCGCCTTTGCCCCTGCCGACCGATTCGCCGGTCTCGTCGACGATGTCGGCGATGATGCCCGGCAGCGGGAAAGTCGCGGAGCCCGGCTTGGTCGGCGTCGCGCCCGGCAGCGGCGTGATCATGTGGCCGCCGGTCTCGGTCTGCCACCAGGTGTCGACGATCGGGCAGCGCGCGTTGCCGACGGTCTCGTGGTACCACATCCACGCTTCGGGGTTGATCGGCTCGCCGACGGTGCCGAGGATGCGCAAGCTGGACAGGTCGTATTTCTTCGGCAGGTCGCCGCCGGCCTTGATGAGCGAGCGGATCGCGGTGGGCGCGGTATAGAACACCGTCACCTTGTGGTCCTGGATCATCTTCCAGAAGCGGCCGGCGTCGGGGTACACCGGCACGCCTTCGAACACGATCTCGGTCGCGCCGCACGCGAGCGGCCCGTAGCAGACGTAGGAATGGCCCGTGACCCAGCCCACGTCCGCGGTGCACCAGAAGACGTCGTTCGGCTTGTAGTCGAACGTCCACTTCATGGTGAGGATGCACCACAGGAGATAGCCGCCGGTGGAGTGCTGGATACCCTTGGGCTTGCCGGTCGAGCCCGAGGTGTAGAGGATGAAGAGCGGGTGCTCGGCGCCGACCCATTCGGGCTCGCACTGGTCGGCCTGGTCGCGCATCAGGTCTTCGAGCCAGATGTCGCGCTTGCCGTCCCACGCGACCGCGCCGCCGGTGCGCTTGTACACGACCACGTGGCGGATGCTCTCGCAGCCGCCCATGGCCAGCGCTTCGTCGACCGCGGACTTCAGCGGGATGACGCGTCCGCCGCGCATCTGCTCGTCGGCGGTGAGCACCGCGATCGCGCCGGCGTCGATGATGCGCTCGTTGATGCTCTTGGCGGAGAAGCCGCCGAACACCACCGAGTGGATCGCGCCGATGCGCGCGCACGCCTGCATGCACACCACCGCTTCGATCGACATCGGCATGTAGACGAGGACGCGATCGCCTTTGCCGATGCCGAGGGTCTTCAGCCCGTTGGCGAGCTTGCACACGTGCGCGTGCAGCTCTTTATAGGTGATCTTCGTGACCTTGCCGTCGTCGGCCTCGAAGACGATCGCGACCTTGTCGGGCTGGGTCTTCAGATGGCGGTCGAGGCAGTTATAGGACGCGTTGAGCTGGCCGTCCTCGAACCACTTGAAGAACGGCGGGTTCGATTCGTCGAGCACCTTGCCGAAAGGCTTCTTCCAGAGGAGCTCCTCCTTCGCGAGCTTCGCCCAGAAGCCTTCGAAATCGCGCCCGGCGTCCTCGCACAGGCGGCGGTACGCGTCCATGCCGGGAATGTTGGCCTCCCGCACCATGTCGGCGCCGGGCGGGAACTTCCTGTTTTCCTGAAGTACCGATTCGATCGTGGTGGCCATGCAGTCCTCCGAACGTCTTTTGCGTTGAATGGAATCACTAAAGTGCTGGGTTGTAAAGGGACGAGCCGGCCCGAAAACTGGCGGCCGCACGCCGGAGCAGGCATACTTACGGTTTGACGTTTTCTCTCTACGGCGGGCCGCCCCGCATTGCATGGTAGTGAACCTGGTCAGGTCCGGAAGGAAGCAGCCACAGCTATTCTCTGCAAGTGCCGGGGGTTCGGCTCGCCACCCTTTTTTCGGCGACGCATCGTGCGGCGCCGCTTTGTCTCAATAAGAATGAACAGACAAAACGTGATTGGAGCGGCGCTGCTCGCCGGCGCGCTGTATGCGGCGAGCACGCCCGCGTTTGCGATCGACGGATTCGCCGCCGAAGGCGCCCGCAGCACCGATGACGACGTGAATCGCGCCGGGCTCGCGCTGTCGTGGGACTGGGGCAAGCCGCTGCTGCGCATCTCGTCCGACTGGCACCTCGGGGGCTTCTGGGAAGCTTCGCTCAGCCAGTGGCACAAGAGCGACGTCGGTCCCGGCCAAAACGACAACATCACCGACGTCGGCTTCACGCCGGTCTTCCGCATCCAGCCGAACAGCCTCGTCGGCCCGTATCTCGAAGCGGGCATCGGATTGCATCTGCAGTCGCACACGAGCATCGGCAGCAAGAACATGTCGACCGCTTTCCAGTTCGGCGATCACATCGGGTTCGGCTACCGCTTCGGCGCGAAGAGCGCTTTCGACCTGAACTACCGCTTCCAGCATCATTCGAACGCGAGCATCAAGCGCCCGAACCCGGGGATCAACTTCCACGAAGTCCGGCTCCTGTACCATTTCTAGGTCGTGACCCAGGTTCTTGCCCGCAAGTGGCGTCCTAAGACATTCGCGGAGCTCGTCGGGCAGGAGCACGTCGTTCGCGCGCTGACCAACGCGCTCTCCGAACAGCGGCTGCACCACGCCTATCTCTTCACCGGCACCCGCGGCTGCGGCAAGACCACGCTCGCGCGCATCGTCGCGAAATCGCTGAATTGCGAGACCGGCGTCACCGCCACGCCGTGCGGCAAGTGCCCGGCGTGCACCGAGATCGACGCCGGGCGCTTCGTCGACCTGATCGAGCTCGACGCCGCGTCGAACACCCAGGTCGACAACATGCGCGAGCTCCTCGAGAACGCGATGTACGCGCCGACCGCGGGCCGCTACAAGGTCTACATCATCGACGAAGTGCACATGCTCTCGCGCAACGCCTTCAACGCGATGCTGAAGACGCTCGAAGAGCCGCCCGAGCACGTGAAGTTCGTCCTCGCGACCACCGACCCGCAGAAGATCCCGGTGACCGTGCTGTCGCGCTGCCTGCAGTTCAACCTCAAGCAGATCCCGCAGGCGCAGATCCAGGGCCGTTTGCAGCACGTGCTGAACGAAGAGGGCATCCCCGCCGAGCCGCAGGCGCTCGCCCTGATCGCGCGCGGCGCGCAAGGCAGCCTGCGCGACGCGCTGTCGCTGCTCGACCAGGCGATCGCGCACGGCGCGGGCAAGGTCGACGTGCCGTCGACGCGCGCCATGCTCGGCACGGTCGACCAGACCTATCTGCATGCGATCCTGCGCGCGCTCGCGCAAGGCGACGGCGCCAAGCTCGTCGCCGAAGCCGATGCCATGGCCGAGCGCAGCCTGTCGTTCGAGATGGCGCTGCAGGAGCTGGGCGTGCTCCTGCACCGGCTCGCGCTCGTCCAGAAGGTGCCGCAGATCGTCGCCGACGACGATCCCGACGCCGCGACCTTGCGCGAGCTTAGCGGGCTGTTCGGCGCCGAAGATCTCCAGCTCTACTACCAGATCGCCGTCCAGGCGCGTAACGAGATCGGCCTCGCGCCCGACGAATACGCCGGCTTCACCATGGCGCTCTTGCGCATGCTCGCCTTCGCGCCCGCGCCGGTTGGCGGTGCGCCCAAGCGAGCCGAGTCGCCGCCGAGGGCTCAGGCTCCGACCCGGGGTCAGACCCGGGCTTCATCGGGGTCTGACCCCGGTTTTGCCGCGACGCCTGCGCAAAAACCGGTGTCGGACCAGACCCGTGAAACCACGGGTCCGAGGCCTGCCGCGTCCGCCGACTTCGGCGCGAGCTGGTCCGACATCGTCGATCGCATCGGCGTGGTCGGCATGGCCGCGATGCTGGCGAAGAATTGCGAGATGACCCGGCTCACGCCCGAGCGCATCGAGCTCACGCTGCCCAAAGCGCACGAAAGGCTGCTCGACGGGTCTCACAAGGAGCGCCTCAAGGCCGCGCTCCAGAAGCACTTCGGCGCCGGCCTGCACGTCGCGATCGCGGTGGGCGCGAGCAACGGCAACTCGCCCGCACAGCTCGCGCAGCGCGATCGCGAGCGCGAGCAGGAAGAGGCGAACGCCGCCATCGAGAGCGATCCTTTCGTGCAGGCGCTCGTCGACGAGCTCGGCGGACAGGTCCAGTCGATCAAACCTCTACAGTCACAGGAACCGACATGATGAAAAACCAGCTCGCGGGGCTCATGAAGCAGGCTCAGCAGATGCAGGACAACATGAAGAAGGTGCAGGAGCAGCTCGCGCTCACCGAGGTCGAAGGGCAGTCCGGCGCCGGGATGGTGAAAGTCGTGATGACCTGCCGCCACGACGTGAAGCGCGTCACCATCGACGAGAGTCTGCTCAAGGACGACAAGGAGATGCTCGAGGACCTCATCGCCGCCGCGATGAACGACGCGGTGCGCAAGGTCGAGACCACCGTGCAGGACAAGATGGGCGCCGTGACCGCGGGCATGCCGCTGCCGCCCGGCTTCAAGATGCCTTTCTAATTCGCGGCCGTCCGGCAGGACGGCCGGTAACTCGGGGTCTGACCCCATTTTCCTGCGTTAGCGAAAATGGGGTCTGACCCCGGTTTGCTTTTGCCTTTCGCTTTTTAATGAAGACTCCGAGCACTCTCGACGAACTGATCGCCGCGCTGCGCTGCCTGCCCGGCGTCGGACCCAAGTCCGCGCAGCGCATGGCGTATCACCTGCTCCAGCGCGACAAGCCGGGAGCGCACCGACTGGCGAACGCGCTGGCGCTCGCGCTCGAGCGCATCCGACACTGCGAGAAGTGCAACAGCTACGCCGAAGAGGCGGTGTGCGCGCTGTGCCGCTCGCCGCGCCGCGATCAGACGCTGCTTTGCGTGGTCGAGACGCCCGGCGACCTCCTGATGATGGAGCAGGCGCAATGCTACGATGGCCTGTATTTCGTGCTGATGGGCGTGCTCTCGCCGCTCGACGGCATCGGCCCGCGTGAGATCCACCTCGACCGGCTGCTGAAGCGCGCGACCGACGGCGTGGTGCAGGAAGCGATCCTCGCGACCAACTTCACCGTCGAAGGCGAAGCGACCGCGCATTACGTCAGCGAGCTGCTGCGCGCGAAAGGCCTGAAGACCAGCCGCATCGCGCGCGGACTGCCGGTGGGCGGCGAGCTCGAGCACGTGGACAGCGGTACACTCGCGCAGGCCGTGATGGAGCGGCGGGATCTATAACGATGGCCCAACAACGAAAAAAACCGATCAAACGCGCGCGCAAGGTGAATCGTCCGCTGCGGCCGCCCGCCGCCAAGGCGCGCAAAGCGCGCGCCGAAGGCGCGACCACCGGCCCGTACGGCCGCAGGGCGCCCGGCGCGGCGCCCCCCGACGCGCCGTCGCAGAAGCTCCACAAGGTCCTCGCGCAGGCGGGCGTCGGCTCGCGCCGCGAGATGGAGCAGTGGATCAAGGACGGCAAGGTCACGGTGAACGGCGCGGTCGCGACCGTCGGCAGCCGCGTCACGCCGACCGACGTCATCCGCATCGGCCGCAAGACGATCCGATGGCCCGGCACGCATCGCCTGCCGCGCGTGCTCGTCTACCACAAGCCCGAAGGCGAGATCGTCTCGCGCGAGGATCCCGAAGGCCGCGCGAGCGTGTTCGAGAAGCTGCCGCAGATCCGCGGCGCGAAATGGCTCGCGGTGGGACGGCTGGACTTCAACACCTCGGGGCTGCTCATCTTCACGACGTCGGGCGAGCTCGCCAACCGCATGATGCACCCGCGTTTCGAGGTCGAGCGCGAGTACGCGGTGCGCATCGTCGGCCAGTTGAAGCCCGAGCAGGCGCGCCGTCTGGAGCAGGGCATTCAGCTCTCCGACGGCGTCGCCAAAGTCGAGTCGCTCACCGACGAAGGCGGCGAGGGCACCAACCACTGGTACCGCATCGTCCTCAAGGAAGGCCGCAACCGCGTGGTGCGCAGGCTGTTCGAAGCGCTGGGCCTGACCGTCAGCCGCCTGATGCGCGTCCGCTTCGGCGTCGTCGCTTTGCCGCCGCGGTTGAAGCGCGGGCAGGTGAGCCCGCTGACCGCGGGCGAGGTGAAGGGGCTGCTCGCGTGGCTCGAGGAGCACGCGCCGGCGCCGGGTTCGCGGCCGGTGCACGACGAAGCGACGGCCGCGTGATCAGGAAGACGTTGTCGTCGCCGCCGCTGGTCGCGGCCCACTGAAGAGGCAGGTCCGGGAACGCGCGCTCGACGCGCGCCCGCGCGTGACCCACTTCCACCACCAGTAACCCGCCCTCGGTCAGGTGATCGGGCGCCCGCGCCACGATCTCGCGCACCAGGTCGAGCCCGTCGCGGCCGCCGGCGAGCGCCATCCTCGGCTCCCTTCGATACTCCTCGGGCAGGCGCCGCATCGACGCGTCGGTCACGTACGGCGGATTGGTGAGGATGAGGTCGTAGCGCCGATCGCCCAGCGCGCTGTACAGGTTCGATTCGACGGGCGTGACGCGGTCGCCGAGCCGGTAATCGCGGACGTTGCGCTTCGCGACGTCCAGCGCGTCGCGCGAGAGGTCGGCGGCGTCGACGTGGGCTCGCGGAAACGTGAGCGCGGCGAGGATCGCGAGGCAACCCGATCCGGTGCAGAGGTCGAGCGCCGCTTCGACACGGCGCGGCGCCCACGGCGCGAGCCCGGTGCGCAGAAGCTCGGCGATGAACGAGCGCGGCACGATGACGCGCTCGTCGACGTAGAACTCGTGATCCCCGAGCCACGCCTGGTGCGTGAGGTAGGCGGCGGGCTTGCGGGTCGCGATGCGCTCGGCGATCAACGCGCGGACGCGCTCGACCCCGTCCGGGCTCAAGCCGGAATCGAGCTTGGCCTCGAGCTTCCCGAAAGGAATCTCAAGCGCGTGCAGCGCGAGCCATGCCGCTTCGTCGCGCGCATGGGTCGTGCCGTGCCCGAACGACACTTGCGCGCGCGTGAGGCGCCGCTCGCTTTCGGCGAGCAGCGCGCGCAACGTGAGCGGCTCTGTGCCGATACGCGGCTGTCCTTTGCGACCTTGCTTGCCGACTTTGCGTCCTCGTTCTTACCCGAGCGCGTCGAGATTGAGCTTGATCCCGGAGAAGTCGTCCTGCGCCGCCGGTGCGGGCGCCGCGGGCGCCTGCGGCGCGGCCGCCGGTGCGCCGGCGGGGGCCGGGGCGGGTCGCGCGGGCGCTTTCGCCGCGTTGTTGATCAGCCAGTGCAGGTTGGTCGGCGAGTCGGAGTTCGCCATCGCTTCCTCGAGCGTGATGCGGCCTTCCTGGTAGAGCTTGAACAGCGACTGCTCGAAGGTCTGCGAGCCCGGCGCGAGGCTCTTCTCCATCGCGTCCTTGATCTGGTCGATGTCGCCGTTCTTGATCAGCTCCTGGATGTGCTTGGTGTTGATCATGAGCTCGACGGCCGGGAGGATCTCGCCGTTGACGTCGTGGACGAGGCGCTGCGAGATCACCGCCTTGAGGCTCACCGAGAGGTCCATCTGCAGCGACTCGCGCGCGTCGTGCGGGTACATGTTGATGACGCGGTTCAGCCCGTAGTAGCTGTTGTTGGCGTGGACCGTCGTCAGGCACAGGTGGCCGGTCTGCGCGTACTGGAGGGCGGCGCCGAAGGTCTCGCGGTCGCGGCTCTCGCCGATCAGGATCACGTCGGGCGCTTCGCGCATCGCGTTGATCAGCGCGTTGTGGTACGACCGGGTGTCGATGCCCACCTCGCGCTGGTTCACGATGCTCTTGCCGTGGCGGTACATGAACTCGATCGGGTCCTCGATCGTGAGGATATGGCCCGACTGGGTCTGGTTGCGGTGGTTGATCATCGCCGCCAGCGTGCTCGACTTGCCCGAGCCGGTCGAGCCGACGACGAGGATGAGGCCGCGCTTCTCGACCACCAGCTCGGTGAGCTTCGGCGGGAGCTGGAGCTCCTCGATCGTCGGGATGCCGTGCTTGATGTGGCGGATCACCATCGCGCACGCCCCGCGCTGGCGGAAGACGTTGACGCGGAAGCTGCCGACACCCGGCTCGACCAGCGAGAAGTTGATCTCCATCTCCTTCTCGAAATGGGCGACCTGCTCCTCGTTCATCGCCTCGTAGCAGATGCGCTTGGTCGCGGCGGAATCGAGGAGGTTGCCGTCGACCGGCACGACGTCGCCCTTGATCTTGATCTGCACGGGCGAGCCGGCGGTGAAGAACATGTCCGAGGCCTTGGTATCGGCCATCAGCTTGAACAGCGATCTGACGAACATGGCGTCTCCTAGTCGTTCCCTATCCCGGACATTGTGCCGCTTTCGTGCCTGCCCGAGGAGGCATTAATCGCTGCGCAGCAGCTCGTTGATGCTGGTCTTGGCGCGGGTCTGGGCGTCCACCTGCTTCACGATGACCGCGCAGTACAGGTTGTACTTGCCGTCGGCGCTCGGCAGCGACCCCGACACGACGACCGATCCCGCGGGCACGCGGCCGTACAGCACTTCGCCCGTCAGGCGGTTGTAGATCTTGGTCGAGGCGCCGATGAAGGTGCCCATCGAGATCACGCTGCCTTCCTCGACGACCACGCCTTCGACGATCTCCGAGCGCGCGCCGATGAAGCAGTTGTCCTCGATGATCGTCGGGTTGGCCTGGAGCGGCTCGAGCACGCCGCCGATGCCCACGCCGCCCGAGAGGTGCACGTTCTTGCCGATCTGCGCGCACGAGCCGACGGTCGCCCAGGTGTCGACCATGGTGCCTTCGTCGACGTAGCCGCCGATGTTGACGAAGGAGGGCATGAGCACCACGTTCTTGGCGATGTACGCGCCGTAACGCACCGCCGCGGGCGGGACGACGCGGAAGCCGGCGTCCTGGAACGTCTTGCGGTCGTAGCCCGCGAACTTCGACGGCACCTTGTCGAAGTACCGGGTGTAGCCGTCTTCCATCACGTCGTTGTCTTCGAGCCTGAACGAGAGCAGCACCGCTTTCTTCGCCCACTCGTTGGTGACCCACTTGCCGTTCTTCTTCTCGGCCACTCGCAGCTTGCCGCTGTCGAGGCGCTCGATGGTCGCGAGCACCGCGTCGCGGATCTCGGCTTTCGCGCTGGTGGGGGTGATGCTCGCGCGGTCTTCCCAGGCGGCGTCTATGGTCTTCTGGAGTTGTTCCATCGTGTTTTCCTTACATCAAAGCATTTAACCGCAGAGGACGCAGAGGACGCAGAGGATTTCGGCGGGCAATTATCATCAGCCCCTCATGCTCAAGACCAGCGATAGCGCGAGGCATTTGCGAACGTATGCCTTTCCTCTGCGTCCTCTGCGTCCCCTGCGGTTCCAGCTTTTGCCTTTAAAGGCTTTTAACAAAGTCGCGGATCCGGGTGGCGGACTCCGCGCATTCCTCGGTCGTGCTCACCAGCGCGATGCGCACGCGGTCGGTGCCGGGGTTGATCCCGTTCGACTCGCGCGCGAGATAGCTTCCCGGGAGCACCGACACCGCCTGCGACTCGTACAGGCGGCGCGTGAACTCGGTGTCGGGTATGGGCGTGTGGACCCACAGATAGAACGCCGCGTCGGGCATGCTCACGTCCAGCACCGGCTTGAGGATCTCGATCGCGGTGTCGAACTTCTCGCGGTAGAGCCTGCGGTTCTGGACGACGTGCGCCTCGTCTTTCCACGCGACGGCGCTCGCCACACCCACCGGACCGCTCATCGCACAGCCGTGATAGGTGCGGTAGAGCAGGTAGGGCTTGACGATGGCGGGATCGCCCGCGACGAAACCCGAACGCATGCCCGGCACGTTCGAGCGCTTGGACAGGCTCGAGAACATGATGAGCCGCGGGTAGCCGGTGCGGCCGAGCTTGTGCGCGGCTTCCAGCCCGCCGAGCGGCGGATGGGCTTCGTCGAAATGGATCTCCGAGTAGCACTCGTCGGAGGCGATCACGAACCCGTAGCGGTCGGAGAGCTCGAACAGCGCTTTCCAGTCCCCGAGCGTCATCACGTGACCGGTCGGGTTGCCGGGCGAGCAGACGTAGACGAGCTGGATGCGCCGCCACACGTCGTTCGGAATCTGCTCCAGATCGAGCGCGTAATCGTTGGCGGCGACCTGGTTGAGGAAAACCGGTTGCGCGCCGGCGAGCAGCGCCGCGCCTTCGTAGATCTGATAGAACGGATTAGGGCAGACGACCACCGGATCAGGCTTGGTCGTATCGACCACCGCCTGCGCGATCGCGAACAGCGCTTCGCGCGTGCCCGTCACGGGCACGACCTGGGTCGCCGGGTCGATCGGCGGGATGCCGTAGCGCCGGGTCAGCCACGCCGCGATCGCCTCGCGCAGCTCCGGCGTGCCGGCGGTCGCGGGATAGGCCGCGAGCCCCGAGAGATTGTCCGTCAGCGCGCGCTTGATGAACTCGGGCGTCGGGTGCTTGGGCTCGCCGATGTACAGCGGGATCGGACGCAGGTCCGGATTGGGCCTCGCGCCTTCGAGCAGCGCGGTGAGCTTCTGGAACGGATAGCTCTGTAACTTGGAAAGGCGGGGATTCAACGTCCTGATCTCGCCGAAAAACCAGAGATTATAGAGATTTAGCCGCCGTCAGCGCACGCTCGCCTGGGGATCGTGCGCGTCGAGGTGCGGCAGCTTCTCGATCTTCCATCCGGTTTTCGCGTGCTGCGCGACGACGGTGGTGAAGATGCCGCCGCGCACGTAGAAGCGCGCGGTGAGCCGCATGAAGCGCGGGCGGGTGGCTCGCACGAGGTCGTCGAGGATGCGGTTGGTGACCGCTTCGTGAAACGCGCCTTCGTTGCGGAACGACCAGATGTACAGCTTCAGGCTCTTCAGCTCGACGCAGAGCTTGTCCGGCACGTAATCGAGGATGAGTGTGGCGAAATCGGGCTGTCCCGTCTTCGGGCAGAGACAGGTGAACTCCGGGATCTCCATGTGGATCCGGTAGTCGTTGCCGGGCGCGGGATTGGGAAAAGTCTCGAGCGTCTTCGAGGGTTCGGTCGGCATGAGGCGATGGGGAGAGAAACACGCTCCGCGGCGCGAAAAAATCGCGCTCGCTCGCGAGAAGTCAAGGCTGAAACGCGGATGAGCCGCGCGCCAAATCAGTTAGAATGCTGCGCTAATTCCAGCACCAATTATAAGCGCCTCCCGTGCGACTCACGCAGATCAATCTCGCCGGCTTCAAGTCGTTCGTCGACCCCACCAAGATTCCCACGCCCGGCCAGCTCGTCGGCATCGTCGGCCCCAACGGCTGCGGCAAGTCGAACATCATCGACGCGGTGCGCTGGGTGCTCGGCGAGACGTCCGCCAAGCACCTGCGCGGCGAGACCATGCAGGACGTGCTCTTCAACGGCTCGGGCCAGAGGAAGCCGGTGAACCGCTGCAGCGTCGAGCTCGTGTTCGACAACAGCCTTGGCAAGGCCGCGGGGCAGTGGTCGCAGTACGCCGAAGTGTCGATCAAGCGCGTGCTGCAGCGCGACGGCGATTCGTCGTACTACATCAACAACCAGCACGTGCGCCGGCGGGACATCGCCGACATCTTCCTCGGCACCGGCCTGGGCGCGCGCGCCTACGCCATCATCGAGCAGGGCATGATCTCGCGCGTCATCGAGGCCAAGCCCGAGGAGCTGCGCGTCTTCCTCGAAGAGGCCGCGGGCGTGTCCAAGTACCGCGAGCGCCGCCGCGAGACCGAGCTCAGGTTGAAAGACACGCGGGAGAACCTCTCCCGCGTCGAGGACATCCGCCAGGAGCTGGACAAACAGCTCGTGCACCTCGCCGAGCAGGCGGAGGTCGCCAGGAAATACCACGAGCTGCAGGCCGAGCTCTCCACCACCCAGGGCCTGATGTGGCTCACCAAGCGCAACGAAGCCGCCTCGGCGCGCGCGCGCCACGGCCGCGAGATCGAGCGCCTCGGCGTCGAGCTCGAAGCCGAGACCGCCAGGCTGCGCGAAGCCGAGAACCGCCTGGAGACGCTGCGCGACGAGCACTACAAGGCGAGCGACACCATGCACGCCGCGCAGGGCGCGCTGTACGAATCGAACGCCGAGGTCGCGAGGCTCGAGCGCGAGATCGAGCACGTGCGCGAGAACCGCGCGCGTGTCGAGCACCAGGTCGGCACGCTGCGCTCGCAGCTCGCCGCCGCGGAAGGTCAGCTCGCCGCCGCGCAGGCCAACCTCGAAGACTGGCGCGGGCAGAGCGCGGAGACCGAAGAGCGCGCCGCCGCCGCCGAAGAGACGCTGACGGCTGAGCGCGACAAGCTGCCGCTCGCCGAGGAAGCGTATCGCGCGAGCAATCTGCGCCGCGAGGAGCTGCAGCGCGCCGTCGCGCAGGCCGAGCAGGCGCTGCACGTCGAGCGCACCAAGCTCGACCACGCCGCCCGGGTCCTCGACCAGCTCACCAGCCGCGAGCAGCGCCTGCGCGAAGAGCAGGCCGCGCTGCCCGCGGCGGACGAAGCGGCGCTCGAAAGAATCGCCGAGGAAGCGCGCGAGCTCGAAGAATCGCTGCAGTCATTGCGCGCGCAGCTCGCCGACAAGGAAGCCGAGCTGCCTTCGCTCGAAGCGGAGCTGCGCAGCCGCACCGAAGCGCTGGACGCCGCGAGCCAGCGGCTCACCGGCGTGGAGGCGCGCGTGCAGGCGCTGCGTCAATTGCAGGACCGCATCGCGCGCGGCGCCGAGCTTCAGGGCTGGCTCGAGTCGCGGCAGCTCGATTCGGCGCCGCGCCTGTGGCAGGGCATCGCGATCGAGCCGGGCTGGGAAGACGCGCTCGAATCGGTCCTGCGCGAGCGCCTGAACGGCATCGTCCTCGAGAGCGTCGGCCGCGCCGTCGAATGGAGCAGCGACACGCCGCCGGGCAAGATGACCGTGATCGAAGGCAGCGCAGCCGATGAGGTCCGCGGCAGCATCGATCCCTCGGGCCTCGCGCCGCTCGCACGGTACGTCACCTGCCGCGATCCGAAGCTCGAAGCGGTGGTGCGCGAGTGGCTGCACGAAGTCTACGTGCCCGAGCAGGACCTCGACGCGGAAGGCACGCTCGCGCTGCGGAGCCGCCTGCCCGCGGGTGCGGTGCTCGTGACCCGCGAAGGGCACGTCTATACGCGCCACAGCGTGAGCTTCCACGCCCCGGATTCGGAGCTGCACGGCGTGCTGTCGCGCCAGCGCGAGATCGAAGACCTCGAGCGCGAGCTCGATCGGGAGCGCGAGGCGCAGAGCGCCGCGCAGGACGACGTCGGAATCGCCGAAGGCGCGATCGAGCAGCACCGTTCCGAGGTCGCCGAGCTTCGCGAAAGCGCGACCGAGGCGCAGTCGCGGCACCACGCGATGCAGATGGAAGCGGTGCGCATGAATGCCGAAGCGCAGCGCCTCATGCAGCGCGCGGAGCAGATCGCCGAGGAGCTCGCCGAGATCACCGAGCAGATCGAGAACGAGACCGCCGCGCGCGAAGAAGCCGCCGCGCACAGCGCCGAGCTCGAAGCGCAGGGCGCGCACGCCCGCGAGGAGCTCGAGGCCGCGCTCGATCTCTACCAGCGCGCCGAATCGGTGCTGAGGCTCCAGCGCGAAGAGCTCCAGCGCGCGCAGGCCGCGCACCAGGAAGCGCAGTACCAAGCACGCAGCGCGCAGGCCAGGGTCACCGAGATCGAGAATCAGATCGGCGCGCTGACCGCGCAGACCGGCCAGCTCGCGGAGACCATCGCGCGGGAAGAAGAGGCGCTCGCGACGCTCGACGAGACGCAGTGGCAGGAGCAGCTCCAGTCTTCGCTGCTCACCCGCGGCGAGCGCGAGCAGGCGTTGGCGCAGGCGCGCGACGCGCTCGAAGGGTTCGAGACGCAGGTGAAAGATCTCGAGCAGGAGCGGCTCTCCGCCGAGCAACGCCTGGGACCTTTGCGCGACCGCATCAACGACGTGCGGCTGAAGGAACAGGAAGCGCGGCTCACCGAGGAGCAATACGCGCAGCAGCTCGCCGAAGCCGGCGCGAACGAGGAAGAGCTCACCAACGCGCTCGAGAAAGGCACGCGCTCCCGCGCGCTGATCGAAGAGATCGCGCGGCTCAACGAGGAGATCAAGGCGCTCGGCGCGGTCAACCTCGCCGCGCTCGAAGAGCTGCAGACTTCGACCGAGCGCAAACAGTATCTCGACGCTCAGTCGGCCGACCTCACCGAGGCGCTGACGACGCTCGAGGACGCGATCAGGCGCATCGACCGCGAGACGCGCGAACGCCTCCAGCAGACCTTCGACGACGTCAACGAGCATTTCAGCAAGATGTTCCCCGCGCTCTTCGGCGGCGGCAACGCGAAGCTGGTGCTGACCGGCGAGGAGATCCTCGACGGCGGCGTGCAGGTGATCGCTCAGCCGCCGGGCAAGAAGAACAGCTCGATCCATCTGCTCTCGGGCGGGGAGAAGGCGCTGACCGCGCTCTCGCTGGTGTTCTCGATCTTCCAGCTCAACCCGGCGCCGTTCTGCCTGCTGGACGAGGTCGATGCGCCGCTCGACGACTACAACACGCAGCGTTACGTGGACCTCGTTGCCAAGATGTCCGCGACCTCCCAGTTCCTCTTCATCAGCCACAACAAGATCACGATGGAGATGGCGAACCAGCTGCTCGGCATCACCATGCAGGAGCCCGGTGTCTCGCGCGTGGTCGCGGTCGACATCGAGGAAGCGATGAAGCTCACCGAAGAGGCGGCGGCATAGAAAGAAAAACGGTATGAGCGATTTGCAGGTAAGCCTGCTGATCATCGGCGCGGTCGTGGTCGGCGGCGTGACTGCATTCAACTGGTTCCAGCAGTGGCGCCTGCGGCGTAGGCTGGAAGACTCGTTCGGCGACAAGCCCGAGGACGTGCTGCTGCGCGACGACGTCCGGCGCGAGCCCGCGCCGCGCGTCGAGCCGCAGCTCAAGACGGCCGCAGCGGCCGAAGAGCCCGAGGAATACGTCGCGCCCGAACCGGCCGCGCCCATGCCGGCGAATGCCGCGCGCATCGAGGCGGTGCAGGCCCTGCCCGAGGTGCCGGGTTTCGATGCCACGATCGACTACGTGTGCGCCATCGACGCCGGCGAGCCGATCAGCGCGGCCGGCCTCGCCGAGCTGCACACCCGCGCGGCCACGGCCGGCAAGCGATTCCGGGTCGTCGGCTACAACGAAGACCTCAACGCGTGGGAGGAAGCGGGCCGCCTGTCCGGCGGCCGTTACGCCCATCTGCGCGTCGCGACCCAGCTCGTCTCGCGCAAGGGCATCGTCGACAGCGCGGCGCTGACGACGATCTGCGACGCGGTGCGCGAATGCGCCGCGCGCTTCTCCGCTTCGGCGCACTGTCCCGACGTGCACACCGCGGTGATCGCGGCGAAAGACCTGGATGCGTACTGCGCCGACGTCGACGTCGCGATCGGCGTCAACGTGCTGCCGCCGGCGGGCGAGACGATCGCGGGCACGCGCATCCGCAGCCTCGCCGAAGGCGTCGGCTTCAAGCTCGAGCCCGACGGCGTGTTCCATTACCGCGACGCCGCGCGCAACACGCTCTTTACGCTCGATAACCACGAGCCCGCGCCGTTCCTGCCGGAGCAGATCAAGCATCTCTCGACCAGCGGGGTCACGCTGCTGCTCGACGTGCCTCGCGTCGCCGACGGCTACGCCGCGCTGGATGTCATGGTCACGGTCGGCAGGGCGCTCGCCGAGGGCCTCGGCGGCACGCTCGTCGACGACAATCGGGTGCCGCTCTCGGACAACGCGGTGCGCGCGATCCAGCAGCAGTTGAAGTCGATCCACGCGAAGATGGCGGAACGGGGCATGGCCCCGGGCAGCGAGCGCGCGCTCCGGCTGTTCTCATGAGCGCCGCGCGCGGCGCGCGCGCTCGCATCGCGGCGTTGCGCGAAGAGATCGAGCGAAACAACTACCTGTACTACTCGCTCGACGCGCCGGAACTCCCGGATGCCGACTACGACGCGTTGTTTCGCGAGCTCCAGGCGCTGGAAGCGGAGCATCCCGACCTCGTCACCGCGGATTCGCCGACGCAGCGCGTCGGCACGCTGCCTAACGTGGAGTTCGGGCAGGTGACCCATCGCGTGCCGATGCTCTCGCTCGGCAACGCGTTCTCCGAGGAAGAAGTCGTCGCGTTCGACCGCCGCGTGCGCGAAGGCTTGAGCCAGGACGAGATCGAATACGCGACCGAGCCCAAGTTCGACGGGCTCGCGATCAGCCTCACCTACGAGGACGGTCTTTTCGTGCAGGGTGCGACGCGCGGCGACGGCTATGTCGGCGAGGACGTCACGGCGAACCTGCGCACGATCAAATCCATCCCGCTCAGGCTCGGCGGTGCCAAGCCGCCGAAGCGCCTCGAAGTGCGCGGCGAGGTGCTGATGTGGAAGCGCGACTTCGACGCGTTGAACGCCGCGCAGCGCGCTAAGGCTGAGCGCGAGTACGTCAACGCGCGCAACTCTGCGGCGGGATCGCTGCGCCAGCTCGACCCGCGCATCACCGCGCAGCGCCGGCTCACGTTCTACGCTTACGGCCTCGGCGCCGTCGAAGGCACGCCGGCGTTCGCCCGTCACAGCGACATGCTCGACTATCTCGCGAAGAACCGCTTCCGCGTCGCCGCGGAGCGCGAAGTGGTGCGCGGCGTACAGGGGCTGATGTCGTATTACTCGAAGATCGGCGAGAAGCGCGCCGGGCTGCCTTTCGACATCGACGGCGTCGTCTACAAGGTGAATGCGCTGGCGGCGCAGGAGCGCCTGGGCTTCGTGGCGCGCGCCCCGCGCTTCGCGCTCGCCCACAAGTACCCCGCGGAGGAGGCGACCAGCACGGTGCTCGCGATCGACGTGCAGGTGGGGCGCACCGGCGCGCTGACGCCGGTCGCCAAGCTCGAGCCGGTGTTCGTCGGCGGCGTGACCGTGAGCAACGCGACGCTGCACAACCTCGACCAGATCCGCGCGAAAGACGTGCGGGTCGGCGACACCGTCGTCGTGAGGCGCGCGGGCGACGTCATTCCCGAGGTCGCGCGCGTCGTCTTCGACAAGCGCGAGGGCGAGCTTGCACAGTGGGACATGCCGCAGACCTGTCCGATCTGCGGCTCGAAGGTCGAGCGCATCGAGAGCGAAGCGGTCTTCCGCTGCACCGGCGGACTGTTCTGCGGCGCGCAGCGCAAGCAGGCGGTGATCCACTTCGCGTCGCGCCGCGCGATGGACATCGAAGGCCTGGGCGAGAAGCTCGTCGACCAGCTCGTCGAAAGCGGGCTCGTGCACACGCCCGCCGACCTCTACAAGCTCGACGCCGAGACGCTGGCGGGGCTCGAGCGCATGGGCGAGAAGTCCGCAGCCAACGTCGTCGCCGCCATCGAAGGCAGCAAATCGCGCACGCTGGCGCGCTTCGTCTACGCGCTCGGCATGCATCACGTCGGCGAGGAAGTCGCGAAGATCCTCGCGCAGCACTTCGGCTCGATCGAGGCGCTGCTCGCGGCGGACTGGCCGGTGCTGATCAGCGAAAAAGACACGGTGCAGAAGGAGAACACGCGCCGTCGCAACAAGGGCGAGCCGCTGCTCGATGCGATCCTGCCCGGCGTCGGGCCCGAGATCATGCAAAGCGTCGCGAACTTCCTCGGGCAGGCGCACAACCGTGAAGTGATCGGCGCGCTGCTCGACGCGGGCGTCGCGCCTCCTCCGGTGCCGGTCGAGACCAAGCGCATCGGCAAGCTCACCGGCAAGACCTTCGTGCTCACCGGCACGCTGCCTACGCTCACGCGCGAGGAAGCTACCGAACGCATACAGGCCGAAGGCGGACGCGTGACCGGCAGCGTCTCGAAGAAGACCGATTACGTCGTGGCGGGCGCCGAAGCCGGCAGCAAGCTCGACAAGGCGCAAGCGCTCGGCGTCACGGTGCTGGAGGAACAGGACTTGCTAAACTTGCTCGCCTCGTGATTTCGCGCCTCAACAGCGATTACTGACCAAGAGCCTCCGATGAACAAAGTTACCAAAGCGGTATTTCCGGTCGCGGGCATGGGCACGCGCTTCCTGCCGGCGACCAAGGCGAGCGCCAAGGAGATGATGCCGGTCGTCGACAAGCCGCTCATCCAGTATGCCGTGGAGGAAGCCGTCGCCGCGGGCATGACCGAGATGATCTTCATCACCGGCCGGGGCAAGCGCGCGATCGAGGACCACTTCGACAAGGCGACCGAGCTCGAGACCGAGCTCTCGGCGCGCGGCAAGGAAGACCTGTTGCGCGCGGTGCAGGACATCATCCCGAAGAACGTCAGCTGCGTGTACGTGCGCCAGCCGCAGGCGCTGGGGCTCGGTCACGCGGTGCTGTGCGCCTATCCGGTCGTCGGCGACGAGCCTTTCGCGGTGGTGCTCGCGGACGACCTGATCGACGCGCAGACGCCGGTGCTCTCCCAGATGGCCTCGCTCTACGGCCGCGTCGGACGCTCCATCCTCGCGGTGCAGAACGTCGGGCGCGAGGAAACCAAGCGTTACGGGATCGTGCGCACCGACGGCGAGTCGAAGTCGCCGCACCGCATCCAGGGGATCGTGGAAAAGCCCGAGCCCGCCAAGGCGCCTTCGACGCTCGGCGTCGTGGGCCGCTACATCCTCACGCCGCGCATCTTCCACCACCTGACTCACCAGACCCCAGGCACGGGCGGCGAGATCCAGCTCACCGACGCGATCCAGGCGCTGCTCGCCGACGAGGACGTGTTCGCCTACGAGTTCGAGGGCGTGCGCTACGATTGCGGCAGCAAGCTCGATTACCTCAAGGCGAACCTCTCCTTCGCGGTGAAGCATCCCGAGATCGGATCGGAGTTCCGCACCTATTTGAAGTCGATGGGCTGTACCATTCCCGACTAGTGAAAGCGACCTCCGAAGAAGCCTGGAAGATCCTCGAGAGCGCAGACGAGATCTGCTCGGCCGAGTGCGTCGCGGCCGAAGTCGCGCGCATGGCGCGCGAGATCACGTCGCTCCTCTCGAAGAGCGAGCCGCTCGTGCTCGGCGTGATGCGCGGCAGCGTCATCTTCGCCGGCCAGCTCCTGCCGCAGCTGCGCTTCCCGCTGCACTTCGATTACCTCGACGTGACGCGCTACGGCGGCAAGACCACCGGCGGCGAGATCACGTGGAAGGTGAGCCCCGGCACGGCGGTCGAAGGCCGCACGGTGCTCGTGCTCGACGACATCCTCGACGAAGGCCATACGCTCGCGGCGATCCGCAAGAACCTGCTCGAGGCCGGCGTGAAGGAATTTTTCAGTGCGGTCTTCTGCCAGAAGGACACCGGCCGCGCCAAGCCGATCGCGGCTGACTTCGTGGGCCTCACCGTGCCCAACCGCTACGTCTTCGGCTTCGGCATGGACGTCTACAGCGCGTGGCGCAATCTCCCGGCGATCTACGCCATGCGTGAAACGTGAAATGTGAAACGTGAAACGTAGATGCAAACCACGATGAGCACTTTTCACTTTTCACTCACGTTTCACTGAATATGCTTGCGATCATCGGCGGCAGCGGACTCACGCAGCTCGCGAATCTGGAAGTCGTCAGAAGGGAGATCGTCCGGACGCCGTACGGCGATCCGTCGGGCGCGATCACCTACGGGACCATCCGCGGCCAGGAAGTCGCTTTCCTCGCGCGCCACGGCTACGGCCATACCATTCCGCCGCACAAGGTCAACTATCGCGCGAACATGTGGGCGCTCGCGCAGGCGAAGGTGAAGTACGTCGTCGCGGTCGCCTCGGTCGGCGGCATACGGCGCGACATGGGACCCGGGGTCCTGGCGATTCCGGACCAGATCGTCGATTACACCCACGGGCGCTGCCACACCTATTTCGAAGGCAACGACCGCAGCGTGGTGCACGTCGATTTCACGCACCCGTATTGCGAGCCTCTGCGCGAGCGGCTCGCGCGCGCCGCCGCAGAGGCGGGTGAGTCGATCTTGCAGGGCGGCACGTATGCCGCGACCCAGGGCCCGCGCCTCGAGTCCGCGGCCGAGATCAACCGCCTGGAACGCGACGGCGCGGACATGGTCGGAATGACAGGGATGCCCGAAGCGGCGCTCGCGCGCGAGCTCGGCCTCTGCTATGCCGCGATCGCGGTGGTGGTGAACTACGCCGCAGGGCGCGAAGACAGCGCCGAGGGCATACGCATGGCCGACATCAACGCGGTCTCGCGCGAGGCGCTGTCGCGGGTGCACAAGATTCTCGATTCGCTGGTGACGCTCGATGGCGATTAAGCCGGTGTTGCGCATGGGCGACCCGCGGCTCTTCGAAGTCTCGAAGAGCGTGGAGGCGTACGACACGCCCGAGCTCCACGCGCTCATCGAAGACATGCAGGACACGATGAAGGCGCTCAACGGTGCGGGCCTCGCCGCGCCGCAGATCGGCGTGGGGCTGCAGGTCGTCATCTTCGGCGTGGAACAGAATCCGCGCTATCCCGACGCCGAGGTCGTGCCGTACACCGTCCTCGTCAACCCGCAGCTCGAAGCGGTCGACGACGAGATGGAAGAGGGGTGGGAAGGCTGTCTCTCGGTGCCCGGCATGCGCGGCCTGGTGCCGCGCCACAAGCGCCTGCGCTACCGGGGCTTCGACCCGTTCGGCCAGCCGATCGACCGCACCGTGAGCGACTTCCATGCGCGCGTGGTGCAGCACGAGGTCGATCACCTGATGGGCGTGCTCTATCCGATGCGCATACAGGACCTGCGCAACTTCGGCTTCACCGAGGAGCTCTTCCCGGGGCAGGACATCCGGGACGACTAAGGGCGTTTTAACCGCAAAGGACGCAAAGGACGCAAAGGAAGGCGATTCGGGAGCGAACTCCTCGCAATAGCGCATTCGTTGGATATGCGTCGTTTGTGATTCCGTTTTTTGATTTGGTTTTCCTTCGCGTCCTTTGCGTCCTTCGCGGTATATGCTTTTGCCTTGCTTCAGTGAAAATCCCGAGACTCGGTGAGGAGGCGCCCCAGCAGCGCGCTGTGATCCACCAGCCTGCGCGCCACGAGGTGCACCACCTCGCCTTCGATCTGCATGTAGCCTTCGACGCCGAGCAGGCGCGAGCTCAAGAGCTCTTTCCTCTGTCTTTCCACGAGGTCGTTCCACACCACGACGTTGGTGTAGCCGGTCTCGTCCTCGATCGTCACGAAGACAACGCCCTGCGCAGTGCCCGGCCGCTGGCGGCACGTGACGATGCCGGCGGTGCGAACGGGCTTGCCGTTCTTCATCGCTCTTAATTCCTTCGCGGTCGACAGCCGCATGCGTGTGAATCGCTTGCGCAGCAGCGCGAGCGGATGGCGGCCGAGCGTGAGACCGAGGCTGCGGTAATCGGCGACGATCTCCTCGGCTTCCTTCGGCGCTTCGAGGAAAGGCAGCGTCTCCTGCACCGGCGCATTCGCCAGCAGCTCGGGCATCGCACCGGCGCCCGCGACCAGCCAGTGCGCGTTGCGCCGGTGGCCCGCGAGGCGCTGCAGCGCGCCGGCCTGGGCGAGGTTGGCGAGGTCGCGGCGATTGAGCGCGGCGCGGCGGGCGAGGTCCTGCACGTCGCTGAACGGCCGTTCCCCTCGAGCGGCTTCGATGCGCTTCGCGCCTTCGGCGCGAAGCCCTTTGACCATCCGCAGTCCTAATCGGACTGCGGATGGTCGCGCACCCGGTGAACGCCTCGGAGGAAAACCAGGGTTTTCCTCCGAGACCTCCTTTCCTTTTTCGAGCGCGCAGTCGAAATCGCTTTGAGTGACATCGACCGCCCGCACTTCGACGCCGTGGCGCTGCGCGTCCTGCACCAGCACCGAAGGCGAGTAGAAACCCATCGGCTGGCTGTTGAGCAGCGCGGCGAGGAAAGCTGCGGGCTCGTAATACTTGATCCACGCCGAGACGTACGCGAGCAGCGCGAAGCTCGCCGAGTGCGATTCGGGGAAGCCGTATTCGCCGAAGCCGCAGATCTGGCGAAAGATGTTTGCCGCGAACTCTTCGCTGTAGCCCCTTTCGGTCATGCCGGTGCGCAGCTTCTGCTCGAAGGGCTCCAGGCCGCCTTTGCGCTTCCATGCCGCCATCGCACGCCGAAGCTGATCGGCTTCTCCCGCCGTGAAGCCGGCGGCGACCATCGCGAGCTGCATCACCTGCTCCTGGAAGATCGGCACGCCGAGCGTGCGCTCGAGCACTTTCTTCACCGCTTCGGACGGATAGGTCACCGGCTCCAGGCCCTGCTTCCTCTTGAGGTACGGATGCACCATGCCGCCCTGTATCGGGCCGGGCCGCACGATCGCGATCTCGATCACGAGGTCGTAGAACTCCACGGGCTTGAGCCGCGGCAGCATCGACATCTGGGCGCGCGATTCGATCTGGAACACGCCGATCGTGTCGGCGTGCCGGATCATCTCGAAGACCTTCGGATCGTCGGCGCGATCGACGATCTCGGGCATCGTGTCGGCCGGAGGGCGATCGGGCGCGATGAATTCGAGCGCGCGGCGGATCACCGACAGCATGCCGAGCGCGAGCACGTCGACCTTCAATAAGCCGAGCGCTTCGAGGTCGTCCTTGTCCCACTGGATCACGCTGCGCTCGGCCATTGCCGCGTTCTCGACCGGCACGAGCTCCGCGAGCGGTCCGCGCGAGATCACGAAGCCGCCGACGTGCTGCGACAGATGGCGCGGAAATCCGATGAGCGTGGTCACCAGCTCTACCAGATGCTGCACGACGAGGCTGTCGGGATCGAAGCCCGCCTCGCGCAACCGCATCGGAATCGCACTGCGGTTATCCCACCATGCCATCGACCGCGTCAGCGCGGCGATCTGTGCCGTGTCGAGGCCGAGCGCCTTCCCGACGTCGCGTAACGCGCTGCGCGGCCTGTAGCAGATCACGGTCGCCGCGATCGCTGCGCGATGGCGTCCGTACTTGTCGTAGACGTACTGGATGATCTCTTCGCGCCGCTGGTGCTCGAAGTCGACGTCGATGTCGGGTGGTTCGTCACGCTCGCGGGAAAGAAAGCGCTCGAAGAGGCCGTGCTGTCTCGCCGGATCGATCGCGGTGATGCGCAGGCAGTAACACACCGCAGAATTCGCAGCGGATCCACGGCCCTGATACAGGATGTTCCGGGCTCTCGCCTCGCGCGCGATGTCGTGCACGGTCAGAAAGAAATGCTCGTACTTGAGATCCTCGATCAGCGCGAGCTCGCGCTCGACGAGCGCCTTGATCTCCGGTGTAGGACCGTCCGGAAAGCGATGCTGCAGACCCGCTTCGGTGAGCTCTCGCAGATAGCTCGATGCGGTATGCCCTTCGGGAACCAGCTCGGCGGGATATTCGTATTTGAGCTCGCCGAGATCGAACCGGCAGCGCTCCGCAATACGAATCGTTTCTGCCAGGAGATCGTCTTCGGGATATTTCTTGGCGATATGCGACAAGCGCCGCAAGTGGCGTTCGGCATTCGGATGCAGCGCTTCGCCGGCTTTATCGACGGTTACACCGAGCCGGATCGCCGTCAGGACGTCCTGCAGCGGGCGCCGGGAGCGCACGTGCATATGGACGTCGCCGGCTGCGACGACCGCAAGGCCGCTCTGTTTACCGAGCTCGCGCAGGCTGCGCAGCCGCGCTCCGTCGTTCGATCCATAGCAGAGCTCGGCAGCGATCCACGCACGCCCGGCGAAGCGGTGGGCGACGAACCTCGCATGATCGATGCTCGGCTCGGCGCCGGGTACGAGCAGCGCGAGACATCCCGGGATACCGTCGTCCAGATCTTCGGGTTCGAGGCGATATTGCCCTTTGGGTGTGCGCGTACGCGCGAGGGTGATCAGCGCACACATCCTGCCGTAGCCTTTGCGATCGGTCGCGAGCAAAACCAGCTTCAGGTTGTTCGTGAGCGTGATCTCGGTGCCGACGATCAGCTTCAGCTTGTGTTTCTTCGACTCGTTCGTCGGGAGCTTCTTTGCCGTGAGCTCTTTCACCGCGACATGCGCACGCACTACGCCTGCCACCGAGCACTCATCGGTGATCGCAAGCGCTCTGTAGTCCAGCGCGTGCGCGCGGGCGACGAGCTCCTCGGCGCTCGAGGCACCCCGCAGGAACGAGAAGTTGGTGAGGCAGTGCAGCTCCGCGTAGGCTGGGAGCGAGCCGGCTTGCGAATCGTTCACGCAAAAAAACCATGGAGGAACCAGCGGCCGGCTTTGCCGTGCTCGCGATAGATCCACAGCATCGCTTCGACAGGATTCGCCGCGACGAAGTAATCGCGCATGACGTCGTTACCGTCCCACCACCCCGATTCGATGCGCTCGGGGCCCGCGAGGAGCGAGAGCCGGCCTTCGTAGCACGGCGCATTGTCGATCTCGCTCAAAGGCCGAGGTTGCGCGAGCAGCCACAGCGGCCGCGAACGGATGTCGCCGAGCTTGGCGTCGCGGCTGCCGGGTTCGGTATAGCGCCACGCGCGTTCGGGCCGGTGGTCGGCGTGGCGCGTGAGTCCCAGCACCGCGTCGTCGCCGAGGCGTGCGCGAAGCTTCTCGATGAGGTGTGCGGCGGCTTCCTCGTTCTGTCCGGCGTCGGGAATGAGCGAGAGATTGCTCGAGGCGAGCGGCAGCAGGATCTCGCTCGAAAGCTGAATCGCGGTCGCGGGCGCGGCGAGCTCGGTGCGCTCGAGGCGCTCGCGCAGCACGTTCGTCAGGTGCTCGGCGTCGCGCGTCGCCGCGACCAGCGAGAGCGTGACGCGCGTCGGCTCGCGCTTGTGGTGCTCGAAAGAAAACGTGAGCCGCTGCGCGCCGCTCGCAGTCGCGGTGAGATAGCCGCACAGCTCGACGAGCATGCGCCGCGCCGCGAAGAGCAGCATGCCCGCGTCGTGCGCGGGCGCAGGCAGCGGCTGCTCGGCCTTGAAGACCGAAGGCGGCGTGTGGTACGTGCGCGGGTCGGGCAATGCGCCGTATGCGCGGTCGAGATCGTCGAGCACGCGCTGGCCGAGCCGGCGCGCGATGCCGTCGCGCGGCAGCGCGATGACGTCACCGACGGTCTTCGCCCCGACGTTCTGTAAGAGCGCGAGCGCATCCGCTGCGAGGTCCATCGCGTCGACGGGAAGACTGGGCAGGCTCACACGCAGTGCGTCGGCATGACGCAGATGCACCGGGAGGCCCGCGCGTGCGAACCACTGCGCCGCGAGCGGCGTGGGCGCGCACGCGATGCGCGCGGTGTACCCGAGGGCGCGCAAGCCCTCGGCAGCGATGTTCCACAGCGCTTTCAATCCGCCGAACAGCGTCAGCGACCCCGCGATCTCGAGCAGCAACGTGCACGGCGGTGCGATGTGCACCGCGGGCGTGAACTGGATCGCCCACGCAGCGATGCGCTCGAGCGTGGTTTCTTCGGCGGCGAAGTCTCGCGGCACGAGCCGAAGATCGCACGCGAGCGCGGACGCCGCGGCGGGCGGCATCCCGGCTTTTACGCCGCGTCTTCTCGCCGCGTCATTGCAGCCGACGATGAACGACTGCGAGCCCTGCGTGCCGACGACCGCGAGCGGCGCGGCGCCGCCGGCGTTACGTATGGCGCGCGTGTAGACCTGCAGGGGCAGGGAAGGGAAGTGCAGCGCGAGCCACAGCATCGCTCACGTTCCGAAGCGGCGTGACGACGATCGATCAGGCCAGCGCGGCTTGCAGCGGCTGCCGCACGACGCGCGGCGGCAGCGGGCGCTTCAGCCTCGACAGCGGCCGGCCGGTAAAAGCGTGCAGGTCGAGCACGACCGGCGGCGGCAGCCCGCCGCCGCGGCGCTTCAATATGCGCACGACGGTGCGGCCTTCGGCACGCGAGACGTGCAGCCGCAGCGCGGCAGGCGAGGCGGGCGCGACGCGCGCCGAGCGAAAGAGGATGAGCGAAGTCGACGCGGCCTCCGCGGCGAGCTGAAGCCTGCGCAGCGCGCGCTCGTGGACGTGGTCCTGCCACAGCAGCACGGCGCCGCAGCACGACGCGCGCAAAGCCTGCTCGCCCGCCCAGAGATTGTCCTCGGCCGCGCCGGGTTTGATCAGCAGCAGGCGCTCGAGCGCGACGCCGTGCTCGGCGAGCGCCGGCGCGTACGGCACGTGCGGCGGCGCGATGACCGTCACCCAGCGTCCGGCCTGCGTGAGCTTCGCGGCCGCGGGCACCGTGAGCTTCACTTCGCCGACGCCGGGACGTTCCGCATAGATCTCGGTGATCGCGCCGATCGGCCAGCCGCTGCCGGGGAGGTGGGCGTCGAGCTCGGCGAAACCGGTCGAGACACCGGGCGCGACGCGCGCGCATTCGCTGCCGCGCCAGACGGCAGGGTGGTTGAGAACTGCGTCCAGTGATCCCATTTACAGGCTCCGGCCGTTGCGGATGACGCCGACCGCGATGCCTTCGATCGTGAGATGGTCGCGCCGCGGATCGACGACGCGGGTCTCGAAATCGGGGTTCTCGGGAATGAGCTCGACGAACGAGCGGTTGCGGCGGATGCGCTTGACCGTGACCTCGTCTTCGATGCGGGCGACGACGATCTGGCCGGAGCGGAAATCGATGGTCTTGTGCACGGCCAGCAGGTCGCCGTCGAGGATGCCGGCGTCGCGCATGCTTAAGCCCCGGACCTTGAGCAGGTAATCGGCCGAGGGGTTGAACAGCGACGAATCGAGCTGGTAACGGCCTTCGATGTGCTCGGCCGCGAGGATGGGCGAGCCGGCGGCGACGCGGCCGATGACCGGCAGCCCGGGCTCGTGCTTGAGCCGGATGCCGCGGGAGGCGCCGGGGATCATGTCGATCACGCCTTTGCGCGCGAGCGCCCGGAGGTGCTCCTCGGCGGCATTGGGCGACTTGAAGCCCATGGCCTCGCAGATCTCGCTGCGCGTGGGCGGATAGCCCGACTGCTCGGTGTATTCCTCGATCAGCTTGAGGATCTGGGCCTGGCGTGGGGTCAGCGTGTCCATGGGGGCGGGCTCCTTTTCCTGTAAGTATATACAGGTTGGGGTGCTTCGCAAGCGCCGGAGAGGAAAAAGGAGGGAGGAGATGGGAGAGTCAAGGGCGCGCACGCCGCCCGCAGTGCGGCAACAGCGGCCATTGCAGGGGCTCGCGATACCGTTCTCCTCTCTCCTATCTCTTCTCTCCTATCGATTTTCCTGTTACACTTCAATGCTCTGTGGAAACGATGGGCTGTGAGCCCATTTTTTGTTTGTAGCGCGGAAAAATTTGCACTGATGGCGACGGACCTTGCTCGACTACTGGAATCGACGCTCCATGGCATGGGCTACGAGCTCGTCGATTTCGAGCGCTCGGGCAAGGGCAAGCTCTTGCGCGTCTTCATCGACAAGCCCGAAGGCATCAACGTCGATGACTGCGCGGCCGTCAGCAATCATCTGAGCCGCCTTTTCGCGGTCGAGGACATCGATTACGACCGGCTCGAGATCTCCTCGCCGGGTCTCGACCGTGCGTTGAAAAAGGAACAGGATTTCGTGCGTTTCGCCGGCCAGAAGGCGCGCATCAAGGTGCGCGTGCCGGTCGAAGGGCAAAGGAATTTCGTAGGGGTGTTGCGGGAGACGCACGCCGGGAAGGTCGAGATCGAAGTGGACGGGAAGGTCGTCGAGCTCGATCTCGCGAACCTCGACAAGGCGCGCCTGGTGCCTGCAATTTGAGAACTTAGGAGCCGTGATGAGCCGGGAAATATTGTTACTCGTGGATGCGCTGGCCCGCGAGAAAAACGTCGAGAAAGACACCGTTTTCGGTGCGCTGGAGCTCGCGCTCGCGTCGGCTTCCAAGAAGCGCTTCACCGAAGATGTCGACATCCGCGCCCACGTCGACCGCGTGAGCGGTGATTTCTCGTTCTTCCGCCGCTGGCTCATCGTTCCGGACGAAGAGTTCGAGGTGCCGTCGCGCCAGTACATGCTGCGCGAAGCGCTCGAGGAAAAAGCCGACGCCCAGATGGGCGAATACATCGAGCAGCCGCTCGAAGGCTTCGAGGTCGGCCGCATCGGCGCGCAGACCGCCAAGCAGGTCATCCTGCAGAAGATCCGCGACGCCGAGCGCGAGCAGATCCTCAACGACTTTCTCGCGCGCAAGGAGTCGCTGGTCACCGGCGTCATCAAGCGCATGGAGCGCGGCAACGCGCTGATCGAATCCGGCCGCCTGGAATCGGTGCTGCCGCGCGACCAGATGATCCCCAAGGAGAACCTGCGCGTCGGAGACCGCGTGCGCGCGCTGATCTGGAAGATCGACCGTCAGGCGCGCGGTCCGCAGTTGATCCTGTCGCGCACCCAGCCCGATTTCATCGTGAAGCTCTTCGAGCTCGAAGTGCCGGAGCTGGAAGACGGCCTGCTCGAGATCAAGGCCGCCGCCCGCGACCCGGGCTCGCGCGCGAAGATCGCCGTGCACTCGAAGGACGCGCGCATCGACCCGATCGGCACCTGCGTCGGCATGCGCGGCTCGCGCGTGCAGGCGGTGACGTCGGAACTCGCCGGCGAGCGCGTGGACATCGTGCTGTGGAACCAGGACCCGGCGCAGTTCGTGATCAACGCGCTGGCGCCGGCCGAAGTGAGCCGCATCACCGTCGACGAAGAGAAGCACAGCATGGATATCGTCGTCGAGGAAGAGAACCTCGCGCAGGCGATCGGCCGTAACGGCCAGAACGTGCGTCTCGCCGCCGAGCTCACCGGCTGGGAGCTCAACATCATGACGCTCGAGGAGTCGGAGAAGAAGAGCGAGGAAGAGACGACCCGCATCCGCTCGATCTTCATGGACAAGCTCGACGTCGACGAGGAAGTCGCGGGCATCCTGGTGGAAGAAGGCTTCTCCACGCTCGAGGAGGTGGCTTACGTGCCGCTCAACGAGATGCTCGAGATCGAGGCGTTCGACGAGGCGACCGTGAACGAGTTGCGCAGCCGCGCGCGCAACGCCCTGCTCACGCAGGCGATCGCCTCGGAAGAAAAAGTCGAGCACGACATCGAGGACCTGATGAAGGTCGAAGGCATGGACAACGATACCGCGCGACTGCTTGCCTCGAAGGGCGTCGGCACGCAGGAAGACCTCGCCGATTTCGGCACCGACGATCTCGTGGAGCTGACCGGCCTCGACGCCGATCGTGCAAAGACGCTGATCATGTCGGCGCGCGCGCCGTGGTTCGCGGAAAACAACGCGTAAAGGGCTACGACGCGCCCTGGCGGCGCTACATAGACGAATAGAGATATCGGGGTACATACAGACTAGATGGCGCAAATCAACGTAACGGAATTCGCTAAAGAGCTCGGGCTGCCGCCCGCGCTGCTGATCGAGCAGCTTCAGGCTGCGGGCGTCGCTCGCGCGCTGACCGCCGACACTGCGCTCACCGAGAAAGACAAGACCCAGCTCCTCGACTACATGCGCCAGAAGCACGGCGCGAAGGAGTCGAAGCAGAAGATCACGCTCACGCGCAAGCAGACGACCGAGATCAAGAAGTCCGACAGCACCGGCAAGTCGCGGACGATCCAGGTCGAAGTCCGCAAGAAGCGCGTGCTCGTCAAACGCGACGCGGTCGAGCCCGAGGCGCCGGTCGAACAGCCCAAAGTCGTGCTCGACGCCGAGCAGGTCGCCAAGCGCGAAGCAGAAGCGAAGCAGCACGCCGAGCTCGCCGCGCGCCAGGCGGCGGACATCGAGCGCAAGGCCGAGGCCGAGCGCCGCAAGCAGGAAGCCATAGCCGAAGCGCAGGCCGCCGAAGAAGCGGCGAAGGCGGCGGCGGAAGCGAAGACCGCTGCGCCCGCGCCCGAAGCCGCGCCGGCCGCGCCGGAAGCCGCGCCCGCCGCGACGGCGGTTGCTGCAGCGCCCGGCGCCCAGCCCGAAGCGAAGGTCGAAGGCACGCTGCACAAGCCGACCGCCAAGCCCGCCGACAAGGACAAGAAGAAAGTCGCCAAGCCCGCCAAGCAGGTGGTCTGGCGCGACGAGGCGGCCAAGCGCCGCCAGATCAAGACGCGCGGCGATTCCGGCGGGCAGTCGGGCTGGCGCGCACGCCGCGGCGGCGGACGTCACGGTGCGCACGAGGACGGCGATCAGGCCCACGGGTTTGCCGCGCCGACCGAGCCGATCACCAAGGACATCGTCGTTCCCGAGACGATCACCGTCGCCGACCTCGCCCACAAGATGAGCGTCAAGGCGGCCGAGGTCATCAAGCAGATGATGAAGCTCGGCAGCATGGTCACGATCAACCAGGTCCTCGACCAGGACACCGCGATGATCGTCGTCGAGGAGATGGGCCACAAGGCGGTCCGCGCCAAGCTCGACGATCCCGATGCTTTCCTTGCCGAAGAGAACGTCGCACACGGCGAGCTCAAGCTCGAGCCGCGCGCGCCGGTCGTGACCGTCATGGGTCACGTCGACCACGGCAAGACTTCGCTGCTCGACTTCATTCGCACCACTAAAGTGGCGAGCGGTGAAGCAGGCGGTATCACGCAGCACATCGGCGCGTACCACGTGAACACGCCGCGCGGCATGATCACCTTCCTCGATACGCCGGGCCACGAAGCGTTCACCGCGATGCGTGCGCGCGGCGCGAAAGTGACCGACATGGTCATCCTGGTGGTGGCCGCCGACGACGGCGTGATGCCGCAGACCGAGGAAGCGATCGCCCACGCCAAGGCCGGCAACGTGCCGATCGTGGTCGCGCTGAACAAGATCGACAAGCCCGAAGCGAACCCCGAGCGCGTCATGCAGGAGCTCGCGTCGCGCGAAGTCGTTCCCGAAGAGTGGGGCGGCGACACCCAGTTCGTCCAGGTCTCGGCGAAGACCGGACAGGGCATCGACAACCTGCTCGAGCGCGTGCTGCTCCAGGCCGAAGTGCTGGAGCTCCAGGCGCCGAAGGAAGCGTTCGCGAAAGGGATCGTCATCGAATCGCGCCTCGACAAGGGACGCGGCCCGGTCGCGACCGTGCTCGTTCAGTCGGGCACGCTCAAGCGCGGCGACGTGCTGCTGGCGGGCGCGGTGTTCGGCCGCGTGCGCGCGCTGCTCGACGAGAACGGCAAGACCATCGACTCGGGCGGTCCTTCGATCCCGGTCGAGGTGCTCGGTCTCTCCGACGTGCCCGCGGCGGGCGCGGAAGTGATCGCGCTCGGCGACGAGCGCAAGGCGCGCGAGATCGCGCTCTTCCGCCAGGGCAAGTATCGCGACGTCAAGCTCGCCAAGCAGCAATCGGCGAAGCTCGAGAACATGTTCGAGCAGATGGGCGAAGGCGAGAAGCGCACGCTGACGCTGATCATCAAGGCGGACGTGCAGGGCTCGTACGAAGGTCTCGCCCACGCGCTCGGCAAGCTCTCGACCGACGAGGTGAAAGTGAACATCGTTCACTCGGCCGTGGGCGGTATCACCGAGTCCGACATCAACCTCGCGCTCGCGTCGAAGGCGGTGGTGATCGGCTTCAACACGCGCGCCGACGCCGCGGCGAGGAAGCTCGCCGAGTCGGCCGGTGTGGACATCCGCTACTACAACATCATCTACGAAGCGGTGGATGAGGTGAAAGCGGCGCTGTCCGGCATGCTCGCGCCGGAGCGCAAGGAGAACACGCTCGGCCTCGTCGAGATCCGCCAGGTGTTCAAGATCTCCAAGGTCGGCACGGTGGCCGGCTGCTACGTCACCGAAGGCCTCATCAAGCGCGGGGCGAAGATCCGCCTGCTGCGCGAGAACGTGGTCATCCACGACGGCGAGCTCGATTCGCTCAAGCGCTTCAAGGACGACGTGCGCGAGGTCAAGGCGGGCTTCGAGTGCGGCCTGGGGTTGAAGGGCTACAACGACCTGAAGGTCGGCGACCAGCTCGAGGTGTACGAGGTCGTGGAGGTCGCGCGCACGCTGTAATGCCGAAAGACTATCCGCGCACCCGGCGCATCGCCGAGCAGATCCAGCGCGAGCTCGCGGAGGTGATCCGCACCGGGCTCAAGGACCCGCGCGTGAGCGGCTTCATCACGATCACCGACGTCGAGGTGAGCCAGGACCAGTCGCACGCCAAGGTCTTCTTCACGATCCTCGGCGACGCGAGCAAGGTCGACGAGACGACGCAGGGCCTGAAACGCGCGGCCGGGTTCCTGCGCACTCAGCTCGCGCAACGCATGCAGCTTCGCACCGTGCCCACGCTCGACTTCAAGTACGACGCCTCGGTCGAGCGCGGCATGAAGCTCTCGCGCCTCATCGACGAGGCGGTCGCGAGCGATCCCAAGCCTAGGACTAAGTGAGCGCCAAGAAGGAGCGGCGCAAGCTCGACGGCGTTCTCCTCCTCGACAAGCCGCCCGGCATCACCTCGCAGGGTGCGGTCAGCCGCGCCAAGCGCCTGTTCGGCGCGGCCAAAGCCGGCCACACCGGGACGCTCGATCCGATGGCGACCGGGCTCCTGCCGCTCGCTTTCGGCGAGGCGACCAAGTTCGCGCACTCGCTGCTCGACGCCGACAAGGCGTACGTCGCCGACGTGCGGTTCGGCGTGACGACGACGACCGGGGACCTCGAAGGGGACGTCGTTTCGACGAAACCCGTCGACCTCGACGAGCCGCGGCTCCTGAATGCGCTGGCACGGTTTCGGGGCGAGATCGTCCAGGTCCCGCCGATGTACAGCGCACTGAAGCACCAGGGCAAGCCGCTCTACGAATACGCCCGAGCAGGCACCGAAATCGTGCGCGAGCCGCGGCGGATCACGATTCACGCGCTCGAGCTGGACAGTTTTGCCGGCGACACCGCCCGCATCCGCGTCTGGTGCAGCAAGGGCACCTACATCCGCGTGCTGGCGGAAGACATCGGGGAGACGCTCGGCTGCGGCGCGACGCTTGCAGCCCTGCGCCGCACCGCGGTCGGGCCGTTTTCGGTCGAGGCCGCGACGACGCTGGAAGCGCTCGAGGCGGTCCCGCCGGACGAACGCGCCGGCGCGCTGCTGCCGGCCGATACGCTCGTGCGCGAGCTGCCGGCGGTGGCGCTGGACGCCGGGCAGGCGCGCCGCCTCGGTCTGGGGCAGAGCGTGAGCGGCCTCGCGGCGGGCGCAGGCCTGGTCCGCGCGTACGGGCCGGCCGGCGCGTTTCTGGGCGTGTGCGAGCTCTCCACGACCGGGGTGCTGGCGCCGCGGCGACTCCTTGCAACGAGCTAAATCTGTTGAGCCGACCGACACTTACAGAGTAAAATAGCCGACTTTTCAGCAGCCGAAGACACAGACCGGAGAATTTCAATGGCCGTAAACGTTACGCAGAAAGCCCAACTGGTGAAGGACTACCAGCGGGCACAGGGCGACACTGGCTCCCCCGAGGTCCAGATCGCGCTCTTGACTGCGCGTATCACCGATCTGACGGAGCACTTCAAGACTCACGTCAAGGACCATCACTCGCGCCGCGGATTGCTTCGCATGGTGAGCCGCCGCCGCAAGATGCTGGATTACCTCAAGCGGACGAACGCGGACAAGTACAGAGCGCTGATCGAACGGCTCGGACTGCGCAAGTAAGCGCAACCCTGTGGCTATGGCCGGCGGGCTCGCACCGCGCATCGACTTTCGCGCAAATAACGCCGGCCGCGCTTCGCGGCCGCAGCGCATTGTCCTCCCGGCCTTCACCGCCGCTCGAACCCTACAACCCAAGACCGCCTGATGCGCGGTCTTTTTTGTTTGTGATAAGGACACGATGACTCGGATAACCAAGACGATGAACTGGGGTGGGCGACAGCTCACGCTCGAAACCGGAGAGATCGCGCGACAGGCCAGCGGCGCGGTGCTGGTCAATTACGACGACACGGTGGTGCTGGTGACCGTCGTCGGCGCGCGCGATCCCAAGCCCGGACAGGACTGGTTCCCCCTGACGGTCGACTATCAGGAGCGCACCTACGCCGCGGGCAAGATTCCCGGCGGCTTCTTCAAGCGCGAAGGACGCCCTTCCGAGAAAGAGATCCTCACCTCGCGCCTCATCGATCGCCCGATCCGCCCGCTGTTCCCCGAAGGCTTCTACAACGAAGTGCAGATCGTCGCGACCGTGATGTCGATGAATCCCGAAGTCGATTCGGACATTCCCGCGATGGTGGGCGCCTCCGCCGCGCTCGCGGTCGCCGGCATCCCGTTCGACGGCCCGATCGGCGCGGCGCGCGTCGGCTACGCCAACGGACAGTACATCCTCAACCCGACCAAGACCGAGCTCCAGACCTCGCAGCTCGACCTCGTCGTCGCCGGCACTCAGGCCGCGGTGCTGATGGTGGAGTCGGAAGCGCACGAGCTTCCGGAAGACGTGATGCTCGGCTCGGTGGTGTTCGGCCACGAGCAGATGCAGGCGGTCATCGAGCTCATCCACCAGCTCGCCGAAGAAGGCGGCAAGAACGCGTGGGAATGGACCGCGCCCGCCAAGGACGAAACCATGATCGCGCGCATGGCGCAGAGCTGCGAGAACGAGCTCCGCGAAGCCTACACGCTCCGCGGCAAGCAGGATCGCACCCGCCGTGTCGACGAGATCCGCAGCCGCATCGTCACCGAGCTGGGCGCGGACGCGACGCCGCAGCAGCTCACCGCGATCGGAGCGGAGTTCAGCAACCTCGAAGCGAAGATCGTCCGTAACCAGATCCTCGACGGCGAGCCGCGCATCGACGGTCGCGACACGCGCACCGTGCGCCCGATCACCATCCGCACCGGCGTGCTGCCGCGCGCCCACGGCACCGCGCTCTTCACGCGCGGCGAGACCCAGGCGATCGTCAGCGCGACGCTCGGCACCTCACGCGACGAGCAGATCATCGACGCGCTCCAGGGCGAGTATCGCGATCGCTTCATGCTCCACTACAACTTCCCGCCGTATTCCACCGGCGAAACCGGCCGCGTCGGCTCGCCGAAGCGCCGCGAGATCGGCCACGGCCGGCTCGCCAAGCGCGCGCTGCTGGCGGTGCTGCCCACGCCCGAAGAGTTCGCCTACTCGCTGCGCGTGGTCTCCGAGATCACCGAATCGAACGGCTCGTCCTCGATGGCTTCGGTGTGCGGCGGCTGCCTCGCGCTGATGGACGCGGGCGTGCCGCTCAAGGGGCACGTCGCGGGCATCGCGATGGGTCTCATCAAGGAAGGCAACCGTTTCGCGGTGCTGACCGACATCCTCGGCGACGAGGACCACCTCGGCGACATGGACTTCAAGGTCGCGGGCACCGAGAAGGGCGTGACCGCCCTGCAGATGGACATCAAGATCCAGGGCATCACCAAAGAGATCATGCACGCGGCGCTCACGCAGGCGAAGGAAGGCCGCATGCACATCCTCGAGAAGATGAAAGCGGCGGTCGATCACCCGCGCTCGGAGCTCTCCGCGTTCGCGCCGCGCATGATCACCATGAAGATCAACCCGCAGAAGATCCGCGACGTCATCGGCAAGGGCGGGGCGGTCATCCGCGCGATCACCGAGGAGACCGGCACCACGATCGACATCCAGGACGACGGCTCGGTCACCATCGCGTGCGTCTCGGCGGAAGGCGGCGAGGCGGCCAAGCGCCGCATCGAAGAGCTCACCGCGGACGTCGAAGTGGGCAAGATCTACGAAGGCACGGTGCTCAAGCTCCTCGACTTCGGCGCGATCGTCAGCGTGCTGCCGGGACGCGACGGGCTGCTTCACATCTCGCAGATCGCCAACGAGCGCGTCAACGCCGTCTCCGACCATCTCAAGGAAGGCCAGCAGGTGCGCGTGAAAGTGCTCGAGGCCGACGAGAAAGGCCGCCTGCGGCTGTCGATGAAGGCCGCGGCGCAGGAAGCGGCGGCGAGCGGCGAGCAGCAGGGCCAGCAGCAACAGCAGCCCCAGCCGCAGCCGGTGCAGTAAGCGGGTCTGACCCCGGTTTCATCGGGGTCTGACCCGGGTTTGGTCTCAAGCCAAAACAAAAGGGGCAGCCGCCGGCTGCCCCTTTCTTTTTATTCTCAGACCCGTTGCGAGAGCCCTCCGTGGCTCCCGGCCCTACTTGGCGACCTGCCGCTCCCTCATTTCGTCGAGCGTCTTGCAGTCGATGCACAGCGTCGCGGTCGGCCGCACTTCGAGTCGCTTCAGGCCGATCTCGACTCCGCACGACTCGCAGTAGCCGTATTCGCCGGCGTCGATGTGCTGGATGGTTTCGTCGATCTTCTTGATCAGCTTGCGCTCGCGGTCGCGGTTGCGAAGCTCGAGGGACATGTCGGCTTCCTGGCTTGCGCGGTCGTTGGGGTCGGCGAAGATCGTCGCTTCGTCCTGCATGGTGTGGACGGTGCGGTCGATGTCCTGCGACAGCTCGCGCTTCATCTCTTCCAGCATGCTGCGGAAGTAGGCGAGCTGTCTCGCATTCATGTATTCCTCTTTCCCCTTCGGCTTGTAAGGGGGTATGGCTTTATGGAGTTCGGAGGGCATTGGACAGGGGTCTCGTTAATAAAAGAGCGCTTTAATATCAGAATTCTACTGGGGCAGCAAGCGAACTCGGACAGCCTTTTTGCACATTGGTTTCAATTGACCGTGAGGAGGGCGCCGATTATCATTACGGGCCTTCTCGCAGGGCGTCCCGCGCAAGGTTTCAAGCGAGCCCTCGCCGCCGTTCTAGAGGCGCCCGTAGCTCAACAGGATAGAGCACCGGCCTTCTAAGCCGGGGGTTGTGGGTTCGAGTCCCGCCGGGCGCGCCAAAGCGTGTGAAGGGCGTGTGAAGCGCGCACGTCCCGAGCCGCTGCGAGGAGAGCGTCAGGCAGTTCCGCAGGTTCAGTGGTGGCTGTAGCTCAGTTGGTAGAGTCCCGGATTGTGATTCCGGTTGTCGTGGGTTCGAGTCCCATCAGCCACCCCATCTTTTAAGCGCGCCTTCGGCGCGCTTAAAAGATGGGGTAACGCCAAGGAGGGAAACCTACGGTTTCCCTCCTTGGACCTCCTTTCCCTTCGGCTCGCTCCCGCTCGCTCCGCTATTTAAAAGCACAACGAAGGAGGCGCAGTGGACCTGAAGTCGTTCATTCGCGATATCCCCGATTTTCCCAAGCCCGGCATTCTCTTCCGGGACATCACACCGCTCGTCGCGTCACCCGAGGCGTTTCGCGAGACGGTGCGGCGGCTCGCGGACCATTTCCGCGGGCGGCATATCGACGCCGTCGTGGCCGCGCGAGGCGAGGGGATTCATCTTCGGCGCGCCGCTCGCGCTGGAGCTTGCGGCCGCATTCGTCCCGGTGAGAAAGCCGGGCAAGCTGCCGTTCCAGAGGCATACGTACCAATACGAGCTCGAGTACGGGACCGACGCGCTCGAGATGCACGTCGACGGCGTGCGCTCGGGCCAGCGCGTGCTGTTGATCGACGATCTGCTCGCCACCGGCGGCACCGCGCGCGCGTGCTGCAACCTGCTGCAGAAGATGGGCGCGAAGATGGAGGCGTGCGCGTTCGTGATCGAGCTGGCGGCGCTCAACGGGCGGCGCGTGCTCGCGCCGTGCGAGGTTTACAGCCTGATCACTTACTGAAGGTCAAAACGGATTCCCGCCCCCGCGGGAATGACGGCTAGTCCCACTGACCTTCGGAGATCTCGTCCTCGACCGCCGGCAGCATCGAGGGATCGGGAAAAAGCGGCAGCCCCAGGTGCAGCCGCACCGGCGCGAAGCTGCGGCGATGGTGAGGCGTGATGCCGAGCTTAGCCATGCCCTGACGGTGATCACGCGTGCCGTAGCCGACGTTGGTCTCCCAGCCGTAGCCCGGGAACTCCTGCGCCAGCTTGCGCATGTAAGTGTCGCGCTTCACCTTGGCGACGATCGACGCGGCAGCGATGGACAGGCACTTGGCGTCGCCGTCGACGATCGTGCGTACGCTGCACGTCACGTCTTTGGGCTTGGCGTTGCCGTCGATGAGCGCGAGCTCCGGCGTGACCGAAAGTCCCGAGATCGCGCGGTGCATGGCGAGCATGCGCGCGTGGTAGATGTTGAGCGTGTCGATCTCCTCGACACTCGCTTCGCCGAAGCTGATCGTGCAGTACTCGGGCAGCTCGGCGGCCACTTTTTCGCGGACGTCCGGCGGCACGATCTTGCTGTCGTTGATCATGCGCACGAGCCTGCGTGACAACGACCACTCGGGCAGGATCACCGCGGCGGCAACGACCGGACCTGCGAGCGGAGCACAGCCCACTTCGTCGACGCCGCAGACGACGCACCCCGCTTCCTGCTCGAAGCGCAGATTCGGGTGCCGCTTTCTTTTCCTGCGCCGCGCGGGTTGGGTGCTCGCCACTGTGGTTCCCTGATCGTGCTGAAAGTTTAGCCCGAAAGGGCGTCAGCGCGCGCGCAGGAGGCGTTGCTGCTCGCGCTTCCAGTCGCGCTCTTTCTCGGCTTCCCGCTTGTCGTGCTGCTTCTTGCCTTTCGCAAGCCCCACTTCGAGCTTGATGCGGCCCTTGGCGTAGTGCATGTCGAGCGGCACCAGCGTGTAGCCGGCGCGCTCGACCGCCCCGATGAGCTTGTCGATCTCGCGCGCGTTGAGCAGGAGCTTGCGGGTGCGCGTCGGGTCGGGATGGACGTGCGTCGACGCGGTGGCGAGCGGGGTGATGTGGGAGCCGATGAGGAAGATCTCGCCGTTGTTGATGACGACGTACGCTTCCTTGATCTGGACGCGGCCGGCGCGTATCGCCTTGGCTTCCCAGCCTTCGAGGACGATGCCGGCTTCGAAGCGCTCCTCGATGAAATAGTCGTGGAAGGCTTTTTTGTTTTGAACGATACTCATGGGAGGCTGCCGTGGCGCCGTCATTCTAGCGTGACTCGCACGCCCCGGGCCCGACGGAGAAGAAGTGGTCGTAGAAAAAACAGTGCTCGTCGGCCATTCGGCCCGGCAGATGTTCGGGCTGGTCGATGCGGTCGAGACGTATCCTCAGTTCCTTCCCTGGTGCGACGGCGCCACCGTGCTACACCGCGACGAGCAGCGCACGCGTGCCACGATCCACATCAACTATCACGGCGTCACCCACAGCTTCACCACCGAGAACGCCAAGAACCCCCCGCAGTCGATGACGATCCGGCTGGTCGAAGGACCGTTCAAGGTGCTCGACGGCGAGTGGCGTTTCGTCGAGCTTTCCCCCGAGGCGTGCCGGATCCAGTTCCGGCTGCATTACGAATTCTCGAGCTGGCTGCTGGCGAAGCTGGTGGGGCCGGTGTTCAGCTATATCGCGAACACGATGGTCGACGCTTTCGTGCAGCGCGCCGAAAAGGTCTATGGCGGCTGACGCGCTGCTCGAGGTCGAGGTGGTGTATGCGCTGCCGGGCGAGCAGGTCGTCGTGCGCCTCGCGCTGCCGCCCGGCGCGAGCGCTGCCGACGCCGTGGAGCGCTCGGGGCTGCCGGCGCGCTTTCCGGAGATCGCGGCAGACGCGAAGCTCGGCATCTACGGCCGCATCGTCCCTGCCGATACGCCGCTGGGCGCGGGCGACCGCGTGGAGATCTACCGGCCGCTGATCGCCGATCCGAAGCAGGCGCGCCGCCGCCGCGCCGAAGCGCAAGCGCCGCCGAAACGCTAGCGGCAGTTCGCGTCGATGTTCTTCTGCACGCGGGCGATCTCGGAGGCGTACTCGTTGTCCTGCAGGAACACGCGCTCGCCGGTCTTGGGATCGTTGCGGGTGATGCGGTTCCCCGCCTGCAGCGATTTGAGATAGGCCCGCGAGTCGGCGCACGCGCGCTCGTTCTGCGCGGCGACCTCGGCTTTCTTGGACGATTTCTCCTCCGCTTCCTTTTTCTCGAGCTGGCGCTTGCGGTACTCGGCGTCTTTTTCGGCGGCGGACTTAGCCGCAGGCGCCGGGGCGGCGGGCGGGGCGCTCTTCACGTTGCTCGCCTCGCTGCGCGAACCGGGCGGGCAATCGCCGTAGCCGACGACCTTGCCGGCGGCGTCTACACATTTGTTGATCTGGCCGGCGTAGGCGCCGGCCGACAGCGCCAGCAGGGCGATTGCGACGATCGTTTTCATGGTGCTTGCGGTCTCCTCGATGATGAGTCGGCCCCTCAGGGACAGTGCATTAACGTCTGATTTCATTGGCGGTTTACCGGTCCGAGCGTATAATGCCGCCTTTGCGAAGGATAGAAACATGCGTGTGGTGCAGAAAGCCCTGACCTTCGACGATGTCCTGCTCGTCCCCGCTCACTCTGCCGTCCTTCCGCGCGAAGTCAACCTCCAGACCCGGATCACCCGCGGCATCTCGCTGAACATCCCGGTCGCCTCGGCGGCCATGGACACGGTCACCGAATCGCGGCTCGCGATCGCCATCGCCCAGGAAGGCGGCATCGGCATCGTCCACAAGAACATGTCGCCGCGCGCCCAGGCGGCCGAGGTCACCAAGGTCAAGCGCTTCGAGAGCGGCATCGTGAAGGAACCGATCACGGTTTCGGAGGGCATGACGGTGCGGGACGTGCTGCACCTGACCCGCCAGCACCGGATCTCCGGGCTGCCCGTGGTCACGAGCGCGGGCAAGGTCGTCGGGATCGTCACCAACCGGGACCTGCGGTTCGAGACCGAGCTCGACCAGCCGATCCGCAACATCATGACCCCGCGCGAGCGGCTGGTCACGGTGCGCGAGGGCGCGCCGCGCGATGAAGCGCTGGCGCTCATGCACAAGCACCGCCTCGAGCGCGTGCTCGTGGTCAACGGCGACTTCGAGCTCAAGGGCCTGATCACGGTCAAGGACGTGCTGAAGTCGTCCGAGCACCCGCTCTCCACCAAGGACGACCTCGGCCGGCTGCGCGTCGGCGCCGCCGTCGGCGTCGGTGAAGGCACCGAGGAGCGCGTCGAGGCGCTGCTCGAAGCCGGCGTCGACGTGATCGTCGTCGATACCGCCCACGGCCACTCGCAGGGCGTGCTCGACCGCGTGCGCTGGATCAAGCGCACGCATCCGAAAACCCAGGTCATCGGCGGCAACATCGCGACCGCCGCCGCCGCCAAGGCGCTCGTCGACAACGGCGCGGACGGCGTCAAGGTCGGCATCGGGCCGGGCTCGATCTGCACGACGCGGATCGTCGCGGGCGTCGGCGTGCCGCAGATCAGCGCGGTCGCGAACGTCGCGGATGCGCTCGCGCGCGCCGACGTGCCGGTCATCGCCGACGGCGGCATCCGCTACTCCGGCGACATTTCCAAAGCGATTGCGGCCGGCGCGCACCTGGTCATGATCGGCAGCCTCTTCGGCGGCACCGAGGAATCGCCCGGCGAGATCGAGCTGTATCAGGGCCGCTCGTACAAGGCGTATCGCGGCATGGGCTCGCTCGGGGCGATGCAGCAGGGCTCCGCCGACCGCTACTTCCAGGAGACCGACGAGCTCGACACCGACAAGCTCGTGCCCGAAGGCGTCGAAGGCCGCGTGCCTTACAAAGGCGGGCTGGTGCCGCTCCTCAAGCAGCTCATGGGCGGCGTGCGCGCGAGCATGGGCTATCTGGGCTGCCGCACCATCGACGAAGTGCGCACCAAGGCCGAGTTCGTCGAGATCACCAGCGCAGGCATTCGCGAATCGCACGTGCACGACGTGCAGATCACCAAGGAGGCGCCGAACTACAGGATTGAATAGAGAGGAGATAGGAGAGAGGAGACAGGAGAGAGTGACCCGCGCAGTTTCTCCTCTCTCCTCTCTCCTCTCGTCTCTCTCCTCTCTGCAAAATGCACCAGAAAATCCTCATCCTCGATTACGGCGCGCAGTACACGCAGCTCATCGCGCGCCGGGTTCGCGAGCTTCGCGTCTACTGCGAGATCCACCCCGGCGACGTCTCGAGCGAGTTCGTCAGGTCCTTCGCGCCCGCCGGCATCGTTCTTTCGGGGGGGCCTTCCTCGGTCTACGAGGACGAGATCAACCGCGCGCCGCAATCGGTGTTCGAGCTCGGCGTGCCGGTGCTCGGCATCTGCTACGGCATGCAGACCATGGCGTATCAGCTCGGCGGCAAGGTCGAGCCGGGCAAGGTGCGCGAGTACGGCTACGCCGAAATCCGCGCGCGCGGACACACCAAACTGCTCGACGGCATCGAAGACCTGCGCACGCCGGAAGGACACGGCATGCTCAAAGTCTGGATGAGCCACGGCGACAAGGTCGTCGAGATGCCGCCGGGCTTCAAGCTCATGGGGTCGAGCGACTCGTGCGAGATCGCGGCCATGGCCGACGAGGCACGGCGCTTCTACGGCGTTCAGTTCCACCCCGAAGTGACGCACACGCTGCAGGGCAAGGCGCTGCTCCAGCGTTTTGTCTACGACATCTGCGGCTGCAAGGGCGACTGGAACATGCCCGACTACGTCGCCGAAGCCGTCGCGCGCATTCGCGCTCAGGTCGGGAAAGAGGAAGTGATCCTCGGGCTCTCGGGCGGCGTCGATTCATCGGTCGCGGCCGCGCTCATCCACAAGGCGATCGGCGATCAGTTGACGTGCGTGTTCGTCGATCATGGTCTGCTGCGGCTCAACGAAGCGCAGCAGGTCATGGACACTTTCGCCAAGCACATGCACCTGAAAGTGATCCACGTCGACGCGTCGCAGGAGTTCTACGGCGCGTTGAAAGGCGTGTCCGATCCGGAACACAAGCGCAAGATCATCGGCAAGCACTTCGTCGAAGTCTTCCAGCGCGAAGCGGGCAGGATCGAGAACGCGAAGTGGCTCGCGCAGGGCACGATCTATCCCGACGTGATCGAGTCGGCGGGCGGCAAGACCAAGAAGGCGACGAACATCAAGTCGCATCACAACGTCGGCGGACTGCCAGAGACGCTGCACCTGAAGCTGCTCGAGCCGTTGCGCGAGCTCTTCAAGGACGAGGTGCGCGAGCTGGGCCTGGCGCTCGGCCTGCCGCACGACATGGTGTTCCGCCATCCGTTCCCGGGTCCGGGCCTCGGGGTGCGCATCCTCGGGGAAGTGAAGCGCGAGTACGCGGATCTCCTGCGCTCGGCCGACGCGATCTTCATCGACGAGCTTCGGGCCGCGGGTTGGTACGAGCAGACCGCACAGGCCTTCGCCGTGTTCCTTCCTGTGAAGTCGGTGGGCGTGATGGGTGACGGGCGCACTTACGAATACGTCGTCGCGCTGCGTGCGGTGCAGACCACCGACTTCATGACCGCGCACTGGGCCGAGCTCCCGCACGCGCTGCTCGGCAAGGTCTCCAACCGCATCATCAACGAAGTGCGCGGGATCAACCGCGTCGTGTACGACATCTCAGGCAAGCCGCCCGCCACCATCGAGTGGGAATAGACGACGACGCCCCGTTCATGCGCGCCGCGCTCGAGCTTGCCGCGCAAGCCGAAGCGTGCGGCGAGGTGCCGGTCGGCGCGGTGGTCGTGAAGGACGGCGAGATCGTCGGCCGCGGCTACAACCATCCCATATCCGCGCACGATCCCACCGCGCATGCGGAGATCGTCGCCATGCGCGACGCGGCGCAGCGGCTCGGCAACTATCGCCTCGGCGGCTGCGAGCTCTACGTGACCCTGGAGCCGTGCTCGATGTGCGCGGGGGCGATGCTCCACGCGAGGATCGCGCGGGTGGTCTACGGCGCGGCGGATCCGAAGACCGGCGCGTGCGGCAGCGTCCTCGATCTCTTTGCCGAGACCCGTCTCAACCACCACGCCGCGGTCACCCCCGGGGTGCTCGCCGCCGATGCGGTGACGTTGCTGCAGCGCTTCTTTCTTGCACGGCGGCGACAACCCCGTTAGTACCGCGGCATTCCGCTAAAACCCCTAGAGGTTGTGGTTTCCCGACAGCAGGAGCCCGAATCCTAGCGGCATAAGTGCCCTGGCACGCGTTGTGCAACGCGAGATAATCAGTTAGATTGTGCGGCGCAGCGGCAACCGCAATTATCTTTTGGCATAGGGGCGAACAATGAGGCTACAGGACAAAGTTGCAATTATCACCGGTGCCGGCAGGGGCATCGGGCAAGCGACGGCCGTCAAATTCGCCCGTGAAGGCGCGAAAGTCGTGGTGTGCGACTTGTCGCCCGAGTGGATCGAAGAGACGGTGCAGTTGTGCAAAGAGTCGCGCGGCGACGCGTTCGGTTTCGTCGCCGACGTGCGCGACCCGCAATCGCTCGAGCAGATGGTCGACGCGACGATCGCCAAATGGGGACGCGTCGACGTCCTGGTGAACAACGCCGGGATCGTGGCGGACGCGCAGCTCAAGAACATGTCGGAAGACCAGTTCGACCGCGTCATCGAGATCAATCTCAAGGGCGTCTACAACTGCACCAAGGCGGTCGTGAAGACGATGCTCGACCAGCAGTCGGGCGTCATCCTCAACGCCTCGTCGATCGTCGGCCTCTACGGAAACTTCGGGCAGACCAACTACGCGGCGGCGAAGTTCGGCGTGATCGGCATGGTCAAGACGTGGGCGCGCGAGCTCGGCCGCAAGGGCATCCGCGCCAACGCGGTGTGTCCGGGATTCATCGCGACGAGCATCCTCAGCGCCATGCCCGAGCGCGTGTTGAGCGCCCTCGAAGAGAAAGTGCCGATGGGCCGTTTGGGCAAGCCCGAAGAGATCGCGAACACCTTCGCGTTTCTCGCGTCGGACGAAGCGAGCTACATCAACGGCGCAGTGATCGAGGTGAGCGGCGGCCTTACGATCTGAAAGGTCCACACCGCTGCTTCGGCTCAGCTAAAGCTGAGCCTCGCCGCGCAACGGCGCGCTTATGCGCCTGCCGGCGCTACGTCTTATTTAAACAACGCCGCAATCTTTGCGGCGTTGGGTTCTTTCACCACACCCTTCTCGGTGATCAACGCGCTGACCAACTCCGCCGGCGTCACGTCGAACACCGGATTCTCGACGCCGATACCGGCCGGCGCCCAGCGCGTTTCCCGGTAACCGAGCACTTCCTCGGCGCCGCGTTCCTCGATGGGAATGTCCGCGCCGCTCGCGATCGCCGTATCGATCGTCGACAGCGGGCACGCGACATAGAACGGGATCGCGTGGCGCCGGGCGAGCACCGCGACCTGATAGGTGCCGATCTTGTTGGCGACGTCGCCGTTGGCCGCGACGCGATCGGCGCCGACGATCACCGCATCGACCTTGCCGCGGCTCATGAGAAAGCCCGCCGCGTTGTCCGCGATGAGCGTCACCGGTATGCGGTCCTGCGCGAGCTCCCATGCGGTGAGCCGCGCGCCTTGCAGGAAAGGCCGCGTCTCGTCGGCATACACCTCGATCGCCTTGCCCGCTTCGACCGCCGAGCGGATGACGCCGAGCGCGGTGCCGTGTCCGGCGGTCGCGAGCGCGCCGGCGTTGCAATGCGTGAGCACGCGTGACCCGCTGTCGAGCAGCGTCGCGCCGTGAACGCCCATCGCGCGGTTCAGCGCGAGGTCTTCGCGGCACAGCGCTTGCGCTTCGTCGACGAGCGCGTCGGCGGCAGCCATTGCGTTCGCGTCGTGCGTATGCGCGAGCCGCTTCTTCATGCGCTCGAGCGCCCAGAAGAGGTTCACTGCGGTCGGCCGGCTCGCCGCGAGCACGTCGAACGCGTGCGCCATCGAAGCGTCGAACTCGCCGCGCGCGCGATCCCTGACGCGCAGTCCTTCTACCGCAATACCGAATGCGGCGGCGCAACCGATCGCCGGCGCGCCGCGCACCACCATGTCGCGGATCGCCTGCGCGACGGCGGCGGCGCTTTCGAACCTGAGATAGACCTGCTCGAAAGGCAGGACACGCTGGTCGAGCATCTCGACCGCGCCATCGCGCCAGCGCAGGGTTTCGAACGAGGATGGCATTGCGTCACTGAACGAAGAAAGGCCATCATTATAATGGCCGCGCATGAGCACTCCCCCCTTTACGGTGCGGCCCGTCAACTGGAATGCGAGCCGCGAAGCGCTGCGTTCGGTGCGCATCACCGTCTTCGTCAAAGAGCAGCAGGTCCCCGAAGAGCTCGAGTGGGACGATGCCGACGAGCACGCGTATCACGTGCTCGCGACCGCCGTGGACGGCAAGCCGATCGGCACCGGCAGGCTCAAGCTCGACTGCCACATCGGACGCATGGCCGTGCTGAAGTCGTGGCGCGGGCGCGGGGTGGGCAGCGCGATACTCGAGCGTCTGATCGATTTCGCGCGCAGGGAAGGGTGCAGCGAAGTGCGGCTGCACGCACAGACGCACGCGCTGGCGTTCTATGCGCGCTTCGGTTTCGTCGCGGTCGGCGAGGAGTTCGACGAGGCCGGCATGCCGCACCGGGTCATGACGCTCGATCTCAAGGCGTCGCCTGCAAAGCCGCTATCGCCGAGGGCTCGAGCCTAAAGCGCCGCTCCGCGATGCCGAGCGGCTTGCCGCGCGGCCCGAAGCTCTTCTCGACGAAGACCACCCCTCCGTCCTCGCGCACCAGCACCACCGTCGACGCGCGCGTGCCGTAGCTCCCTCCCGGTATGAAGAGCGCCGAGAGGTCGCGCTCGCGCTCCAGCGTGATGCCCGTCGAAGGCAGCAGATGGTCGGGCGCGGCGGCGGTATCCGCGAGCACCTCGAACAGTCCTTCCAGCAGCGCCGCTTCGCTCGCATCGGCCAGCGATTCCAGCACGGCCATGCCGCGCTGCACCTTGGGCCACGGCTCGTCCAGCAGCCGATTGGAAAGACCGTGCACGCCGGGCGCGACCGCGTGCGGCGCTACACCGCGGTTCGAACAGAAGTACAGCCGCTCCGGCGTGCCTGCGATCAGGCTGTAGCCGCCGTAGTCGTCGCCGTGCCGCGCCGCTTCCTCCATGTATGCGGAAGGCTCGTCGCGGCCGGTCAGGAAGTCGCTCGTGAGCGCACCGCGCGAGCGCGGCGCGGCGCCGGCGCGTATGCCCTGGCGGTAATTGGTGATCGCCGCGAAGCGGCCGGTCGTGCTCAGGCCGAGCCACGTGCCGCCGGCGGTGAGATCGCGGCCCGCGCAGACGTGGGGATGGTCGTTCCAGAAGCCCGCGGGCGCCGCGGGACGGTCGTATGCCTCGTCGCGGTTAGCTGCGACGATCAGCGGATAGCGCGCGTGAGCGCCCGCCGAGAACAGGATGACGCACATCGCTCACGCCTCGAAGCATTCGGCGCGGCGGGTCGAGCCTTCCTGGAGGAGCTGCGCCAGCTCGAGCTGGGCCTCGGCCTGCTTGAGCTCGAGCTCGAACTTGGCGTCGTCGCGGACGTTGTCGTACACCTCCATCCAGAGCATCGGCTCGCTGCGTTTCTTGAGCAGGCGGCCGCCGACGGCGGTGGCCTGCTTCAGAGCCGAGAAAAGGTCGAGCACGCGCGCTTCGCATTCTTTCGCGTGCTGCGGTGCTACTCGGTAGTAGATGTAGTACGAATAGGCCATGGGGTCCTCGCGGGCCCCGCATTGTAAGCCGAACTCGGCGCGAGCGTGGACGCGTTACGCGGGCATGCGCCAGCCGCGATGCGCGACCTGGCGCGGGGCGACGTGCTCCGCGACTGCGGCGCGCACGCGCTGCTCGTTGCGTAACCGCTGCGTGCGTTCGCGGCGCTCCTCCGCGGACGCTGCGTCCCTGTCCTGAAGATTGCGGTATGCCCGCGCGATCAGCCACAGCGCGGCGCACGCGGCGACCGCCAGCGCGAAGAACGCGACGAACGGCACGCAAGCGGCGCTCGGCCCGGCCACGCACGCGCCGACGAAGCCGAACCATTTGGCGATCGTGCCGAAGAAAGCTCCGATGAGATCCATGATGCACCCGATGCTGGCGCACACCCGGTGGTGTGCTTCCTACAAAGAAGAGCAATGGGCATGCCGCCCGCCGGGCGCTATTCGGGCAGCGTGTAGGGCAGGGGCAGGATTTCGACGCGAGGACCGGCGAGCGCACCGAAGCGGACGTCGCCCGCTTCGGCGCTCGCCTTCTGGATGACCGCGAGCGCCTCGCAGCCGCCGTCGCCGCAGGCGCCGGCGTAGAGGATCGCGCCGCACGACTGCTCCGCGCCGAATTCGGCGCTGAACAGCGTTTGTCCGGGCGCGACGCGCGTCAGGCCCGGAACCCGCACCCGATACATCCGCTGCTTGAGCCGCCCGAGATAGTGCATGCGCGCCACGATCTCCTGGCCGGGGTAGCAGCCCTTGTTGAAGCTCACCCCGCCGACGAGGTCGAGATTGACCATCTGCGGGACGTACTCCTCCTGCGCCGGCGCGGTGACGACGGGCACGCCGGCTTCGACGTCGAGCGCGGGCCATGCGGCGCCGGCTTGCGGGAACGCCGAGGCGAGCCGCTCGCGCACCGCGTCGGCGGCGTCCTCGGACACGAGGAGGACGTAGCGCTCGATCGGCAGCGCCGCGATGCGCACGCCGCCGGTCTCGATCGACCGGTGCGCGATGCCCGGCGCGGCGCCGAACGCCGCGATGAGCGCAGCATTGGCGTTCGGTCCGGAGACTCCGAAAAGGCGATAGCGCTCGCCCGCGTCGGTCACTTTGACCTTGGCGCGAAGCACGTAGCGCGCGAGCCGCGTCTGTATCGGCTCGCGCAAGGCGGCCGGAAGCTCGAGCAGCACCTCGTCCTCGAGCCGCCACACCAGGAACGTCGCGAGCAGCCGGCCCTTGGGCGAGCAGTATCCGGAGTATTGCGTCTCGCCGGGCTTCAGCGCGGCGAGGTCGCTCGTGAGCTGGGCGTGCAGGAAGGCGACCGCGTCGTCGCCGGCGAACGAGATCAGAGCCCGGTCGGAGAGCTCATGGTAGAGGGGGCGTTGCGTCATGTGCGGAGCTGCTCGACGAGCTCGGATTCGAGGCGAACGACTTTCTTCGCGTCGTGGAGGGCGGTGCCGGTGATGAGGAAGACGTCTTCGGCGCGCGCCCCGAGCGTGTTGATCTTCGCGGTGTGCAGATTCACGTCGTGGTTCGTCAACACCCGCGCGATGCGTGACAGCAACCCCGGGCGGTCTCCCGCGATCACCGAGAGCACCTGGTAAGTGCCGCGATCGTCGGGCTGGATGTTCACTTCGGGCGAGATCGGGAAGTGACGGAGCTGCCGCGACAGGCGCGGGTGGGGCAGCGTCGGGAGCGGCGTGCGATGCGCCAGGCGCTCGCCGAGCTCGTATTCGATGTAGCTCATGATGTCACGGTAGCGCGGGCGCGTGTTGGTCGGGTCCTGGATCTGGAACGTGTCGAGCGCGTAGCCGTGGCGCGTGGTGTAGATCTTCGCTTCGTGGATGTCGTAGCTGATGCTCTCGAAGAAGCTGCAGATGCGCGCGAAGAGCTCTTTCTGGTCCGGGATGTAGATCAACACCTGCAGGCCTTCGCCCGCCGGCGAGATGCGCGCTTTCACCACCGGCTTCGGCGTATCGACGCGGTAATACAGCGTGCGCGCGTGCCACGCGATCTCCTGCGGGTCGTGCCGCAGGAAGTACGCGGTGTCGAGCTGCGCCCACAGCTTCTGGTGCGCGGTGTCGGGCACCGCATAGAGCCGCAGCTTCGCCAGCGCTTCTTCCTGTCGTGCCTGCACGCTGGTCTCGAGGCTTACGCTGTGGCCGGTGAGCAGCCGCCGCGTCAGGTGGAAGAGATCTTCGAGGAGCTTCGCTTTCCACGCGTTCCAGACTTTAGGGCTGGTGCCGCGGATGTCGGCGACCGTGAGCAAATACAGCGCGATCAGGTGGCGCTCGTCACCTACGCGCTCGGCGAACGCCTTCACCACGTCGGGATCGCTGATGTCCTGCTTCTGCGCGGTCGCCGACATGACCAGGTGATTGGCGACGAGCCACGACACGAGCTCGGCGTCTTCGCTGCCCAGGCGGTGTGCTTTCGCGAAGCGCGCCGCGTCGACCGCGCCGAGCGTGGAGTGATCGCCGCCGCGGCCTTTCGCGATGTCGTGGAAGAGCCCGGCGACGTACAGGATCTCGGGCCGCGCGAAATCGCTCATGAGCCGCGAGCACAGCGGAAACTCGTGCGCGAGCTCGGGCACCGCGAAGCGCCGCAGGTTGCGCACGACCTTGAGGATGTGCTCGTCGACCGTATAGACGTGGTAGAGGTCGTGCTGCATCTGGCCGACGACGCGGCCGAACGCGCGGACATAGCGGCCGAGCACGCCGTACTGGTTCATGCGCCGCAGCTCGCGCGTCACGCGCGACGGGCTCGACAGGATGCGCATGAACATCTCGCGGTTGCGGTAGTTCTTGCGGTACGCCTCGTCGATCAGGCTGCGCCCGCGCCACAGCGCACGCAGGGTCGAGGCGCTGATGCCCTTGATCTCGGGGTGCTGCTGCATGAGCACGAAGGTCTCGAGCAGCGCGGACGGCTCGCGCTCGTAGAGATCCTCGGTGCGCGTCTCCAGCAGCTCGCCCCGCACGCCGAAGCGCTCGTTGATCGGGTGGTATTCGCGGTCCGCCTGCGGCGCGATCAGCGTCGTCAGGTTCTGCAGCACGATCGTGTTGAGCTGCTGCACCGCTTTGGCGGCGCGGTAGTAGCGCTGCATGAGCTGCTCGCTCGCGAGGCGGTGAGGCGCGTCGGCGATCCCGAACTGCCGCGCGAGCGCCGACTGGTGATCGAAGAGCAGGCGATCTTCACGGCGGCCCGCCATGTAATGCAGCCGTATGCGCAGCGCCTTCAGGAAACGCTCGTGACGGTCGATCTCGCGCGCTTCGGCCGCGGTGATGAGGCCGCGCTGCGCGAGCTCGCGAAAAGTCTTGCCGATGCCTGCCGCGCGCGCGATCCACAGGATCGTCTGCAGGTCCCGCAGGCCGCCGGGGCTTTCCTTGATATTGGGCTCGAGGTTGCTTTCCTGCGAGCGCGCGTGGCGCTGCCGCTGCTCGAGCTGTTTCGCTTCGAGGAAGGCGCGCGGATCGAGCGCCTGCGCGGTCTCGTCGACGAAGCGCTTGAAGAGCTCGCGGTTGCCCGCGAGCAGGCGCGATTCGAGGAAGGTCGTCTGCACCGTCACGTCCTGCGCCGCCATGTGCAGGCACTCTTCGACGGTGCGCACGCTGTGGCCGACTTCGACGCCGATGTCCCACAGCGCGCCGATCAGCTGCTCGAGCCGGCGCTCCAGCGCGCCGTCGGCGGGCCGCGGGAGCAGGATGAGGATGTCGACGTCGGAATGCGGGAAGAGCTCGCCGCGGCCGTATCCGCCCACCGCCAGCAAGGCCACGTCCGGCGGCAAGCGCAGGCTCGCCCAGATCGTCCGAAGCTGGCGGTCGATGATGCTGCGCAGCCGCCGCAGCATGTCGCCCGGCGAAGGCTGCTCGAGAAAATCGGCCTTGAGCTGCCCGCGCGCCTGCGCGAGCGCGTGCTTCCACTGCGCCGCCGGCGTCGACGACGCGCCCGCTGCGGCCGACGCGGGAGCGTTCATGGGGGTCAGCCGACGAGCTGGGGCCGGGGCGGGGTCCCGGCCGATACGGTGAGGACCTCGAACCCCGAATCGGTCACGAGGACGGTGTGCTCCCACTGCGCCGACAGGCTGTGGTCCTTGGTGACGACGGTCCAGCCGTCCGCGAGCTGCCGGATATCGGCCTTGCCGGCGTTGATCATCGGCTCGACGGTGAAGATCATGCCCGGCACCAGCTTCATGCCGGCGCCCGGCCGGCCGTAGTGCAGCACCTGGGGCTCCTCGTGGAATTTGCGCCCGATGCCGTGGCCGCAGAACTCGCGCACGACCGAGAAGCCGTTGCCGAGGGCGTGGGTCTGCACCGCGTGGCCGATGTCGCCGAGCGTGGAGCCGGGCTTCACCGCCTCGATGCCGCGCCACATGCATTCGTAGGTGACCTCGCACAGCCGCCGGGCCTGGATCGACGGCTGGCCGACGTAGAACATGCGGCTCGTGTCGCCATGGAAGCCGTCCTTGATGACGGTGACGTCGACGTTGACGATGTCGCCGGGCCTGAGCTTCTTCTCGCCCGGAATGCCGTGGCACACCACGTGGTTGACCGAGGTGCAGACCGATTTCGGGAACGGCTGATAGCCGGGCGGGGCGTAGTTGAGCGGGGCGGGGGTGGCGCCCTGTTGCTCGACCATGTATTCGTGACACAGGCGGTCGACTTCCGCCGTGGTCATGCCCGGCTTGATCAGCGGGCCGATGTAATCGAGCACTTCGGCCGCGAGGCGGCCGGCGACGCGCATCTTTTCGACTTCTTCAGGGGTTTTGAGCGTTACGGACATGGCTGACCCGGACATGGGTCCGGGATACTGGATTCCAAGTGCTTGGTTTTTCAGGAAAGCCGGAATTGTATTGCAGAACTCGGGCCCGCGCCCGGCGCCACCGCGGGTTAACCTGCGGTTGAGGCAGGTCCGAATCCAGTGCTAAAATAGGCGGTTAGCTCAGTAACTTCAATTGAGCAGTCCGGTTACGGCCGGGGCGAGCCCCGATCGTAACCACACTACGCACATCCGCCGTAATTCAAGGGTGCCTTTCGAGCTCGGCCGCGGCCGGGGAAAAAGGTGTTGAGGGCGGATGGAGGCCTAACCCTCGTAAGGAGTCTTACATTGTCAGTCACCATGCGTGAAATGCTGGAAGCAGGTGTCCATTTCGGTCACCAGACCCGCTTCTGGAATCCCAAGATGGCCCCGTACATCTTCGGCCATCGCAACAAGATCCACATCGTCAACCTCGAGAAGACCCTGGCCATGTACCAGGACGCGCTCAAGTTCGTGCGCCAGCTCTCATCGAACAAGGGCACGGTCCTGTTCGTAGGCACCAAGCGCCAGGCGCGCGAGATCATTCGCGAGGAAGCGCAGCGCAGCGGCGCGCCGTACGTCGATTATCGCTGGCTGGGCGGCATGCTCACCAACTACAAGACGGTGAAAGGCTCCATCAAGCGCCTGAAGGACATGGAGCAGATGAAGCAGGACGGCACGTTCGAGCGCATCTCGAAGAAGGAAGGCCTGCTCTACACGCGCGAGATGGAAAAGCTCGAGCGCAGCCTCGGCGGCATCAAGGACATGAACGGCCTGCCCGACGCGATGTTCGTCATCGACGTGGGCTACCAGAAGAACGCGATCGCCGAAGCGAACAAGCTCGGCATCCCGGTGATCGGCGTGGTCGACACCAACCACACCCCGGACGGCGTCGACTACGTGATTCCCGGCAACGACGATTCGAGCCGTGCTATCCGGCTGTACGCACGCGGCATTGCGGATGCATACCTCGAAGGGCGTAACGACAGCCTGAAGGAGATCACCCAGGGCGGCGGCGACGAGTTCGTCGAGCTCGAGGAGAGCGAAGAAAACGAGGGCCGCTAGAGGCTGCGGCTAAGGGCGAACGAGGGCCGCTGGAAGCTGCGCCTAAGGGCGAACGAAGGGCGTTAGAGGCTTCGGCAAGAGGCGGAAGCTCGCTCAGGCTGAGAAACAAGGACCGGCTGAACGCCGGGCGACCGGCCGATCCCGCAAAAGAGCGCGGGGACGGGCGGTGCGCTAAAGGGGCGCGAGCCCCTTTTTTTTAAGATGGAGAGTACCGAAATGGCGGAAATCACCGCAGGCATGGTGCGCGAGCTGCGCGAAAAGACCGATGCCCCCATGATGGAGTGCAAGAAGGCGCTGACCGAAGCGGGCGGCGACCTCGGCAAGGCCGAAGAGATCCTGCGGATCAAGCTCGGCAACAAGGCGAGCAAGGCGGCCGGCCGCGTCGCGGCCGAAGGCGTGGTCGCGATCTACGTCGCGTCGGACGGCAAGAGCGGCGCGATCGTCGAAGTGAACTCGGAGACCGACTTCGTCGCCAAGAACGAGGAGTTCCGCGCGTTCGCGGATGCGCTCGCCAGGCTCGTCGCGGACAAGAATCCGGCGGACGTCGAAGCGCTGTCGTCCCAGTCGCTCGACGGCGGCAGCGTGGAAGAGCGCCGCAAGCACCTCGTGGGCAAGATCGGCGAGAACATGTCGGTGCGCCGCTTCCGCCGCTTCGACGCGCAAGGCAAGCTCGTGAGCTACATCCACGGCGGCGCGAAGATCGGCGTGCTGGTCGACGTGGTCGGCGGCGACGAGACGCTCGCCAAGGACATCGCGATGCACATCGCGGCGACCAAGCCGAAAGGTCTCTCGGACAAGGACGTGTCGGCCGAAGAGATCCAGAAGGAGCGCAACATCGCCGCGGCGAAAGCCGCGGAGTCGGGCAAGCCGGCGAACATCGTCGAGAAGATGGTGGAAGGCTCGGTCGCCAAGTTCCTGAAGGAAGTGACGCTGCTCGGCCAGCCGTTCGTGAAGAACGACAAGCAGACGATCGATCAGCTGCTCAAGTCGAAGAACGCGAGCGTCGCGGCTTTCGCGCTGTACGTCGTCGGTGAAGGGATCGAGAAGAAGAAGGACGATTTCGCCGCAGAGGTCGCGGCGCAGGTCCAGGCTTCGAAGGCGTAGCGACCGACCTCCAGGACCTCGACGCTCAACCCCAAAAGGCAAGGCCAGACCAGAACATGCCCGAATCATCGGCTTACAAGCGCATCCTTCTGAAGTTGAGCGGCGAAGCACTGATGGGGGAGGACAATTACGGCATCAACCGTCCGACGATCGAGCGGATCGTCGGCGAGATCGCCGAAGTGGCGAAGCTGGGCGTGGAGATCGCCGTCGTCATCGGCGGCGGCAACATCTTCCGCGGCCTGGCACCCGGAGCCTCGCACATGGATCGCGCGACGGCCGACTACATGGGCATGCTGGCGACGGTGATGAACGCGCTTGCGCTGCAGGACGCCATGCGCCGCGTGGAGCTGGTGAGCCGCGTGCAGTCCGCGCTCAACATCGAGCAGGTCGTCGAGCCCTACATCCGCGGCAAGGCGATGCGCTACCTGGAGGAAGGCAAGATCGTCATCTTCGCCGCGGGAACCGGCAATCCGTTCTTCACCACCGACACCGCGGCGGCGCTGCGCGGGATGGAGATGAACGTGGAGCTCGTGCTCAAGGCGACCAAGGTGGACGGCGTGTACACCGACGATCCCGCGACCCATCCGGAGGCGATGCGCTACAAGGAGCTCACCTTCGACGAAGCGATCATCAAGAACCTGAAGGTGATGGACGCGACGGCGCTGACACTGTGCCGCGATCAGAAGCTGCCGATCAACGTGTTCAGCATATTCAAACCTCATGCGCTCAGGCGCGTCGTCCTCGGGCAGGACGAAGGCACGATGGTGCACGTCTAGAGCGCACCCAACTTGCGAAGGAGCGGGGCATGATTGCCGACGTCAAGAAGACCGCCGAGCAGAAGATGAAGAAGAGTATCGAAGCGCTTCGCAACGATCTCGCCAAGGTGCGCACGGGGCGCGCCCACACCGGGCTGCTCGACCACGTGATGGTCGATTACTACGGGACGCCCACGCCGGTGCCGCAGGTCGGCAACGTGACGCTGCTCGATGCGCGCACCATCGGCGTCAACCCGTGGGACAAGAAGATGACGGGCGCGATCGAGAAAGCGATCCGCGATTCCGACCTCGGTCTGAATCCCGCCGCGATGGGCGACACGATCCGCGTGCCGATGCCGGCGCTCACCGAAGAGCGCCGCAAGGACCTCATCAAGGTCGTGCACAAGGAAGCCGAAGCCGCGAAAGTCGCGGTGCGCAACGTCCGCCGCGATGCGATCCAGCATCTGAAGGAGGCGCTCAAGAAGAAGGAAGTCGCCGAAGACGAGGAGCGCCGCGCGCAGGACGACGTCCAGAAGCTCACCGACCGCCACATCGCCGAGATCGACAAGCTGCTCCAGGCGAAAGAAGCCGACCTGATGGCGATCTGAGATGAGCGCCCATACCAGCTCCACTCTCGAGATTCCCGACACCGACGGCGTGCCGCGCCACGTCGCCATCATCATGGACGGCAACGGGCGCTGGGCGAAGCAGCGCTTCCTGCCGCGGGTGGCGGGGCACAAGCGCGGCCTGGAAGCGGTGCGCGCGACGGTCAAGGCGTGCGTGCGGCGCGGCGTCGGCTTCCTCACGCTCTTCGCCTTCAGCAGCGAGAACTGGCGCCGTCCGCAGGACGAGGTGAAGTTCCTGATGCAGCTCTTCATCGCCGCGCTGGAGCAGGAGATCGAGAAGCTGCACACCAACGGCGTGCGCTTCCGCGCGATCGGCGATCTGTCGCGATTCGAGCCGCGCATCGTGCGCCTGGTGCGCGAAGCCGAAGAGCGCACCGCAGGCAACAAAGGGCTCGTCCTCACCGTCGCCGCGAACTACGGCGGACGCTGGGACATGATGCAGGCGGTAAGCCGCATGCTCGCCGACAAGCCCGAGCGCGCGAACGGCTTCGAAGAAAGCGACCTCGCGCCGTATTTCTCGATGAGCTACGCCCCCGAGCCCGATCTCTTCATCCGCACCGGCGGCGAGCAGCGCATCAGCAACTTCCTCCTGTGGCAGCTCGCGTACACCGAGCTGTACTTCACCGACATGCTGTGGCCCGACTTCGACGCCGCCGCGCTCGACACCGCGATCGCCTCGTACCAGGAGCGCGAGCGCCGCTTCGGCCGCACGAGCGAGCAGGTGCAGGCGGGCCGCCGCGTCGCGCGCATCTCGGCCGGCTGACCCCGAGCCCAGGAGAACATCGATGCTCATGCAGCGCGTGATCACCGCCGTCATCGCGCTCGCGGTCTTCGGCGCTGCGCTGTTTTTCCTGCCGCAGGGCGCGTGGGCCGTGCTGCTCCTGGTCGTCCTCGCGCTCGGCTCGCACGAGTGGACCGTGCTCGCACGCATGGCCGGCGCCGCGCGCATCGCGTATATCGGGCTCATCCTCGTCTCGGCCGGGGCGCTGTACTTCCTGCCGCAGTTCGACGTGTACGTGTTCGCGCTGAGCGTCGCTTTCTGGGTGCTGGTCGCGCCGTTCTGGCTGGTGCAGCGATGGACGCTGCGTAACCTGCTCGTCCTCGCCGCCGCCGGCTGGATCGCGATGGTCCCGATGTGGGTCGCACTGGTCCGCCTGCAGCCCACGCCGTGGGCGCTGCTGCTCGTGATGTCCGTGGTGTGGATCGCCGACACCGCCGCCTATGCCGCCGGCAAGAGCTTCGGCAGAAACAAGCTCGCGCCGCTCATCAGTCCGGGCAAGACGTGGGAAGGCGCGCTCGGCGCGGCGATCGCGGTGGCGGTGTACTTCGTGGCGGTGCAGATGCTCGCCGAGCCCTCGAGCCGTTATTTCTCGATGGGCGTGGGCCTCGGCCTCTTCCTGCTGATCTTCGTGCTGTCGGTCGAAGGGGATCTCTTCGAATCGTGGCTCAAGCGCCAGGCGGGCGTGAAAGACAGCGGACAGCTCCTGCCCGGGCACGGCGGCATCCTCGACCGCATCGACGGTCTGACCGCGACCATGCCGCTCGCGGCGCTCGCTTTCCACCTGCGCTAGGACGATGGGCAGACCGCAAAATCTCACGATCCTCGGCTCGACCGGCAGCGTCGGCGCCAACACGCTCGACGTCGTGGCGCGTCATCCCGATCGCTTCAACGTCCATGCGCTGACCGCGAACACCCGCGTGGACACGCTGTTCTCGCAGTGCGTCGCGTTCCGGCCGCGCTACGCCGTCATGCTCGACGAAACCGCCGCGGACGCGCTCGCGCGCAAGCTCGGCGATGCGGGCGTCGAGACCGAGGTGCTGTGCGGACCGGAGGCGCTGGAGCGCGTGGCGAGCGACGCCGATGTCGATACCGTCATGGCGGCGATCGTCGGCATCGCCGGGCTCAAGTCCGCGCTGGCCGCCGCGAGCGCGGGCAAGAAGCTCCTCCTCGCCAACAAGGAATCGCTGGTGACGTCGGGCGAAGTCCTGATGAACGCGGCGCGCGCGGCGGGCGCGGCGATCCTGCCGATCGACAGCGAGCACAACGCCGTCTTCCAGGCGCTGCCGCGGCATTTCGACCGTGAGCTCGAGCCGGTGGGCGTGCGCCGCATTCTGCTGACCGCTTCGGGCGGGCCTTTTCGCTTGACGCCGCCCGGCGAGCTCGAGCATGTGACGCCCGAGGCCGCGTGCGCGCATCCGAACTGGATCATGGGCCGCAAGATCTCGGTCGATTCGGCGACCATGATGAACAAAGGCCTCGAGGTGATCGAGGCGCGGTGGCTGTTCAACGCAGCTCCCTCGCGGATCGAAGTGGTCATCCATCCCGAGAGCGTGGTGCACTCGATGGTCGAGTACGTCGACGGCTCGGTCATCGCGCAGCTCGGCAATCCCGACATGCGCACGCCGATCGCGCACGCGCTGGCCTTTCCGGACCGCATCGAGGCGGGCGTCGATTTCCTCGACCTGGCGCGCATCGGCGCGCTCAATTTCGAGAAGCCCGACACCCAGCGCTTCCCGTGTCTCAGGCTGGCGTACGAAGCGCTGCACGCGGGCGGCGCGGCGCCCGCGGTGCTCAACGCCGCGAACGAAGTCGCGGTCGCGAACTTCCTGGCCGGGGCCATGGGCTTCACCGAGATCCCGCGCATGATCGAAGCGGTGCTCGAGCGCTGCCCGGCAGGCGCCGTGGCGACGCTCGCCGACGTGCTCGCGGCCGATCGCGACGCCAGGCATTGCGCCGAGCGCTGGCTGGCCGAGCGCGCCGGCAAAAAACCGGGGAACACCGGGGCGCGTTCGGGGCTCTTATCTACGGTCACCACTACCGGCGCAAGCTCATGAGCTTCATCACCACGGTCGTCGCGTTCGTCGTCACGCTGGGCCTGCTCATCGTCGTCCATGAGCTCGGTCACTATCTCGTCGCGCGGCTGTGCAACGTGAAGGTCCTGCGCTTTTCCCTCGGCTTCGGCAAGCCGGTGTGGTCGCGGCGCTACGGGCCCGACCAGACCGAATGGGCGCTCGCCGCGTTTCCGCTCGGCGGCTACGTCAAGATGCTCGACGAGCGCGAAGGCGCGGTCGATCCGCGCGAGCTCGATCGCGCTTTCAACCGCCAGAGCGTCGGCAAGCGTTTCGCGATCGTGCTCGCGGGACCGGTCGCCAATTTCATCCTCGCGATCCTGCTGTACTGGATCCTCTTCATGCACGGGGTTCCGGGCCTGAAGCCGCTGGTCGGCGACGTGCCGCCGCAGAGCGCGGCCGCGACGGCGGGCTTCGCGAGCGGCGATGCGATCGAGCGCGTCGGCGACGAGCCGGTCGCCACGTGGCAGGACGCCCGCTGGGTCCTGCTCCAGCATGCGGTGAAGAAGGACCGTGTCCCCGTCACCGTGAAGACTTCGACCGGCGAGACGCGGGTGCGCGAGCTCGACCTCTCCGCGACCCGGCCCGAAGACCTCGACGGCGATTTCCTGCGCGCAGCCGGGCTCTCGCGCTTCAACCCGCCGATTGCCCCTGTCATAGGCAGGATCGAAGGCGGCAGCGCCGCCGAGCAGGCGGGGTTGAAGGCCGACGACGAGATCGCCGGCGTCGACAATGCCCCCATCAAGACCTGGGAAGATCTCGTCACGGTCGTTCGTGCGCATCCCGGCAAGCCGCTCACGTTCGAGGTTCGCCGCGGCGGCAGCGCGAGCTTCGTGCAGGTGACGCCGAAGGTCCACACCGAGAACGGCAAACCGATCGGCCGGGTCGGCGCGTATCCCAAGGCCGACCCGCAGACGGCCGCCCAGCTCATGACCGTGGTGAGCTACGGTCCGGTCGAGAGCATCGGCAAGGCGCTGTACAAGACGTGGGACACGTCGACCTTCAGCCTGAAGATGCTCGGCAAGATGATCGTGGGCGACGTATCGCTCAAGAATCTGTCGGGGCCGATCACCATCGCCGACTACGCGGGCCAGTCGGCGCAGATGGGCTGGGTCTCGTTCCTGCTGTTCCTCGCGCTGATCAGCATCAGCCTCGGCGTGCTCAACTTGCTGCCAGTGCCCTTATTGGATGGAGGGCATTTGATGTATTATGTCTTCGAGTTGATCAAAGGCAGTCCGGTCTCGGACAAAGCCATCGAAATCGGGCAACAGTTGGGCATGGCGCTGTTGTTCGTCTTGATGGCTTTTGCTTTATATAACGACATCAATCGTCTCATCTCTGGCTGAATAGATGCATTTTTTACGAGTCGGTGTTTTAGCGCTGGCTATCAGTGCAACTCCAGCGCTGGCAATCGAACCCTTCGTCATAAAAGACATACGCGTAGAAGGCATCCAGCGCACCGAAGCGGGCACCGTCTTCAGCTATCTCCCGGTCAAGGTCGGCGACACCATGACCGACGACAAGGCCTCGCAGACCCTGCGGGCGCTCTTCGCAACCGGGTTCTTCAGGGACGTCACCATCGAAGCCGAGGACGGCGTGCTCGTCGTCATCGTGCAGGAGCGCCCGTCGATCACGCAGATCGAGTTCACCGGCCTCAAGGAATTCGACAAGGAGACCGTGCTGAAGGCGATGAGCCAGATCGGTCTCGCCGAAGGGCGCATCTTCGACAAGGGTCTCCTGGACCGCGCCGAGCAGGAGCTGAAGCGCCAGTACCTGTCCCGCGGCCGTTATGCCGCGAACGTGAGCACCACGGTGACGCCGCTCGAGCGTAACCGCGTCTCGCTCAATTTCAGCATCGACGAGGGCGACGCGGCGAAGATCCGCCAGATCAGCATCATCGGCAACCAGTCGTTCAGCGAGAAAGACCTGCTCAAGCAGCTGAGCCTGACCACGCCCGGCATTTTCACGTGGTACACCAAGGCCGACCAGTACTCGCGCCAGAAGCTCTCCGCGGACCTGGAGACGCTGCGCTCGTACTACCTCGACCGCGGCTATCTCGAGTTCAACATCGAGTCGACCCAGGTCTCGATCACGCCCGACAAGAAGGACATCTACATCACCGTCGCGGTGAGCGAAGGTCCGAAGTACACGGTGTCGAAGGTGGACCTGGGCGGCGAGCTGCTGCTGCCCGAGGAAGAGCTGCGCAAGCTCATCACGCTCAAACCCGGCGAGGTGTTCTCGCGCGCGCGGGTGACCGAGTCGACCAAGGCGATCAGCGACCGGCTGGGCAACGAAGGCTACGCGTTCGCCAACGTCAACGCCGCGCCCGACCTCGACAAGGACAAGCGCCAGGCGGCCTTCACGTTCTTCGTCGATCCGGGCCGCCGCGTCTACGTGCACCGCATCAACGTCGCCGGCAATACGCGCACGCGCGACGAGGTGATCCGCCGCGAGATGCGGCAGTTCGAAGGCGGCTGGTTCTCCTCGCAGAAGATCGCCACCTCCAAGAGCCGCATCGACCGCCTCGGCTACTTCACCGAGGTGAACATCGAGACGCCGGCGGTGCAGGGCACGACCGACCAGGTCGACGTCAACGTCACCGTGGCGGAGAAGCCGACCGGTGCGGTGCTGCTCGGCGCCGGCTTCGGCAGCGGCGAAGGCGTGATCCTGTCGGGCTCGGTCACGCAGCAGAACATCTTCGGCTCGGGCAAGCACGTGTCGATCGGCCTGAACACGAGCAAGCTCAACACGACGTACGCGTTCTCGTACACCGATCCGTACTGGACCGTCGACGGCGTGTCGCGCGGTTTCGACGTCTTCATGCGCGAGGTCGACGCCGCCAACGCCGGGCTCGGCAATTACCAGACCAAGACCCTGGGCGCGACGATGCGCTTCGGGGTGCCGATCACCGAGATCGACACGATCAACTACGGCCTGGGCTACGAGCACACCGAGATCTCGACCTTCGCCGACAGCCCGCGGATCTACCTCGATTACGTCGCGACGTTCGGCGACAAGTCCGACGCGATCCTCGCCACCCTCGGGTGGACGCGCGACAGCCGCGACAGCCTGATCTATCCCACCAAGGGCACGATGCAGAAGGCCAACGGCGAGCTCGGCCTGCCGGGGGCGAGCCTGAACTACTACAAGGCGAGCTATCAGTACCAGCGCTATTTCCCCATCTCGCGCGACTACACGCTGATGCTCAACGGCGAGATCGGCTACGGCAAGGGCTACAACGACACCACGGCGCTGCCGTTCTTCAAGAATTTCTATGTGGGTGGGGTAAACTCGCTGCGCGGTTTCCGCGTGTTCACGGTGGGCCCCAAGGACATCGACGGCAATCCGCGGGGCGGCAGCAAGAAGCTGCTCGGCAACGCCGAGTTCCTGTTCCCGTTCCCGGGCATGCAGAACGAGCGCAGCGTGCGCATGAGCGCGTTCGTCGATACCGGCATGACGGCGGAGAGGTACGCGTTCGACGAGCTGCGCGTCGCGGCGGGGCTCGGGGTGCTTTGGGTGTCCCCGATGGGACCGCTTAAAATCAGCATTGCCGCGCCGCTCAAGAGCGAGCCGCTCGACCGGAAGCAGTTTTTCCAGTTCACGTTCGGCGGCGCGTTCTAGCAGAATGGCTCGCCCGGCGCGCGCGAGACCGCGCCCGACGAAGACGAAGGAGACGACATTGAAGTATTTCTACTCGACGCTCGCAGCCGTGGCGCTGTCGTCCGCGCTGTGGTCGGGCGCACCTACTGCCGCGGCGGCCGAGCTGAAGATCGGTTTCATCGACGCCGAGCGCATCAACCGTGAATCGGTGCAGGCCGACCAGGCCAGCAAGCGCCTCGAGAAGGAGTTCGCGCCCCGCATGCAGGAGCTCCAGCGCCGCGAAAGCCAGATCAAGGCGCTCCAGGGCCAGCTCGAAAAAGACGCCATGACCATGAGCGAGACCGACCGGCGCTCGCGCGAGCAGGAGCTGTCCCGCCAGACGCTCGACTTCCAGCGCCTGCAGCGCTCGTACACCGAGGACCTGAACCTGCGGCGCAACCAGGAGCTGCAATCGCTCTTCGAGCGCGCGAACCGCGTGATCAAGGCGATCGCGGAGTCCGAGAAGTACGACCTCATCCTGCAGGAGGCCGTCTACCGCAGTCCGCGCCTCGACATCACCGACCGCGTCCTGAAGGCGCTCGCTTCGGAGAAATAGGGCACGGCGCGCTGCCGGCGCCGCGATCATGAACGGCAGCTCTGTCACCTACACACTCGGCGAGATCGCCGCCAGGCTCGGAGGCGAGATCGTCGGCGATGCCGGCGTGCGGATCGACCGCGTCGCGACGCTCGATAACGCGGGCGACGCGTCCATCGCCTTCCTCGCCAATCCGCGCTATCTCAAGCAGCTCGCGACCACGCGCGCCTCGGCGGTCATCGTCGCGCCGGCCGCGCGCGACGCGACCGGGCTGCCGCGCATCGTCCACGACAATCCGTATCTCTATTTCGCGCGCGTGTCGGCGCTGCTCAGGCCCGCCCGCGAGGCCGTGCCCGGTGTCGATCCGACCGCGGTCGTCGCGCCCGACGCGCGCATCGACCCGTCGGCGCAGATCGGCGCCTATTGCGTGGTGGCGAGCGGGGCGAGCGTGGGGGCGGGCAGCATCGTCGGCGCGGGAACGGTATTGGGCGAGCACGTGAGCGTCGGGCGCGACTGCCGGTTCAACGCCGGGGTCACGGTCTACGCCGGCTGCACGTTCGGCGACCGCGTCATCGTGCATTCGGGCGTGGTCGTGGGCGCGGACGGCTTCGGCATCGCCATGGACGAAGACCGCTGGGTCAAGGTGCCGCAGGTCGGCGGCGTGCGCGTGGGCGACGACGTCGAGATCGGCGCCAACACCACCATCGATCGGGGCGCCATCGACGATACCGTGATCGAGGACGGCGTGAAGCTCGACAACCAGATCCAGATCGCGCACAACGTCAGGATCGGCGCGCACACCGCGATCGCGGCGTGCACCGGCATCGCCGGCAGCGTGCAGATCGGACGCTGGTGCCAGATCGGCGGGGCGGTCGGCATCGCGGGACACGTCACGATCGCCGACCGCGTGCACATCTCCGGCCACACCTCGATCACCAAATCCATCGATCAACCCGGCGTCTACAGCGGCGTCTATCCGTTCGAGACCAACCGCGAATGGCGCCGGAACGCAGCGCAAGTGCGTCATCTTGCCGAGATCGCGCGGCGCCTCGCCGCGCTCGAGGAAGGACTCGCGGAGCTGAGAAGGAGCCGCTCTTGAACACAATGGACATACACAAGATCCTCGAGTACCTGCCTCACCGCTATCCGTTCCTGATGGTCGACCGCGTGCTGTCGTGCGAGGCGGGAAAGAACATCGTCGCGCTCAAGAACGTGACGATGAACGAGCCGTTCTTCCCGGGGCATTTCCCGCACCACCCGGTGATGCCGGGCGTGATGATCATCGAGGCGCTCGCGCAGGCGGCGGCGATCCTCACGTTCTCGACCGAAGGGCACAAGGCCGATCCGAACATCCTCTATTACTTCGTCGGCATCGACAACGCGCGCTTCAAGAAACCGGTGACGCCCGGCGACGCGCTGCACCTCGACGTTTCGCTCACGCGCTACATGCGCGGGCTGTGGAAGTTCCACGGCAAGGCGCTCGTCGACGACGTCGTCGCGGCCGAGGCGGACCTGCTCTGCACCATACGCCACGTCAACCAGGAGCAGGCGCGCTCCGGCGGCGAATGAGATGAGCGGGGCTGCAGGCATACACCCGACCGCCCTCGTCGACCCGGGCGCGGCGATCGGGAGCGGCGTCGAGATCGGGCCGTATGCGGTGATCGGGCCGTTCGTCGAGATCGGCGACGGCTGCCGCATCGGCCCGCACACCGTGATCGACGGGCACACGCGCCTCGGCGCGAACAATCGCGTCTACCAGTTCTCGTCGATCGGCGGCCCGCCGCAGGACAAGAAGTACCAGGGCGAGCCCACGCGGCTCGAGATCGGCGACAACAATACGATCCGCGAGTTCTGCACGCTGAACACCGGCACGGTGCAGGACGTCGGCGTCACGCGCATCGGCGACGACAACTGGATCATGGCCTACGTGCACATCGCGCATGACTGCCAGATCGGCAACCGCACGATCTTCGCCAACAACGCGCAGCTCGCGGGGCACGTGCACATCGAGGACGAGGTCATCCTCGGCGGCTTCACGCTGGTGCACCAGTTCTGCCGCGTCGGCGCGCACAGCATCACCGGCCTGGGCACGGTGGTGCTCCAGGACATACCCCCGTACGTCAAGGCCTCGGGCAATCCGGTGCATCCGTACGGCATCAACTCCGAAGGGCTGCGCCGACGCGGCTTTTCGAACGAGGCGATCAACGGGATCAAGCGCGCGTACCGCACGCTGTATCGATCGGGCCATACGCTGGAAGAAGCCAAGGCCGAGCTCGCCTCGCAGGCGGCGGAGCAGCCCGACGTGCAGCGCTTCGTGGATTTCCTCGGCGTCGCCAGCCGCGGCATCGTTCGCTAGAGGGCTGCCTTGGCGACGCGCAAGGCGGCTTTCCGGCAGTCGAATGTCATCGGCATCGTCGCCGGCGAGCCTTCGGGCGATCTCCTCGGCGCGCACCTCATACGCGCGCTGAAGGCGCAGAGGCCGGACCTGCGCTTCGTCGGCATCGCGGGACCGAGGATGGAAGCGGCGGGCGCCGAATCGCTGTTCCCGATGGAAAAGCTCGCGGTGCGCGGCTACGTCGAAGTGGTCAGGCACTACTGGGAGATCGCCGGCATCCGCCGCAGGCTGCGCGATCACTTCCTGCAGACGCCGCCGGCGGCGTTCATCGGCGTCGACGCGCCGGACTTCAACCTCGGCCTGGAGATCGACCTCAAGCGCGCCGGCATCCCCACCGTGCAGTACGTGGCGCCCGCGGTGTGGGCCTGGCGGCGCGAGCGGGTGCAGACGGTCAAGCACGCGGTGAGCACCCTGCTCACGCTGTTTCCGTTCGAGGCGCGCATCTTCGAGAAGGAGGGCGTGTCGGTGCGCTACGTCGGCCACCCGCTCGCCGACATGCTCGAGGAGCTGCCGCCGATCGAGGCGGTGCGCGAGGAGCTGCGCATCGCGGCCCACATCCCGGTGGTCGCGATGCTGCCCGGCAGCCGCGTCTCGGAGCTCGAGAACATGGCCGAGCTCTTCATACGCACCGCGGTGAAGCTCGACGAGGCGATCCCCGGGATAAGGATCCTGGTGCCGTTCGCGAGCCGCACGACCAAGGAGCTCTTCGAGACCGCGCTCGCCAAGGTCTCGCCGGAAGAGCTCAACCTGACCCTGATGATCGGTCACTCGCTCGAAGCGATGGCGGCGGCGAACGCAGTGCTCGTCGCCTCCGGCACCGCGACCCTGGAAGCGGCGCTGCTGAAGCGCCCGATGGTGATCACCTACAAGGTCTCCAGGCTCTCGTACTGGGTGTTGAGGCGCCGCGCGTACCAGCCGTTCCTCGGGCTGCCCAACATCCTCGCGGGCGAGCAGATCGTGCCCGAGCTCGTTCAGGACGCGGCGACGCCGGACGCGCTCGCGCAGGCGCTGCTGAAATGGCTGCAGGACGAAGAGGCGTGCGAAGCGCTCGACGCACGGTTCGAAGCGATGCGCCGCGCGTTGCGGCAGAACACCGCCGAGAAGGCGGCCGCGGCGGTTATCCCGTTACTTCCTCGGGCGCGGGCCTGACCGTGCCGAGCGCTGCGATCAGCGATTCGAGCGCTCCGCGTTCGCGCTCGACCGTGACGAGCTTGCCGCGGACACGACACGCTTCCTCGAGCCGCGCGTAATAGGCAGGGTCGGATTCCGCGCGCCGCATCGCGTCGGCGAGTGCGCGCTCATCGCCGACCGCGTAATAGCCGGGGTAATCGCGGCCGAGCATGCCGATGTTGCCCGAGATATCCGAAGCGATCACCGGCACGCCGATGGTGAGGGCTTCGGACACGACGTTGGCGCCGCCTTCCATGCGCGAGCTGATCACCATCGCGCGGGCGCGCGCGAGCATGCGCATGGCGCGCCAGTGCGGGAGCTCGCCGAGCCAGCGATAGCGGGGCTCTCGCGCCATCCACGCACGCGCTTCGTCGTCCGAGCCCGGGTCGAGCGCGCCGCCGATATGGGTCACGTACGCGCGCGACTGCGTATCGATATGCGCGAGCGCAGCGGCGCCGCGGAAGGGATCTTTCTCCGCGCGCAGATGGCCGCTCACCACGAATTCGAAGCACGTCGCGAGAGGCGCCGCGCGCGCTACGGCGCGCGCGGACTGGTAGATCGCACGAGTCTTCGCGCGCAGGCGCGGCGCGAGCTCGTCGATCGCGGCGTCCTGCAGCACGACGAGCTTCGTGGCGAGCTCGAGCGAGCGCTGCGCGGAAGCATCGTGCACGATGTCGCGATAGACGTCGGTGCCGGTGAGCACGACGACCAGCGGGTGCTGCGGATACCGCGCGGCATAAGCGGCGATCGAATCGTGACTGCGCCGCGCGTGCAGCGCGACGAGCACGTCGGCGGCGGCGCCGCTCCACGTCTGCTCGATCCTGACGCGGTGGCCTGCGGCGCGGAGGAATGCGGCCCAGCGCGCGGCGGTGTTGCGGTTACCACTGCGCGATCCGGGACGCGCGGGTGTGACGATGCAGATTCTCACGGGAGGCACGCTAAACTGTCGCGTGACTATAGCAAAGCGTTGACGGCATGACGTCGGACCCTTCGAGCGCGGATGCGCTCATGCGGCAGCTTCGGGAAGCGCGCGCGCGCTTCCTCGGGCTCGCCGCCGATCTCACGGGCGAGCGGCTGCTCGGGCCGAAGCTCGCGATCGTCAATCCACCGTTATGGGAGATCGGCCACGCGGCGTGGTTCCAGGAGCGCTGGTGCCTGCGTTACGCGGGAGAAGGCGAACCGCTGCGGCCGTCGATCCTCGCGCACGCGGACGCGCTCTACGATTCCGCCGCGGTCGCCCACGATACGCGGTGGGACCTGCCGCTGCCGACGTTCGAAGCGACGCTCGGCTACCTCGACAACGTCCTCCGGCGCGTGCTCGAGCGCCTCGACGCACAGCGCTGCGCCCACATGCGCTACTTCGCCTGGCTGTGCGCGATGCACGAGGAGATGCACTGCGAAGCGCTGAGCTATACGCGCCAGACCCTTGGCTACGGTCCGCCGCCCCGGACCGGCTCGCGAGTGCCGGGGGCGCGGTTGGGGGCGAGCGGCGATGTCGAAATCCGCGGCGGGACTTTCACGCTCGGCGCCCGCGACGACGGGCGTTTCGTCTTCGACAACGAGAAATGGCTGCACGAGGTGCAAGTCGCTCCGTTCGCGATCGCCAAGACCGCGGTCACGAACGACGCCTTCGCCGCATTCGTCGACGACGGCGGCTACGAGCGGCCCGAGCTGTGGAGCGTCGATGGCTGGCGGTGGCGATCGGCCGAGCGCGCGGAACATCCGGTGTACTGGCGCCGCGAAGCCTCGTGGTGGCGCGCGCGGATCTTCGACGCCTGGCGGCCGATCGACCCCCACGCCGCGGTGATCCACGTCAACTGGTACGAAGCCGACGCGTATTGCCGGTGGGCAGGACGGCGGCTGCCGACCGAGGCCGAATGGGAGCTCGCGGCGGCGGGCATGGAAAAGCGGGACTATCCGTGGGGTGTCGAAGCGCCGGGTCCGGAGCGCGCGAATCTGCACGGCGCATCGGACTACACGTGCGATGTCTCGGCGCTCGCGATCGGCGACAGTGCCGACGGCTGCCGGCAGATGATCGGCAACGTCTGGGAATGGTGCGCCGACGCGTTCGCGCCTTATCCGGGATTCGTCGCCGATCCGTACAAGGAGTATTCGCAGCCGTGGTTCCACACCCACAAGGTGCTGCGCGGCGGCTGTTTCGAGACGCGTCCTGCGCTGATCCGCAACACGTGGCGCAACTTCTATACGCCCGATCGGCGCGACGTGTACGCGGGCTTTCGCACCTGCGCGCCGCGCGCATGAGGCACGTCACCTCCGCCGACAACGCGCAGTTCAAAGCGCTGCTCAAGCTCCACCAGTCCTCGCGCGAGCGCAAGAAAGCCGGTCGGTCGCTGCTCGACGGGGTGCATCTGGTGCAGGCTTACGTCGAGCACGTCGGCGCGCCGGACCAGGTCGCCGTGTCGCGATCGGCGCTCGCCGACCCGGAGATCGCGGCGCTGCTCCGCTCGAAGCTCATGCCGGAGCCGCTCGTGCTGGGTGACGGGCTCATGCGCGAGCTCTCGTCGGTGTCGACGCCGACGGGTCTCATCGCCGCGGTGAAGACGCCGCGCGCGCGGGAGGTGCCGGAGAAGCCCGCCGCCTGCGTGATGCTCGAAGACATCCAGGATCCCGGCAACCTCGGCTCGATCCTGCGCTCGGCGGCCGCGGCGGGCATCGATGAGGTCTACCTCTCGCCCGCGTGCGTGCAGGCGTGGTCGCCGCGGGTGCTGCGCGCGGGCATGGGCGCGCATTTCGCGCTGCGCATCTACGACGCGATCGACTTGCACGGCATCGCGCAGCGCTACGACGGCAGCGTCTTAGCGGCGGCGGGAGACGGCGACGTCCCGTATTACGACGCCGACCTGAGCGGCCGTGTCGCGCTGATCTTCGGCAACGAAGGCGCGGGTATCAGCGCGGGGCTGCGCAAGGCCGCGCATCGCACGATCTCGATCCCCATGCCCGGCAAAGCCGAGTCCCTCAACGTCGCCGCCGCCGCGGCAATCTGCCTCTTCGAGCGGGTCCGGCAGCTCGCTCGCAAACCGTAGGGTGCGCGCGAGCGCACCGCGTTTTTAAAAGCTTTTTAACCGCAAAGGACGCAAAGGACGCAAAGGAAAAGCGATGAGGCGGGTGAGCAATCTCGATGTCGGTGCACTTGAGCACGAGACGCCGAAGCGTACCGACCGAGGAAAACCTTTGCGTCCTTTGCGTCCTTGGCGGTCGATCGCTTTTTACACCCCAGAGCCGAGCGATCAGTAAATTCTGCGCACGAGCTTGGCCTCGTGCAGGATGGTCGTCGCGAGCTCTTCGACCGACTTGCTGGTCACGTCGAGGTACGGGATGCCTTCCTGGCGCATCAGCGCTTCGGCTTCCTTCACCTCGTATTCGCAGTTCGCGAGCGTCGCGTACTGGCTGCCCGGCCGTCTTTCGGTGCGGATCTGGGAGAGCCGCGCGGGCTTGATCGTGAGGCCGCGGATGCGCCCGCGCAGCGGCCTGAGCTGGCTCGGCAGTTGCATCGTGCTGAAATCTTCCGGGATCAGCGGGTAGTTCGCGGCGCGTATGCCGAACTGCATCGCCATGTACAAGCACGTCGGCGTCTTGCCGGAGCGCGACACGCCCACCAGGATGATGTCGGCGTCGGACAGCTCGCGCGTGGTGACCCCGTCGTCGTGACCGAGCGCGTAATTGACCGCGTCGATCCGGTGATAGTAGTTCACCAGATCGTTGACGCTGTGGCTGCGGCCGATCGCGTGCGAAGCACGCTCGCCGAGCTCCTTCTCCAGCGGCGAGATGAAGATCTCGAAGCAGTCGAGAAAGAGCGCATTGGCGGCCCCCACGATCTGCGCGATCTCGGTGTTGACCAGCGTGCTGATCACGATCGGGCGCATGCCCTCCTTGCCCGCGGTCTCGTTGATCTGCGCGACGATCTCGTGCGCCTTGTCGACCGTGTCGACGAAGGGCAGGGTGACCTCCTGGAAGCGCACGCCCTCGAATTGCGTGAGCAGGCTGTGGCCGAGCATCTCGGCGGTGATGCCGGTGCGGTCGGAAATGAAGAAGGCGACGCGTTTCTGGGAGGTCATCGTGCGTTACAGGGAACCCGGGGGCTTCCGGTAAAATAGCGTGTTTTCCAGGGCGGCACAAAACTTTATGACTCAGGTTTCGGATTCTCTCGTCGTCGATCTCGCCTCGGTGCGCATGAGCGACGTGGCGAGCGTCGGCGGCAAGAGCGCTTCGCTCGGCGAAATGATCAGCCAGCTCGGCGCGGCCGGCGTGCGCGTGCCCGGCGGCTTCGCGACGACGGCGCACGCCTACCGCGAGTTCCTCGCGCAGAACGGTCTCGACAAGCGCATCGCGGACCGCCTGACTACGCTCGACCCCGACGACGTCAAGGCGCTCGCGGCGGCCGGCACCGAGATCCGCGGCTGGATCCTCGCGCAGCCGCTGCCCGCCGCGCTACAGCGCGACATCGCCGCCGCTTACGAGACGCTGACCGCGGGCGCCGGCACCGAAGCTTCGTTCGCGGTGCGCTCTTCCGCGACCGCCGAAGACCTCCCCGACGCGTCGTTCGCGGGCCAGCAGGAGACCTTTCTCAACGTGCACGGCCTCGACAACCTGGTCGAGGCGATCCGCCACGTCTACGCGTCGCTCTACAACGATCGCGCGATCTCGTATCGGGTGCACAAGGGTTACGCCCACGCCGAGGTCGCGCTGTCCGCGGCGATCCAGCGCATGGTGCGCAGCGACCTCGCGGCGAGCGGCGTCATGTTCACGCTCGACACCGAATCGGGGTTCGACCAGGTCGTGTTCATCACCTCCGCTTACGGCCTGGGCGAGACCGTGGTGCAGGGGCAGGTGAACCCCGACGAGTTCTACGTCTACAAGCGCGCGCTCGAATCGGGCCGGCAGGCGATCCTGCGCCGCGGACTCGGCTCGAAGGCCGTGAAGATGGTCTATACGCAGGAGAAGCAGGCGGGCCGCTCGGTGCAGACCGTTCCCGTGCCGGACGCCGACCGCAAGCGCTTCTCGATCACCGATGCGGAAGTCGAGGAGCTCGCGCGCTACGCACAGATCATCGAGAAGCACTACGGCCGCCCGATGGACATCGAATGGGGCAAGGACGGCGCCGACGGCAAGCTCTACGTGCTCCAGGCGCGCCCGGAGACCGTGAAGGCGAGCGAGCGCGTCGACACCCTGCGCCGCTATCGCCTGAAGTCGCGCTCCGAGGTCCTCGCCACCGGTCGTGCGATCGGCCAGAAGATCGGCAGCGGGCCGGTGCGGCTGGTGAAGAGCGCGGCGGAGATGGACACCGTGAAGGACGGCGACGTCCTCGTCACCGACATGACCGATCCCGACTGGGAGCCGGTGATGAAGCGCGCTTCCGCCATCGTCACCAATCGCGGGGGGCGCACCTGCCACGCCGCGATCATCGCGCGCGAGCTCGGCATCCCGGCGGTCGTCGGCTGCGGCGACGCGACGCGCGTGCTCAGGGACGGCAAGGACGTGACGGTCTCGTGCGCCGAAGGCGACACCGGGTTCGTCTACCGCGGCATCCTCGAGACCGAGGTGATCGACCTCTCGCTCGCGAAGATGCCCAAGGCGCCGGTGAAGATCACCATGAACGTCGGCAATCCGGAGCTCGCCTTCGAGTTCCAGCGCCTGCCGAACGAAGGCGTGGGGCTCGCCCGGCTGGAGTTCATCATCGCCCGCATGATCGGGGTGCACCCCAAGGCGGTGCTCGCGTATCCCGATCTGCCGGCGGACCTGAAGAGCGCGGTGGAGGAGCACGCCGCCGGCTATCCGGACCCGGTGAGCTTCTACGTCGACAAGATGGCCGAAGGCGTGGCGACGCTCGGCGCGGCGTTCTGGCCCAAGCCGGTCATCGTGCGGCTGTCGGATTTCAAGTCGAACGAGTACTCGAGCCTGACCGGCGGCTCGCGCTACGAGCCGCACGAAGAAAACCCGATGCTGGGCTTCCGCGGCACCTCGCGCTACATCTCCGAATCCTTCAGGAAGTGCTTCGAGCTGGAATGCCGCGCGATGAAGAAGGTGCGGGAAGAGATGGGCCTCACCAACGTCGAGATCATGGTGCCTTTCGTGCGCACTCTGGCCGAGGCCAACAAGGTGCTCGAGCTGCTGGCGCAGAACGGGCTGAAGCGCGGCGAGAACGGCCTGCGGGTGATCATGATGTGCGAGATCCCCGCCAACGCGGTGCTCGCCGACCAGTTCCTCGAGCACTTCGACGGTTTCTCGATCGGCTCGAACGACATGACGCAGATGACGCTCGCGCTCGACCGCGACTCGGGCGGCATCATCGCCGACGCGTTCGACGAGCGCGACCCGGCGGTCAAGCACATGCTGCACCTCGCCATCCAGGCGTGCCGCAAGGCGGGCAAGTACGTAGGGATCTGCGGCCAGGGCCCCTCCGACCATCCGGACCTCGCGAAATGGCTGATGGAGGAGGGCATCGAGAGCCTGTCACTCAACCCCGACACCGTCGTCGAGACGTGGCTGTATCTCGCCAGAGAGGAGAAAGGAGAGAGGAGAGAGGAGAAGCACTGAGGCGATCCCCGCTTTTTCGCCTCTCTCCTCTCGCCTCTCTCCTGTCCCGGATCGCGCGGCGATAGACGCCGCGCGATCCGGCGGGCTAAAATCCGCAAACGGCTTAGTAGTAATCTGATGACTAAATATATCTTTGTCACCGGTGGTGTAGTTTCCTCCCTTGGCAAAGGCATCGCCGCCGCCTCCCTCGCCGCGATCCTCGAATCGCGGGGCCTCAAAGTCTCGATGGTGAAGCTGGACCCGTACCTCAACGTGGATCCGGGCACCATGAGCCCTTTCCAGCACGGCGAAGTCTTCGTCACCGAAGACGGTGCGGAAACCGATCTCGATCTGGGCCACTACGAGCGCTTCGTCTCCACAAAAATGAGCAAGCGCAACAACTTCACCACGGGCCAGATCTACGAGAGCGTGATCCGCAAGGAGCGCCGCGGCGACTATCTCGGCGGCACGGTGCAGGTGATCCCGCACATCACCGACGAGATCAAGGCTTGCATACGGCGTGGGGTGGGCGATGCCCAGGTCGGGATGATCGAGATCGGCGGGACGGTGGGCGACATCGAGTCGCTGCCTTTCCTCGAGGCGATCCGGCAGATGGCGATCGAAGTCGGGCGCGAGAACGCCTGCTTCATCCACCTGACCCTGGTGCCCTACATCCGCTCCGCGGGCGAGATCAAGACCAAGCCCACCCAGCACTCGGTGAAAGAGCTGCGCGAGATCGGTATCCAGCCCGACGTCCTGCTCTGCCGCGCCGACCGCCCGCTGCCGGACGACGAGCGCCGCAAGATCGCGCTCTTCACCAACGTCGGCGTGGAAGCGGTGATCTCGGCGGTGGACGTCGACAGCATCTACAAGATTCCGGCGGGTCTGCACGCGCAGGACCTCGACCAGATCGTCTGTAAACGGCTCGGTCTCAACCCGCCGCCGGCGAATCTCGCGCAGTGGGACAAGCTCGTCTACGCGCTGGAGCACCCGCAGCGCACGGTCAACATCGCGATCGTCGGCAAGTACGTCGACCTGACCGAATCGTATAAATCGCTGTCCGAAGCGCTGATCCACGCCGGCATCCACACCGGCGCGCGCATCGAGATCCAGTACGTCGATTCGGAGAGCATCGAGAAAAACGGCACCGCCGCGCTCGAGCAGATGGACGCGATCCTGGTTCCGGGCGGTTTCGGCAAGCGCGGCGTCGAGGGCAAGATCGGGGCCATCCGCTACGCCCGCGAGAATCGCGTGCCGTATCTCGGCATCTGTCTCGGCATGCAGCTCGCGGTGATCGAGTATGCGCGCGACCTCGCGAAGCTCGAGGGCGCCCACAGCACCGAATTCGAGCCCGAGACACCGCACCCGGTCATCGCGCTGATCACCGAGTGGCAGGACCGCGACGGCCGCATCGAGCGCCGCGACATACAGTCGGAGCTCGGCGGCACCATGCGCCTCGGCGGGCAGGAGTGCGTGCTCCAGGAAGGCTCTCTGGTGCGCCGGATCTACGGCGCGGAGCGCATCGTCGAGCGCCACCGGCACCGTTACGAGGTCAACAACCATTACCTGCCGCGGCTGCAGGAAGCCGGTCTTGCCGTCAGCGGCACCTCGGCATCCGGGGACCTGTGCGAGATGATCGAGCTCCCGGATCATCCGTGGTTCGTGGGCTGCCAGTTCCACCCCGAGTTCACCTCGACGCCGCGCGCGGGCCATCCGCTGTTCAAGGCGTTCGTGCAGGCGGCGCTCGACAACGGCCGCACGGCGACGGGCGAAGGCGAAGCGGTCGAATCGCCCGAGCCTTTGCAGAACATCGCCTGAGGCCATGAACCTGTGCGGCTTCGAAGTCGGCCTCGATAAGCCGCTTTTCCTCATTGCCGGTCCGTGCGTCGTCGAATCGCGCCAGCTCGCGTTCGACACCGCGGGGCAGTTGAAGGAGATCGCCGCCGCGGTCGGCGTGCCGTTCATCTACAAGTCGTCGTACGACAAGGCGAACCGCAGCTCGAACAAGTCCTTCCGCGGTCTGGGCATGGACAAGGGGCTGGAGATCCTGGCCGACGTGCGCAAGGACCTCGGCATCCCGGTGCTCACCGACGTGCACGAGATCGACGAGATCGACGCGGTCGCGGCGGCGGTGGACGTGCTCCAGACGCCGGCCTTCCTCTGCCGCCAGACCGATTTCATCACCGCCGTCGCCGCTACGGCCAAGCCGGTGAACATCAAGAAAGGCCAGTTCCTCGCGCCCGGCGACATGAAGAACGTCGTCGAGAAAGCGCGGGACGCCGCGGGCAGATCGGACACGATCATGGTCTGCGAGCGCGGCGCGTCTTTCGGCTACAACAACCTCGTCTCGGACATGCGCTCGCTCGCGATCATGCGTGAGACCGGCTGTCCGGTCGTGTACGATGCGACCCACTCGGTGCAGTTGCCGGGCGGGCAGGGCAGCTCTAGCGGAGGCCAGCGCGAGTTCGTCCCGGTGCTGGCACGCGCCGCGGTCGCGAGCGGCGTCGCGGGCGTCTTCATGGAGACGCACCCTGACCCGGCCAAGGCGTTGTCGGACGGGCCGAACGCATGGCCGCTGGGACACATGAAACGGTTGCTGGAGACGCTGAAAACCATAGATGAGACCGTAAAGCGGGCGGGGTTTGCCGAGGCGCTTGTCGCGCCGACCTCTGAGCCGGACCTCGTCGCTTCGAAACAGAAATAGAACAGGAAGACTTCCAATGAGTGCGATCGTAGACGTCATCGCGCGCGAGATCATGGATTCGCGCGGCAACCCGACCGTCGAGGCCGACGTGCTGCTCGAGTCGGGCGTGCTCGGCCGTGCGGCGGCGCCTTCGGGCGCGTCCACCGGCAGCCGCGAGGCGATCGAGCTGCGCGACGGCGACAAGAAGCGCTACGGCGGCAAGGGGGTGCTCAAGGCCGTCGAGCACGTGAATACAGAGCTTTGCGAAGCGATCATCGGTGTCGACGCCACCGAGCAGACGTTCATCGACAACACGATGATCGATCTGGACGGCAGCGAGAACAAGTCGCGCCTCGGCGCCAACGCGATCCTCGCGGTGTCGATGGCGGTGGCCAAGGCCGCCGCCGAAGAGTCCGGCCTGCCGCTGCACCGCTATCTCGGCGGCGCGGGCCCGATGACGATGCCGGTGCCGATGATGAACGTCATCAACGGCGGCGCGCACGCCGACAACGGCCTCGACATGCAGGAGTTCATGATCCTGCCGCTCGCGTTCGATTCGTTCCGCGAAGCGCTGCGCTGCGGGGCGGAAGTGTTCCAGACGCTCAAGAAGATCCTGCACGACCGCGGGCTCGCCACCGCGGTGGGCGACGAAGGCGGTTTCGCGCCGCGTCTCGCCAACCACGAAGCGGCGATCCAGCTCATCATCGAAGCGATCGGCGCGGCCGGCTACAAGGTCGGCGAGGACGTAGGCCTGGGGCTCGACTGCGCGAGCTCGGAGTTTTTCAGGGACGGCCGCTACGCGATGAAATCCGAGGGCCGCAACCTGACCTCGGCGGAGTTCGTCGATTACCTCGCTGCGTGGGTCGACAAGTACCCGATCCTGTCGATCGAGGACGGCATGGCCGAGGACGACTGGGAAGGCTGGCAGATGCTGACCCGCAAGCTCGGCGACCGCGTGCAGCTCGTCGGCGACGACCTGTTCGTGACCAACACCAGGTACCTGGAGCGCGGGATCAAGGAGCACGTCGCGAACTCGATCCTGATCAAGGTGAACCAGATCGGCACGCTGACCGAAACGCTCGCCGCGATCGAGATGGCGAAGCGCGCGCGCTATACCGCGGTCGTGTCGCACCGCTCGGGCGAGACCGAGGACACCACGATCGCGGACATCGCCGTCGCCACCAACGCGATGCAGATCAAGACCGGCTCGATGTCGCGCTCGGACCGCCTCGCGAAATACAACCAGCTGCTGCGGATCGAGGAAGATCTCGGGGAGAGCGCGAGCTACCCCGGCCGCAGTGCTTTCTACCAGATCAGGTAAGGCGCTCCAGCCGCGTGCCGTGAAATGGCTGACTCTCATCCTGCTCGCACTCGTCGGCGCGATCCAGTATCCGCTATGGCTCGGCAAGGGCGGCTGGATGCGCGTGTGGGAGGTGGATCGGGAGATCGGCGCGCAGCGCGAGGTCAACGCCAAGCTGCGCACGCGTAACGGCGCGCTCGACGCCGAAGTGCGCGATCTCAAGCAGGGACTGGAGGCGATCGAGGAGCGCGCGCGCAGCGAGCTCGGCATGGTCCGCCAGGACGAGATCTTCTTCCAGGTGCTCGAAGCCACCACCACGACCGCCAAGAAAGGCACGCTCGGCGCGGATTCGCGCACGCAGTAGCGCCCCCGCAATACCTAGGTTCCCATGACAGCTTCGATACTCGACGGCGCGGCGATCGCCCGCCAGGTCTTCGCCGATCTCGCCCCGCGGCTGGCGGCGCTCAAAGCCCGCGGCGTCACGCCGGGCCTCGCGACGGTCGTCGTCGGCGACAACCCCGCTTCGCGCGTCTACGTGCGCAACAAGGCCAGGGCGTGCGAGGAGACCGGCTTGCACGCCGAAGTCCAGGCGTTTCCCGTCGAATGCACCGAGGCCGACCTCGTCGAGCGGGTGCGCGCGCTCAACGACAACCCCGCGATCCACGGCATCATCGTCCAGCTTCCGCTGCCGAAGCACATCGAGGTGCGGCGCGTGCTGCAGGCGATCGCGATCGAAAAGGACGTCGACGGCTTCAAATGGGCGAGCCTCGGCGCCATCGTCGATGCACATCCCAGGCTCGTGCCGTGCACGCCGCTCGGCGTCATGAAGATGCTCGAGCACGCCGGCGCCGCGCTCGAAAGCAGGCACGCGGTCGTGATCGGCCGCAGCAGCATCGTCGGCAAACCGATGGCGCTGCTCCTCATCAACGCCGGGGCGACGGTGACGGTGTGCAACTCGAAGACGCCGGACCTGGCGAGCTACACGCGAAACGCAGACATCCTCGTCGTGGCCGCGGGCCGCGCGAAGCTCGTCACCGCCGACATGGTGAAGCCCGGCGCGGTCGTCATCGACGTCGGCATCAATCGCAACGCCGAAGGCAAGCTCGTCGGCGACGTCGATTTCGAAGGGGTCAAGGAAGTGGCGGGGGCGATCAGCCCGGTGCCGGGCGGCGTCGGCCGCATGACCGTCGCGATGCTGGTCTCGAATACCGTGTTGGCGGCCGAGCGCGCCAACCCGTAGGTCGCGTGCTGACCGCGACGCTAACAGACCAGGCTATTGGCGAAATGAAACAGCAACTCGGGCGAGAGATACCCGCGGAACCCGAGCCACCCCAGCGTCGCCGCCACCACCGCCAGCACGACCCACGCGAGCGCGCGGCGCGCGCCGGGCGCGCTCTTGTGCTCGGGATGGGAGAAGTGCAGCCCGTGCGTGCTCATCCCGCGATTATCGCACCACATCGCGCGAGCGGCAGGCTTCCGAAGCCTCGCATAACGATAGGCCGTCACGGCCTAAGGCCGTTGCAAGCCATTGCTATAATTGCGACTTTTCGCGCCGTCACCCTGTGAGCACAGCGAGCATCCCGATCCCCGCGTCGGGCCTTTCCTTCATCGACCTGTACGAGCACGACGGATTGCAGCGCGTCGACGCACGCTTTCTCCAGCGCCTCGGCGAAGCCGACCCTTCGCTGCGCGACGCGCTGGTCCAGGCGCGGGCGAATCCCGCCGGGCTCGCCCCGAAGCAGGAGTCCGAGCTCCTCATCGCGGTAGCGCCGCACGTCGACGATTACATCGCGTGGCTGTTCGGGATCGAGCAGGAAGCGGCTGCGCTCTCGGCGCGCCATCACGAGCTCGCGCCGCTGTACGGCGTCAAGCGCAACTTCGTGCAGCGCAAGGCGATGCACAAGATCAAGGCCGAGGCGGCCGAGGCCCTCGACGGCGCCGCGCTCGCGGCCAGGCTCGAAGCGCTGACCGGTGAGCCTCTGACCGAGCTTTCGTTCGCGCGCCACGTCACCGAATGGCAGAAGGACGAGGCGGCAAACGCCGAAGCGCTCGATGCCGCGCTTCAGTACGCCGCATGGGCCGCGCAAAGCAAGGCGGGCAGGGAGAAGCACCGCGCCGGCGTGCTCTTCAAGGCGCCGCACAAGCTCGACGCGATGCACCTGGTCCCTGCGGCAGCGGTGGACGAGAGCCGGGGCTTTCGTTCGTACACCTATCCCAAAGAGAAGCTGCGCCATCGCGAGGGCTTCAAGCTCACCGATCGCGGCACCGACCTCACCGGCGCGCTCGACCACGCCAACTACTGCATCTGGTGCCACGAGCAGGGCAAGGACTCGTGCTCCAAAGGCCTGCGCGAGAAGAACGCGACCGGCCGCGGAGAAGCGTCGTTCAAGAAGAGCGTCTTCGGCGTGACGCTCGCCGGCTGCCCGCTCGACGAGAAGATCTCCGAGTTCCACAAGACCAAGACGCAGGGGCACGCGATCGGCGCGCTCGCGGTCATCACGGTCGACAACCCGATGTGCGCGGCGACCGGCCATCGCATCTGCAACGACTGCATGAAGGCGTGCATCTACCAGAAGCAGGAGCCGGTCGACATCCCGCAGGCGGAGACGCGCACGCTCAAGGACGTGCTCGCGCTGCCGTGGGGTTTCGAGATCTACGGCCTGCTCACGCGCTGGAATCCGCTCAACCTGAGGCAGCCTCTACCGGCGGCGCCTTCGGGGAAGCGCGTGCTGATCGCCGGCATGGGCCCCGCCGGCTTCTCGCTCGCGCATTACCTCATGAACGACGGCCACACCGTCGTCGGCATCGACGGCCTCAAGATCGAGCCGCTGCCGCCCGAGATCTCGGGCGTGGGACCGAACGGGGCGCGCGTGCCGTTCAAGCCCATCCGCGACGTGAACGAGCTGTACGAATCGCTCGACAACCGCGTGATGGCGGGCTTCGGCGGCGTCGCCGAGTACGGCATCACGGTGCGCTGGGACAAGAACTTCCTCAAGGTGATCCGCCTGTTGATCGAGCGCCGCAGCCGCTTCGCGCTGATCGGTGGGGTGCGCTTCGGCGGCACGGTCACCGTCGAAGAAGCGTTCGCGCTGGGCTTCGATCACGTCGCGCTCGCGATCGGCGCGGGGCGCCCGACGGTGCTCGACATGCCCAACGGCCTCGCGCGCGGCGTGCGCACCGCGTCCGACTTCCTGATGGCCTTGCAACTGACCGGTGCGGCCAAGCCCGATTCGATCGCGAACATGCAGCTACGCCTGCCGGTCGTCGTGATCGGCGGCGGCCTGACTGCCATCGACACCGCGACCGAAGCGCTCGCGTACTACCCGGTGCAGGTCGAGAAGTTCCTGCTGCGCTACGAGCTCCTCGCGCGCGAGCACGGCGAAGCGGCCGCGCGCATCGCGTGGACGGCCGAAGAGCGAGAGGTCGCCGACGAGTTCATCGCGCACGCGCGCGCGATCCGCGCCGAGCGCGCGGCGGCCGCGTCCGAAGGGCGCGCACCGCGCCTCGTCGAGCTCATCGAATCGTGGGGCGGTGTGGGCATCGCATACCGCAAGCGTCTCGTCGACAGCCCGTCGTACACCCTCAACCACGAGGAAGTGCAGAAAGCGCTGGAAGAGGGCATCACGTTCGCGGAAGGGCTGACGCCGCTGCGCGTGGAAGTCGACGGCTACGGCCACGCGCGCGCGATCCGTCTCGGTATCCAGAAGCGAACCGACGAAGGTAAGTGGGAGGACGCCGGCGAAGTCGAGCTGCGCGCGCGCACCATCCTCGTCGCGGCGGGAACGCAGCCCAACACCGTGCTCGCGCGCGAAGACGCGGAGCACTTCAAGCTCGACGGGCGCTACTTCCAGGCGGTCGACGCCGAGGGCAACGCCATACGACCGGAGAAATCGATTTCCAAGCCGACCGACGTGCGCGTGCTGCTCTCGCGCCGCGCGGACGGGCGCTGCATGAGCTACTTCGGCGACGTGCATCCGTCGTTCTTCGGCAACGTCGTGAAGGCGATCGGGTCGGCCAAGCAGGGTTATCCCATCGTCAGCCACATGCTCTCGCACGTGGAGCCCGCGTCGGGCGAATCCGACGAGCTCTTCCTCGGCCAGTTGAACGACCTGCTGCGCGCGACGGTTTACCGCGTCGAGCGCCTCACGCCGACGATCGTCGAGGTCGTGGTGCGCGCGCCGCTCGCGGCGCGGCGCTTCGAGCCGGGGCAGTTCTACCGGCTGCAGAACTTCGAGATGCTGTCGGCGGAATCCGAAGGCACGCGCCTCGCGATGGAAGGCCTCGCGCTCACCGGGGCGTGGGTCGACCGCCAGCAGGGGCTCGTCTCACTGATCGTGCTCGAGATGGGCGGCTCGTCCGATCTGTGCGCGATGCTCAAGCCCGGCGAGCCCGTGATCCTGATGGGACCGACCGGCACGCCGACGCACATCGTGCCGAACGAGACCGTCGTGCTCGCCGGCGGCGGTCTCGGCAACGCGGTGCTGTTCTCGATCGGGCAGGCGATGCGCGCGGCGGGCTGCCGCGTGCTCTACTTCGCCGCGTACAAGCACATGACCGATCGCTACAAGATCTCCGAGATCGAAGCGGCGTCGGACGCGGTGGTGTGGTGCTGCGACGAAGAGCCCGGCTTCACGCCCGATCGGCCGCAGGACAAGACCTTCGTCGGCAACGTGGTGCAGGCGATGCACGCCTACGCCGAGGGCGACCTGGGCGAGCAGCCGATTCCGTTCGCGGACGCCGATCGCCTCATCGCAATCGGCTCGGACCGCATGATGGCGGCGGTGGCGCGCGCGCGTCACGAGGTGCTGAAGCCCTATCTCAAGGAGCACCACTTCGCGATCGGCTCGATCAACTCGCCGATGCAGTGCATGATGAAAGAGATCTGCGCGCAGTGCCTGCAGCCGCACACCGACCCGGCGACGGGCAAGACGACTTATGTCTTCTCGTGCTTCAACCAGGACCAGCCGCTCGATTCGGTCGACTGGAAAGCGCTCGACCAGCGCCTGAAGCAGAACTCCACGACGGAAAAGCTCACGGCCGAGTGGATCGACCATTGCCTGGTGAAGCTCGGCGACCGGGAGATGCAACGAATCTGAACCGCGCGAGCGCGGCCTCCGCTATGATGAGCGGCGGCGCCCGACGGGGCGCCGCAGATCCGCTCCGGGGGGAGCTGTCGCATGGCCGACAACGCGGTTCCGGCGGGACATCGACTCGAAGTCGAGAGGGGCGAGCGCTTCACGTTCGGCGCGAACTGGGCGCGCTTTCTCGAGCTCCTCGATGAAGAACGGATCGCCAGCGCGGAAGCGTCGCTGCGCGAGATGCTCGAGGTCCAGGACCTCGCGGGGCGCCGCTTCATCGACGTAGGCTCGGGGAGCGGTCTCTTCAGCCTCGCCGCGTGCAGGCTGGGCGCCACCGTTCACTCCTTCGACTACGACCCGCAGTCGGTGGCGTGCACGCGCGAGCTCAAGCGCCGTTACTTTCCCGATGACACCCGGTGGCGCGTCGACGAGGCGTCGGTGCTCGACCCCGCCTATCTCGCCAGCCTTGGCCGCTTCGATATCGTCTACTCGTGGGGCGTGCTGCACCACACCGGCGCGATGTGGCAGGCGCTCGACAACGTCGTGCCGCTCGTCGCTGACGGCGGCCGTCTCTTCATAGCGCTCTATAACGACGAGGGCGGCGCGAGCCGGCGCTGGACGACCGTCAAACGGATCTACTGCAGGCTCCCGGCCGCGCTCAGAGGCGTGTTTACGGTGCTCGTCTACGCGCCGATCGAGATCCGTTACTTCCTGGTCCATCTCGTGCGCTTCCAGCTCGGCGAGTACTTCGCGGGGTTCCGCACCTACAAGCGGGGCCGCGGCATGAGCCGCATCCGCGACATGATCGACTGGATCGGCGGCTATCCCTTCGAAGTCTCCAGGCCCGGTGAGGTGTTCGACTTCTACCGCGCGCGCGGTTTCACGCTCGCCCGTCTGAAAACGGGCGAGTCCTGCAACGAGTTCGTGTTCGACAGGAGCGCGGGCGCGTAACGCGGTTACGAGCTGCGGCCGGCCGCGCGCAGCACGTCGGCGATCGTTCCCACCAGCTCGTCGATCTGCTGCTTGCTGATGATGAGCGCCGGCGACAGCGCGATGATGTCGCCCGTGGTGCGGATCATCACGTTCTTCTCGAAGCACTTGAGGAACACGTCGAACGCGCGCGCGCCGAGCTTGCCGGGGATGGACTCGAGCTCGATGCCCGCGACCAGGCCGAGGTTGCGCACGTCGGCGACGTGCGGCAGCTCGCGCAAGCTGTGCACCGCGTTCTCGAAGTACGGCGCGAGCTCGCGCGCGCGGTCGAAGAGCTTCTCTTCCTCGAAGGTATCCAGCGAGGCCAGCGCCGCCGCGCAGGCGAGGGGGTGTCCGGAATAGGTGTAGCCGTGGAAGAGCTCGATCGTGTTCTCGGCGGCCGCGTTCACGATCGCGTCGTGCACGTGCCGGCGCGCCACGACGGCGCCCATCGGCACCGCGCCGTTCGTGAGTCCCTTGGCGATGCACACCATGTCGGGCACCACGCCGAAGAGCGTCGACGCGAACGCCGAGCCCAGCCGGCCGAAACCGGTGATCACCTCGTCGAAGATGAGCAGGATGCCGTGCTTGTCACAGATCGCGCGCAGCCGCTCGAGATAGCCTTTGGGCGGGATGAGCACGCCGGTCGAGCCGGCCATCGGCTCGACGATGACCGCGGCGATGCTGGACGCGTCGTTCAGCGCGACGATGCGCGTCTCGAGCTCGTCCGCGAGGTGCGCGCCCCACGCGGGCTGGCCGCGCGAGAACGAGTTCTGCTCGAGGTTGTGCGTGTGCGGCAGATGCGCCACGTGCGGGAGCAGGTTGCCGAACGCCTTGCGGTTGTTCGGGATGCCGCCGACCGAGATGCCGCCGAAGTTCACGCCGTGGTAGCCGCGCTCGCGCCCGACGAGGATGCGCCGCGTCGGCTCGCCTTTCGCGCGGTGATAGGCGAGCGCGATCTTGAGCGCGGTATCGACCGACTCCGATCCCGAGTTGGTGAAGAAGGTGTGGTCCAGGTCGCCCGGCATCAGCGCCTTGAGGCGCTCGGCGACGCGGAAGGGACCCGGATGCCCCATCTGGAACGGCGGCGCGTAATCGAGCTCGCCCGCCTGAGCGCGGATCGCCTCGACGATCTTCGGCCGGCAATGGCCGGCGTTGGTGCACCACAGCCCCGACGTGCCGTCGAGCACGCGGCGTCCGTCGTCGGTCGTGAAGTGCATGTCCTTCGCCGCGACCAGCATCCGGGGCGCCTGTTTGAACTGCCGATTCGCCGTGAACGGCATCCAGAAGGAATCGAGGGGCGTGTCTTTGGGGTTCATGGCAGGGCGCTTTCGAGGGAGTAAAGCGTTATTTTGCTATATTCGGGCGACGCTTACAGGAATACGGTAATGGGCCGCTCGATCGTCTGCCTCACCTTCGATTTCGACGCGATCTCGGGCTGGATCGCGCGCGGGATGACCTCTCCAAGCCCGATCTCGCGGGGCGAATTCGGCCCGCACGTCGGCACGCCGCGCATTCTCGACCTGCTGAAGCGCCATGGCGTGACGAGCTCGTGGTACATCCCGGGCCACACGCTGGAAACCTATCCGGACCCGTGCCGCCGCGTCTTCGATGCCGGCCACGAGATCGGCCATCACGGCTGGACCCATCGCCCGCCTGCCACGCTCACGCGCGAGCAGGAGGAGGAAGAGCTCGTCCGGGCCAACGAGCAGATCAGGAAGCTCACCGGGCGCTACGCGCGCGGCTACCGCTCGCCGTCGTGGGACCTCTCGCCGCATTCGGTCGAGCTCCTGTTGAAACACGGCTTCGTGTACGACAGCAGCATGATGGGCGACGACTACGTCCCGTATCGCGTGCGGCAGGGCGACGTCATCACGCTGGAGAAGCCCGCAGTCTTCGGCAGCGAGACCAGGCTCCTCGAGATGCCGATCAGCTGGACGCTCGACGACTACCCGCACTTCGAGTTCCTGCGCACGCCGACCACGATCCTCCCGGGCAATATGAACGCCAACGCGGTGCTGGGCAACTGGCTGGACGACTTCCACTATCTGAACCAGAACCTCGACTGGGGCGTGATCACCTACACGTTCCACCCCTTCGTGATCGGACGCGGGCACCGCATGGTCATCCTCGACAAGCTGATCGCCACGCTCAGGGAGCAGGGCGCGGTGTTCATGACGCTCGAGGGCGCGGCGGCCGAATACGAGCGGCGGGCCGGTGGTCAGGCTCGATAGCGTCTCCAAGCATTACGGCGCGCGCGTCGCGCTGCATCCTCTTACCCTCTCGTTCGAGCGCGGCCGGACCACCGCGCTGATCGGCGCCAGCGGCTGCGGCAAGTCGACGCTGCTGCGCATGATCGTCGGGCTGGTGCGTCCCGACACCGGACAGGTCGTCATCGGCGACGACGTGCTGACCGCAGAGAACGCCGACCGCGTCCGTCACGCCATCGGTTACGTCATCCAGGAAGGCGGCCTCTTTCCCCACCTCACGTGCGCGGACAACGTCGCGCTGCTCGCGCGCCACCTCGGCTGGGAGGAAGACCGCGTCGCGCAGCGCCTCGAAGCGCTGCGCGAGATCGTCAGCATCCCGGCGGACTTGCTGGCGCGCTATCCGCAACAGCTCTCGGGCGGGCAGCGCCAGCGCGTCGGGCTCATGCGCGCGCTCATGCTCGATCCTCCGCTGCTGCTCCTCGACGAGCCGCTCGGCGCGCTCGATCCGGTGACGCGCTACGAGCTGCAGGAAGAGCTGGCCGCCATCTTCGAGAAGCTTGCCAAGACCGTGATCATCGTCACCCACGACATGGGCGAAGCGGCGTTCTTTGCCGACGACATCGTGATGCTGTACGAGGGGAAGGTCGTCCAGCGCGGCACGATCGCCGATCTGGTCGAGCGTCCGGCCGCGCCTTACGTGTCGCGCTTCGTCCAGGCGCAGCGGCCGCCGGTATGAGGCGGATAGCCGTTTTCGCGCTGGTGTGGTTGTGCGCCGCGGCGCAGGCCGAGATCAACGTCGGCTCCAAGCGCTTCACCGAGTCGTACGTCCTCGGCGAGATCCTCACGCAGAAAGCGCGCGCGGCGGGCGAGGCGGGGGTGACCCACCAGCAGGGGCTGGGCAATACCGCGGTGGTGTTCGCCGCGCTGAAGACCGGCAGCATCGATCTCTATCCCGAATACACCGGCACGCTCGCGTTCGAGCTGCTGCGGCTGGACCACGCGCCGACGCTCGACGAGCTCTCGAAGCTGCTCGCGCGCGACGGCCTCGGGGTCGCGATCCCGCTCGGTTTTTCCAACAGCTACGCGCTGGGCGTGCGGGAAGCGCGCGCGCAGGCGCTCGGGCTGACGCGCATCTCGGACCTGGTGCGGCAGCCTGCGCTCGAGCTCGGCGTCTCCCAGGAATTCCTCAATCGCAAGGACGGCTGGAACGCGCTGCGGGCGGCCTACGGCCTGCCGCAGGCGCCGCGCGGGCTCGACCACGGGCTCGCCTACGAGGCGCTGAAAGCCGGGCAGATCGACGTCATGGACGTCTACACCACCGACGCCAAGGTCGGCCGCTACGGCGTGCGCCTGTTGCAGGACGACCGGCGGTTCTTCCCGCCGTACGACGCGGTGGTCCTGTACCGCCTCGATTTTCCCCGGCGCTACCCGAAGACGTGGGCGAGCTTGAGCGAGCTGGAGAACCGCATCGATGCGAAGCGTATGGGCGAGATGAACGCCGCGGTCGAGCTGGACGGGCGGTCGTTCGCGCAGGTCGCCGGCGCATTCCTGGGCGCGCCCGCCGCGAACGCTCAGGCAGCGCGGCCGCAGGCCGCTCGCTCGTTCATGCAGGTGCTCTTCGGTCCCGATTTCGGCCGCGTGACGCTCCAGCACATCGCGCTGGTCTTCGCCTCGCTCATCCCGGCGGTCGCGGTGGGCGTGCCGCTCGGGGTCTGGGCGCATCGCTCGCGCCGGGCGGCGCCGGCGATCATGGCCGTAGTCGGGCTGCTGCAGACGATCCCGGCGCTGGCGCTGCTCGCCTTCCTCATCACGCTGATGGGGACGATCGGCGCGGTCCCGGCGGTGGTGGCGCTCTTTCTGTATGCGCTCCTGCCCATCGTGCGCAACACCGCCTCGGGCCTGGGCGACATCCCGCCCGGCGTGAGCGAATCGGCGCGGGCGCTGGGGCTGCCGTCGGGCTTCCGGCTGCGGAGGATCGAGCTGCCGCTGGCGAGCCGCAGCATCCTCGCCGGGGTCAAGACGGCGGCGGTGATCAGCGTCGGGGCCGCGACCATCGCCGCCTTCATCGGGGCCGGCGGCTACGGCGAGCGCATCGTGGCCGGGCTCGCGGTGAACGATGCTGCGGTGCTCCTCTCGGGCGCGGTGCCGGCGGCGGCGCTGGCGCTCATCGTCCAATGGGGTTTCGACCTGCTCGAGCGCCGCCTGGTGCCCGCCGGGCTGCGCCTGGGCGAGGGCGCGGGTCGCGCGTGAGGCGATGCTCAACACAGCGCGCTAACTTCATGCGCGGCCGCGTGAACTTTATCGCGCGAGCCCGGTCTGCCCTCCAGTCGCTTCGCTCCCGTGCGTCCCTAGGGGTGAGGCCGGACGGTTATACTGTCGCCTTTGTCCGGCCGGTATCACCGCTAGACTTGGAAAAAAAAGCAGGGTTCAGGGACGGAATAGATGAGCGATCGCGAGATCGATCAGCAGTTGGTCGAGCGCGCGCAGCGCGGCGACAAGCAAGCCTTCGAGCTGCTCGTAAGCAAGTACCAGCGGAAGCTCGGGCGGCTGCTCTCGCGGTTCATCCGGGATCCGACCGAGGTCGAGGATGTCACGCAGGAGGCCTTCATCAAGGCCTACCGGGCGCTGCCGTCGTTCCGCGGGGATAGCGCGTTTTATACGTGGCTGTACAGAATAGGAATCAACACCGCCAAGAACTACCTGGTGGCGATGGGACGCAGGGCGCCCACGACCACCGACATCGACAGCGAAGAAGCCGAAGGCTTCGAGGACGGAGACCAGCTCCGCGACCTGAACACGCCGGAAAACGAGATGATGAGCCGGCAGGTCGCGGAAACGGTGAACCAAACACTGGAAGAACTGCCAGAAGAGTTACGCACCGCCATCACCCTTCGGGAGATCGAGGGGTTGAGCTACGAGGACATCGCCAACATCATGAATTGTCCTATCGGCACGGTGCGATCGAGGATATTCCGCGCGCGTGAGGCGATCGCGGAGCGACTGCGACCGCTGCTCGGCACGCGCAAGGACAGGAGATGGTAGAGATGGATGGCGTATCCGCATTGATGGACGGCGAGCTGGACGAGCATCCGGCCCGCGGCGTACTGGCGAAGATCAAGGAGGACCCGGAGCTGCGCGAGCGCTGGGAAACCTATCATCTGATCAGCGACGCGCTCAAACGCGAGCCGCTGCTGTCGCCTTTACTCTCTTCTTCGGGTTTCTCCGCGGCGTTCGCCGAACGCCTCGAGGCCGAGCCCACCATCCTCGCGCCGAAGAAGACCGTCCTCACCCCCAGGCGGGTCACCACCTACGCGCTGTCCGCGGCGGCCTCGGTCTCCGCGGCCGCGCTCGTCGCCTGGGTCGCGCTGAGCGGCTCCGAGCAGTCGCCGTCCCAGATCGCCAAGTCCGAGCCGGTGCCGAACGCCATCGTGGTTCCGGCGAGCGTGTCGAGCGACAGCTCGATGAACCAGTACTTCCTCCTGCATCAGGGTGTCTCCCCCAGCAGCGAATTCCAGGGTGTGGCGCCGTACATCCGCAGCGTGAGCGCGGTTCGACCCGCCGAGCAGGGCCGCTGAACGCGTGAACGCAGGCAGCTCCAGGTCACACCGCTGCGCACTGCTGTTCCTGGTGTGCGCGGGCGCGGCGCAAGCCGCTGAAACTCCCGCCCACGCCGACCCGATGGCGTGGCTGAAGAAGATGGCGACGTCCTCGCGCCAGCAGAACTACAGCGGGACGATCGTCTACCAGCACGGCAACAGCGTCGAAACCTCCCGCGTCGCGCATTTCGTCAATCCCTCCGGCGGAGAATTCGAGAAGCTCGAAACGCTCGACGGCCCGGCGCGCGAAGTGATCCGCAGCAACGAGCAGGTCATCTGCTATCTGCCCAACGCGAAGACCGTGCTGATCGAGGACCGCAACCGCAGCGCGCGCAACTTTCCGGCGCTGGTTCCCGAATCCCTCCACGGCATCAGCGAGAACTACCGCATCAAGGCTGACGGCGTCGACCGGGTCGCGGGCTACGACTGCCAGTGGATCGCGCTGGAGCCCAAGGACCATCTCCGATACGGCCGACGCTTTTGCGCCGATCTCGGGACGGCGCTGCCGCTGCGCGCGCAGACCCTGAACGAGCGCGGGGAGACGATCGAATCGTTCGGCTTCACGCAGATCACGCTCGGCGGCGCGTTCAGCCGCGACAAGGTGAAGTCGAGGTACGCCGAGAAGAGCCGTTCGCAGAACTGGCGTGTCGACCGTTCGGCGTTCGCGGTGCCGCAGCCGACGCCGGCCGATACCGGCTGGGCAGTATCCAGGTCGTTCCCGGGCTTCAAGAAGATGATGGAAGCCAAGCGCTCGCTCGGCGGCAAGCCCGGCGCGCTGTCGCAGATCGTGCTGTCCGACGGGATCGCGGCGGTCTCCATATTCATCGAACCGATGCCGTCGGTTCCGCCGACGCAGTCGCTGTCGCATCAGGGTGCGGTCAACATCTACAAGCGGCCCCACGGCAACCACGTCGTGACCGTGCTGGGCGAGGCGCCCGCCGCGACGATCATGCAGATCGCGAACTCGGTCGAGCCCAAGCACTCGACGGCCGCGGCCAGCGCGCCGCAGTGACATTCACCTGACGCTCACGTTCCCGGCTTCGCTTGCGCAACAGGGGTTATCACGGGACGCACGCGGTGCGTCCGCGTCTTGTACCATTACCAATTCGAATAAATCGGGTCTTCACATGCTGAAACGATTCGTCGCCGCTCTGATCTTCCTCATCCCGCTGCAGGTGTTCGCGCAGCTTCCGGATTTCACCGATCTCGTCGAGAAGTCCGGCGGCGCGGTGGTGAACATCAGCACCACCATGAAGAGCACCAACCCGCTCGCGCAGCGCGGCGGGCCGAACATCCCGGAGGACGATCCGTTCTACGAATTCTTCCGGCGCTTCATGCCCAACCCCGGCCCCGGCGCGCCGCGCGAATTCCAGTCGCAGTCGCTCGGCTCGGGCTTCATCATCAGCGCCGACGGCTACGTCCTGACCAACGCGCACGTCGTCGACCAGGCCGACGAGATCACGGTCAAGCTCACCGACAAGCGCGAGCTCAAGGCGAAGGTGATCGGCGCCGACCGCCGCACCGACATCGCGCTCCTGAAGATCGACGCGAACGGGCTGCCGTTCGTGCGCTTCGGCGACCCCAACAAGCTGCGCGTGGGCGAATGGGTGGTGGCGATCGGCTCGCCGTTCGGATTCGAGAACAGCGTGACCGCCGGCATCGTCAGCGCCAAGGGCCGCTCGCTGCCGCAGGAGAACTTCGTTCCCTTCATCCAGACCGACGTCGCGGTGAACCCCGGCAACTCGGGCGGTCCGCTCTTCAACCTGCGCGGCGAAGTCGTCGGCATCAACTCGGCGATCTACAGCCGCACCGGCGGATTCATGGGCCTTTCGTTCGCGATTCCCATCGACGTCGCCAACGACATCGCCCAGCAGCTCAAGTCGACCGGACGCGTGATCCGCGGCCGCATCGGCGTGGTCATTCAACCGGTGACCAAGGAGCTTGCTGACGGCTTCGGCCTGCAAAAACCCGCCGGCGCGCTGGTGAACTCGGTGGAGAAAGGCGGTCCGGCGGAGAAGGCCGGCGTCGAGCCGGGCGACGTCATCCTGCGCTTCGACGGCAAGCCCGTCGCGTCCTCGGAAGACCTTCCCCGCGTCGTCGGCGCTACCAAGCCCGGCACCCGGGTGACCATGCAGCTCTGGCGCAACAAGCAGCCGCGCGAGGTGCAGGTCGTGGTCGCCGAGCTGCCGGACGATCGCGCCGCAGCGGCCGCTCAGAAGCGCGGTGCGAAGCCGCCGGCCGGCGTGCCCGGCGTGCTCGGCATGACGCTGCAGGAGCTCACCGACGCGCAGCGCAAGGAGCTCAAGGTCGAAGGCGGCGTGCTGGTGAGCGAGGTGCAGGGCGCCGCCGCCCGCGCCGGCATCCGCCGCGGCGATGTCATCCTGCAGGTCAACAACCAGGAAGTGAAGTCGGTCGAGCAGTTCACCCAGCTGATGCAGCAGGTGGAGAAAGGCCGGATCGTCGCGCTGCTCGTGCGCCGCGCCGGGAACTCAATCTACATCCCGTTCCGGGTGGACGGCCAGTAAACGTGGACCACGCGCCCGCGGACGCGGCGGGCGCAGGCCGCGTAACCGTCACCCTGACGGTCTACAGCCGGAGCTACTGTCATCTCTGCGACGAGATGATCGCGGGCCTGCGCACCTTGCAGGCCCGTTTTGCGTTCTCGCTCGCGATCGTCGATGTCGACGAGGACGACGCGCTCGAAGCGCGCTACGGGGAGGACACCCCGGTGCTCGCGCACGGCGAGCACGCGCTCTGCCGGCACCGGCTGGACGCGCGTCGCGTTACTGAATACCTGGCCAAAATCGGCTAAAATTAAGCGCTTATAGCTCTATCGAGGGCACCTGGATCCAAAACAGGTGCCCTTTCTCATGCAGCATATCCGCAACTTCTCCATCATCGCGCACATCGACCACGGCAAGTCGACGCTCGCCGACCGCATCATCCAGGCGTGCGGCGGGCTGTCGGACCGCGAGATGGAAGCGCAGGTGCTCGACTCGATGGACCTCGAGCGCGAGCGCGGCATCACGATCAAGGCCCAGACCGCGGCGCTCAATTACAAGGCGAGCGACGGCAGGATCTACCAGCTCAACCTGATCGACACCCCGGGGCACGTCGACTTCTCGTACGAGGTCTCGCGCTCGCTTTCGGCGTGCGAGGGCGCGGTGCTGGTCGTCGACGCCTCGCAAGGCGTGGAGGCGCAGACCGTCGCGAACTGCTACACCGCGATCGAGCTCGGCGTCGAGGTGGTGCCCGCGCTCAACAAGATGGACCTCCCGCAGGCCGACCCGCCGCGGGTGATCGCCGAGATCGAGGACATCATCGGCATCCCCGCGCAGGACGCGATCAAGGTGAGCGCCAAGACCGGCGAAGGGGTGCCGGACATCCTCGAAGCGGTGATCGCGCGCATCCCGCCGCCCAAAGGCGATCCTTCGATGCCCCTCAAGGCGCTCATCATCGATTCGTGGTTCGACAATTACGTCGGCGTCGTCATGCTGGTGCGGGTCGTCGACGGCAGGTTGAAGCCCAAGGACAAGCTCCAGTTCATGGCGACCGGCGCGAGCTATCTCTGCGAGCAGGTCGGGGTCTTCACGCCCAAGTCGCGGCAGAAGGAATCGCTGTCGGCGGGGGAAGTGGGCTTCGTCATCGCCGGCATCAAGGAGCTCAAGGCGGCACAGGTGGGCGATACGCTCACGCTCGCGGGCGCGCCGGCGGCCGAGGCGCTGCCCGGATTCAAGGAGATCAAGCCGCAGGTCTTCGCGGGCCTGTACCCGGTCGATTCGAGCGAGTACGACGCGCTGCGCGACGCGCTGGAAAAGCTCCACCTGAACGACTCGTCGCTGCGCTACGAGCCCGAATCGTCGCAGGCGCTGGGCTTCGGGTTCCGCTGCGGCTTCCTCGGCCTCCTGCACATGGACATCGTGCAGGAGCGGCTCGAGCGCGAGTACGGCATGTCGCTCATCACCACCGCGCCGACGGTGGTCTACCAGGTGGCGATGCGCGACGGCAGCGTGATCGAGATCGAGAATCCGTCGCGCCTGCCCGACCAGACGCTGATCGACGAGATCCGCGAGCCGATGATCAAGGCGTCGATCCTCGTGCCGCAGGAATACGTCGGCGCGGTGATCACGCTGTGCACGCAGAAGCGCGGCACGCAGAAGAACATGCAGTACCTCGGGCGGCAGGTGATGCTCACCTACGAGCTGCCGCTGAACGAAGTCGTGATGGACTTCTTCGACCGGCTCAAGTCGGTGTCGCGCGGCTACGCCTCGCTCGACTACGAGTTCATCGAGTATCGCGCGGGCGACCTCGTCAAGCTCGACATCCTCATCAACGGCGACAAGGTCGACGCGCTGTCGCTGATCGTGCATCGCGAGAACGCGACGTATCGAGGCCGCGAGATCGCCTCCAAGATGCGCTCGCTGCTGCCGCGGCAGATGTTCGACATCGCGGTGCAGGCTGCGATCGGCGCGCACATCATCGCCCGCGAGACGGTCAAGGCGCTGCGCAAGAACGTGCTGGCGAAGTGTTACGGCGGCGACATCACGCGCAAGAAGAAGCTGCTGGAGAAGCAGAAAGAAGGCAAGAAGCGCATGAAGCAGGTGGGCAACGTCGAGATTCCGCAGGAAGCGTTCCTGGCGATCTTGCAGGTGGAGAAGTAAGGTTCGTGAAACGTGAAAAGTGAAAAGTGAAACGTAAACGTCCGATCAAGCCGCCGGACGCGGGTACATCCGGGGACGCACGTTTCACGTTTCACATGTCACGTTTCACGGGTCACCGTTCACGAGAAAAACAATGAATTTTGCATTGATCATGTTCGTGCTGCTGGTCGTGACCGGCGCCATCTGGCTGCTCGACTATGCCGTCCTCGCCAAGCGGCGCGTCGCCGACACGCGCGAGCCGTGGTGGGTCGAGTATCCGAAGAGCTTCTTTCCCGTCATCCTCGTGGTCTTCCTGCTGCGCTCGTTCCTCGTCGAGCCGTTCAAGATCCCTTCGGGCTCGATGCTGCCGACGCTGCTCGTGGGGGATTTCATCCTCGTCAACAAATTCACGTACGGGATCCGTCTACCGGTGATCAACATGAAGATCGTCGACGTCAACGAGCCCAAGCGCGGCGAGGTGATGGTCTTCCGCTACCCGGTCAACCCTTCGCTCGACTACATCAAGCGCGTGGTGGGTCTGCCGGGGGACGAGGTCGTGTACCGGAACAAGCGCCTCACCGTGAACGGCCGGGAGATGCCCGTCAAGGCCGACGGCGAGTTCAACTACGTCGAAAGCGGGCTGAACTTCGTGCCGACCCAGCGCTTCCAGGAGAAGCTCGGCGAGCACCAGCATGCGATCCTCATACAGAAGGAGCAGCCGCCGGTGCAGCTGTCGGGAGTGGGCAACTTTCCGTCTCGCGATAATTGCGCCTACAATGACGAGGGGTTCACGTGCAAGGTGCCGCCCGGTCATTACTTCATGATGGGCGACAACCGCGACAGCAGCAGCGACAGCCGCTACTGGGGATTCGTCCCCGAGGAGAACATCGTCGGGAAGGCCTTTCTGATCTGGTGGAACTTCGACGAGTTCAGGCGCATCGGCCGCGGGATCGAATGAGAAGGGGAGCCATGAACAGACAGAAGGGGCTGAGCCTCAGCGGGCTCATCGTGCTGGGCTTCATCGTCGTGCTCGTGGCGATCGGCGGCTTCAAGCTCGTTCCGGTCTACCTCGAGTACAACAGGATCAAGACGATCTTCAAGAGCATGTCCGAGGACCCCGCGCTGCGCAAGGCGAGCCGCGGCGAGCTCGACCGCTCGTGGAGCTCCCGCACCATGGTCGACGACGTGAAGAACCTCGACGGCTCGGCCATCGAGTACGCCAAGGATGCGAACGGCCTGCACGTTTCCGCCGACTACTCGGTCAAGGTGAAGCTCTTCGCCAACGTCAACGCGTGCATCGATTTCCATCCGACGTCCGATTAACGATGGCGACGGGCCGATCTCCGCTGCAATGGACCTGCAAGGCTTCGAGCTCGCGATCGGGTACCGCTTCAAACAGCCGGGGCTGCTCGCCCGGGCGCTGACCCACCGCAGCTACGGCGCGGAGCACAACGAGCGCCTCGAGTTCCTCGGCGACAGCGTGGTCAACTGCGCGGTCGCGCTGGAGCTCTACCGCAAATTTCCCGGACTCACCGAAGGCGAGCTGTCGCGCCTGCGCGCATCGCTCGTGTCGCAGCCCTCGCTCGCCGGCATCGCGTCCGAGTCCGGCTTCGGCCGCCACCTGCGGCTGGGCGAAGGGGAGCTCAGGAGCGGCGGCGCCCGGCGTCCGTCGATGCTTGCCGACGCGGTCGAGGCGGTGATCGGCGCGGCGTTCCTGGACGGCGGCTTCGACGCCGCGCACGGCATCGTCGCGCGGCTCTTCAGCGACGCGCTGTCGAAGATCGACCCGCAGACCAGCGGCAAGGACGCCAAGACGCTGCTCCAGGAATTCCTGCAGAGCCGCCGCATGGCGCTGCCGCGCTACAGCGTCATCGCCATACACGGCGAGGCGCACGAACAGCTTTTCGAAGTGGAGTGCGAAGTGAAAGAGTTGGACATCCGCTGCCGCGGCACCGGCGCGAGCCGGCGCAGCGCCGAGCAGCAGGCGGCGCGCGCGGTCTACGAGCGCGCGGCGACATGAGTGTAGCCCCGGGTCACCGCGCGGGTCTGGTCGCCATCGTCGGCCGGCCGAACGTCGGCAAGTCGACGCTGCTCAACCACCTCGTGGGGCAGAAGATCAGCATCACGTCGCGCAAGCCGCAGACGACCCGCCACCGCATCAACGGCATCCTCACGGTGCCTGCGGGGCAGCTCGTGTTCGTCGACACCCCGGGTTTCCAGACCCAGCATCGCTCGACGATGAACCGGCTCATGAACCGCTCGGTGCGCACCGCGCTGGAAGAGGTCGACGCGGTCGTGTGGGTGATCGAGGCGGGACGCTTCGACGCGCGCGACGAAGCGCTGTTGAAGCTCATGCCCGAGAAGGTGCCGGTGGTGCTCGCGATGAACAAGATCGACAAGGTGAAGGACAAGCGCACGCTGCTGCCTTTCACGAAAGCGATGAGCGAGCGCCACCCGTTCACCGCCATCGTGCCGGTGTCCGCCGAGCGCGGACAGCAGGTCGAAGACCTCGTGCGCGAGATCGTGCCCCTCCTGCCCGAAGGCGAGCGCCTGTACGACGAGGACGAGATCACCACGCACTCGGAGCGCTTCCTGGCGAGCGAGATCGTGCGCGAGAAGCTCTTCCGGCTGCTCGGCGAAGAAGTGCCGTACTCGACCGCGGTGGAAGTGGAGAAGTTCGAGACGACCGACACGCTGCGCCGCATCCACGTCGCCATCCTCGTCGACAAGCCGAACCAGAAGCCGATCATCATCGGCAAGGACGGCGAGAAGCTCAAAGCGGTCGGCACGCAGGCGCGCAAGGACATGGAGAAGCTGTTCGGCGGCAAGGTCTTCCTCGAGACCTTCGTGCGCGTGAAGAGCGGGTGGGCGGACGACGCGGCGACGCTGAAGCGCATGGGTATCGAGTGAGCACACGGGACGCCACGCGGCAGGATGCGCAGCCCGCGTTCGTCCTGCACAGCTACCCGTTCAAGGAGACGAGCCTCGTCGTCGAGCTCCTGTCGCGCGACTTCGGCCGCGTCGCGGTGGTCGCCAAAGGCGCGCGGCGTCCGAAGTCGGCTCTGCGCGGCGTGCTGCTCGCGTTCCAGCCGCTGCTCGTGTCGTGGTCGGGCAAAGGCGAGCTGCACACGCTGATCCGCGCCGAATGGCACGGCGGCTATCACCCGCTGAAGGGGCTTTCGCTCATCTGCGGCTTCTACCTGAACGAGCTCATGCTGAAGCTCCTCGCGCGGCACGACGCACACGAGCGGCTGTTCGACCACTACGCCGAGACGCTGCTGGAGCTCGCGCCGGGCGGCGACCACGCGCGCATCCTGCGCGGGTTCGAGAAGAGCCTGCTGTCCGAGCTCGGCTACGCGGTGACGCTCGACCGCGACGTCGACACCGGACAGCCGATCGCCGCCGAGGCGCGTTACACCTATCTGCTCGAGAAAGGACCGGTCCGCGCAGGGCCGGATGCCGGGAGAAACGGGGTAGAATTGGTCGGCCAGACTTTGCTCGACATGCAATCGAACGATTATCGGAGCGCGACCACCCTTGCGCAGAGCAAAGCGCTGATGCGTTTGCTCATCAACCACCATCTCGGCGACCAGGAGCTCCACACGCGCCAGCTGTTGCGGGACCTTCAGGAGCTCTAGCGTCAAGCGCATGACGAAGCTCAGCGTCAACGTCAACAAGGTCGCGCTCCTGCGCAATACGCGCCACCTCGGCATTCCGAGCGTGACCCGCGCGGCGCAGATCGCGCTCGACGCCGGCGCGCACGGCGTCACCGTCCATCCCCGGCCCGACGCGCGCCACATCCGCACCGAGGACGTGCACGAGCTCGCCGCGCTGCTCCGGCGCTACCCGCACGCCGAATACAACATCGAAGGCAATCCGTTCGAGAACGCGCTCGACCTCGTGCGCGAGGTGAAGCCTCACCAGTTCACGCTCGTGCCCGACGATCCGGGCCAGTTCACGTCGGATCACGGCTGGGACATTCCGCGTCACGAAGCGCGTCTGAAACCGCTCATCGCCGAAGTGAAGCGCCTCGGCGTGCGCGTGAGCCTCTTCATGGACGCCGATCCGGACGCGATGGCGGGCGCGGCGGCGGTCGGCGCCGACCGCGTCGAGCTCTATACCGAGCCGTATGCCGCCGCGTTCGGCACCGCGCGCGAAGCCGAAGCGCGCGCGCAGTTCGCCGCCGCCGCGACGGCGGCCGCCGCGGCTGGGCTGGGCGTCAACGCCGGCCACGATCTGAACCAGCAGAACCTGCCGCGCTTCGTCGCCGAGGTGCCGGGCGTGCTCGAAGTCTCTATCGGCCACGCGCTCATCGCCGATGCGCTCGAAGAGGGCCTCGCGGCGACGGTGCGCGGCTACCTCGCAGCGATCGGACACGCTCGTTGATCTACGGCATCGGCATAGACGTGGTCGAGCCGCATCGCATCGAGCGGCTGCTCGGCCTCTACGGCGAGCGCTTCGCGCGCCGCGTGCTCACCGCGGTGGAGTGGCCGGGCTACGAGAAAACGGCGAAGAAGGTGCTGTATGTCTCGAACCGGTTCGCGGCAAAGGAAGCGTTCTCCAAGGCGATGGGCACCGGCTTTCGCTATCCCGTGACGCTGCAGTGCATCAGCGTCGTCCAGAACGGGCTCGGCAAGCCGAGCCTGCAATTCGACTTCAAGCTCCAGGCGATGATGGAACGCGAGCGCATCGTCGGCCACCATCTCACGATCAGCGACGAGAAGAGCCTCGCCTGCGCGTGCGTGGTGCTCGAGTCCGCGACCCACGGGCATGGCTGAGAACAAACCGCTCGGGCCGGTCGTCGCCGACGTCGCCGGTTTGAGGCTCACCGCCGACGACCGCGAGCGGCTGCTGCATCCGCTGGCCGGCGGCGTCATCCTGTTCGCGCGCAACTACGAGTCGCCCGAGCAGCTCTGCGCGCTGACCGCGGAGATCCACGCGCTGCGCGAGCCGGCGCTGCTCGTCGCGGTCGACCACGAAGGCGGGCGCGTGCAGCGTTTTCGCGATGGTTTCACGCGGCTGCCGCCGATGCGCGCCCTCGGCCGCGCGTGGGACCGCAACGCCCAGCACGCGGCGAAGCTCGCCCACGCGTTGGGCTTCATCCTGGCCGCCGAGCTTCGCGCGCACGGCGTCGACCTGTCCTTCGCGCCGGTGCTCGACGTCGACCACGGCTCGAGCAGCGTCATCGGCGACCGCTCGTTCCATCGCGAGCGCGAGGCCGTCGCCGCGCTGGCGGGCGCGCTCACGCAAGGCATGAAGGACGGGGGCATGGCCGCGGTCGGCAAGCATTTCCCCGGCCACGGCCACGTGCGGGCCGATTCGCATAGCGAGCTCCCTGTCGACGAGCGCGAGTACGACGCGATCGAAGCCGACGATCTCGTGCCGTTCGTGCGGCTCATCGAATCGGGTGTGGCGGCGGTGATGCCGGCGCACATCGTCTACGCCAGGGTCGACTCCAAGCCCGCGGGATTCTCCGAGGTGTGGTTGAAGCGCATCCTGCGCGAGCGCCTCGGCTTCGACGGCCTCGTCTTCAGCGACGATCTCTCGATGGAAGGCGCCAAGGCCTTCGGCGACATCGCCACGCGCGCGGGCGCGGCGCTCGACGCGGGCTGCGACATGGTGCTCATCTGCAACGAGCCGCAGACCGTGGACGAGCTGTATCGGCGCATGCACCGCACGATGCCGGCGGTCTCGCTCGCGCGCCTCGCCAGGCTGCACGGCCGGCCCGCCGCGGAATCGACGATCGAGCTGCGCGAGGACGCGCGCTACGTCGCGGCCCTGCACGCCATCGCCGGCCTCGGCGACGAAAGCGGCGAGCTGCCGCTCGCATGAGCGCGCACGCCCACCCCCATCACCACGGCCATGCGCACGACCACGGCGAAGGCCCGCCCGCCTACGCGCTAGCGCTGTCGATCACGCTCGCCTACGCGATCGTCGAGCTTGCGGGCGGCCTCATGTCCGGTTCGCTGGCGCTGGCGAGCGACGCCGGCCACATGTTCTCGGACGCCCTCGCGCTCGCGCTGGCGGCGGGCGCGGCGTGGGTCGCGCGCCGTCCGCCGGGACTGAAGCACTCGTACGGCCTCGCGCGCGCCGAAGTGATCGGCGCGACGCTCAACGGTCTCATCATGCTCGGCATCATCGTGCTGCTGGTGGTCGAGGCGGTGCAGCGGCTGCTCGATCCGCGGCCGGTGACGGCGGTGGCGGTGATGGTCATCGCGGCGATCGGGCTGCTCGTCAACATCGGCGTCATGTTCGTGCTGAGCCGGGGGCACTCCGATCTCAACTCGCGCGCCGCCATGATCCACGTGCTCGGCGATCTCGTGAGCTCGCTCGCCGCGCTGATCGCCGGCGCGGTGGTGTACGTCACCGACTGGGTGCTGATCGACCCGATCCTCTCGCTGCTCATCGCGGTGCTGATCCTGGTCACCACGCTGCGCCTGCTGCGCGACACGCTGCACGTGCTGATGGAAGGGGTGCCCAGCGCGTTCGACATGGCGCAGATCGGCGGGGCGCTCGCGCGCGTGGCCGGCGTGGTCACGGTGCACGACCTGCACATCTGGAGCATCGGCAGCGAGCGCGCCGCGCTGTCGGCGCACGTCGACATCGAGCGCCTCGAAGACTGGCCGCGCATCCTCCAGGCGAGCCGCGAGATGCTGCATGCCGAATACGGCATCGATCACGTGACGCTGCAGCCGGAGCTCGTCGATCCGCGGCCGCAACGTGCGACGGTCACCGTCTGGCCGCGCGGGCAGCGACCCTCATGAGCGCCGCGTTCACTACCGACTGCCGCGCGTGCCCGAGGCTGTCGAAGCACCTCGCCGGCGTGCGCGAGGAGTATGCGGACTATCATGGCCGACCCGTCGCGCCTTTCGGCGCCGCCAGGCCGGACCTGCTCGTCGTCGGACTCGCGCCCGGCATGCACGGCGCGAATCGCACCGGGCGGCCGTTCACCGGCGATTACGCGGGCATCCTTCTTTATGAGACGCTGCACCGTTACGGCTACGCGAACCGGCCGGTGTCGGTCGCGCCGGAAGACGGCCTGAAGCTCAAGCGCTGCCGCATCACCAACGCGGTGAAATGCCTGCCGCCCGGGAACAAACCGGAGACGTCCGAGGTGCGGCAATGCAACGCCTATCTCAAGGCGGAGCTGGAGGCGCTGCCCGGGCGCGCCGCGATCCTCGCGCTCGGCGCGATCGCGCACCAGGCGGTGCTGATGGCCCTGGGACTGAAGCGCAACGGGCACCCGTTCGCCCATGCGGCCCGCCACGTGCTTCCCGACGGCAAGGTGCTTTTCGACAGCTACCATTGCAGCCGCTACAACACCAACACGCGCCGGCTCACCGAGGCCATGTTCCGCGACGTCTTCGAGCGCATCGGCGAGCATCTCGCGAACGGGTCGTGACATGGCAGACGTCGCCGAGATCATCGCCGGATTGCCGCACCTGCCGGGCGTCTACCGCATGCTGAACGAGGCGGGGGAGGTGCTGTACGTCGGCAAGGCGCTCGATCTGAGGAAGCGCGTGTCGTCGTACTTCCAGAAGACCGCCGGCCACAGCCCGCGCATCGCGATCATGGTGGGGCAGGTCGCGAACGTCGAGACGACGGTCACCCGCTCCGAAGGCGAGGCGCTGCTCCTCGAGAACAACCTGATCAAGGCGCTCAACCCGCGCTACAACATCCTTTTCCGCGACGACAAGTCGTATCCCTATCTCGTCGTCACCGGCCACGAATACCCGCGCCTCGGCTTCCACCGCGGCAGCCTCGACGCGCGCCATCATTACTACGGCCCGTTCCCCGGCGCCGGCGCGGTGCGCGAGAGCATCCAGCTCATGCAGAAGGTCTTCCGCATCCGCACCTGCGAGGACACGGTGTTCACCAACCGCTCGCGGCCGTGCCTCCTGCACCAGATCAAGCGCTGCACGGCGCCGTGCGTGCACCTGATCGACGCGGCGGGTTACGCGGAAGACGTGAAGAGCGCCGAGCTCTTCCTCTCCGGCAAGGAAGACGAGGTCATGGAGCGGCTCGAAGCGCGCATGGAGTCGTCGGCCGAGCGCATGGAATACGAAGAAGCCGCGATCGTGCGCGACCAGATCACGGCGCTGCGCCGCGTGCGCGAGCGCCAGTTCGTGAGCGACGAGGGCGGGCGCGACACCGACGTCGTCGCCCTGCATCGCGTCTCCGGCATCACCTGCGTGAACCTCGTCATGATCCGCGGCGGCCACCATCTCGGCGACAAGAACTTCTTTCCGAAGAACGCCGAGGAGTTCTCCGAGGACGAGGTGCTCGAAGCGTTCATCGCCCAGCATTACCTGCGCCACGGCATCCCGCGGCAGATCGTCGTCGGCGCGGGCTTCCAGCCCGGCGCGCTCGAGGAGGCGCTGTCGCAGCAGGCGGGCCGCAAGGTGCACATCAACGTCAATCCGACCGGGCCGCGCCGGGTGTGGCTGGAGATGGCGCAGAAGAACGCGCAGCTCGGCGCAGAGCAGGCGGCGAGCTCGCAGTCGACCGCCGAGCGCAGGCTCACCGCGCTCCAGCAGGCGCTCGAGCTCGGCGAATCGATGCAGCGCATCGAGTGCTTCGATATCAGCCATACCATGGGCGAGGCGACAGTGGCCTCGTGCGTCGTATACGATCGCGGGGCCATGCAGAAGAGCGAATACCGGCGCTACAACATCCGCAGCGTCGAGCCCGGCGACGATTACGGCGCGATGCGCGAGGTGCTGTCGCGCCGCTACGGCAAGATCGTGGCGAGCGAGGGCAAGCTGCCCGACCTGGTGCTGATCGACGGCGGCAAGGGACAGCTCGGGGTGGCGGTCGAAGTCTTCACCGAGCTGGGCCTGACCGACGTGCCGCTCGTGGGAGTCGCCAAAGGCGAGGAGCGCAAGCCCGGGCTCGAGCAGCTCTTCATCCCGAACAAGCCCGAGGCGCTGGTGCTCGGTCCCGACCATCCGGCGTTGCATCTCATCCAGCAGGTCCGCGACGAGGCGCATCGCTTCGCGATCACCGGCCACCGCGCGCGGCGCGCCAAGGCGCGCAACGTCTCGCCGCTGGAAGCGATCTCGGGCATCGGCGCGAAGCGCCGGCAGCGCCTGCTCGTGCGCTTCGGCGGCATGCGCGGGCTGCTCGCCGCGAGCGTCGACGACCTGGCGCAGGTCGACGGCATCAGCCGCGTGCTCGCGGAGAAGATCTACGAGGAGCTGCACTGATGCCGCTCAACCTGCCGAACCTGCTCACGTGGGCGCGGATCCTCCTGATACCGCTGTTCGTGGGAATCTTCTATTTCGACAAGAGCTGGGTCTCGGCGCCGAACCAGAACCTCGTCGCCACCGTCATCTTCACCGCGGCGGCGATCACCGACTGGCTCGACGGCTGGCTCGCCCGCAAGCTCAACCAGACCTCCGCCTTCGGGGCGTTCCTCGACCCGGTGGCCGACAAGGTGATGGTTGCGGCAGCGCTCATCGTCCTGGTGCATCTCGGGCGCGTGCACGCGGTCGTCGCGCTCATCATCATCGGCCGCGAGATCACCATCTCGGCGCTGCGCGAGTGGATGGCCAAGATCGGGGAGGCCAAGAGCGTCGCGGTGTCGATGCTCGGCAAGATCAAGACGGTGTCGCAGATGGTGGCGATCCCGATGCTGCTCTATTACGACCCGATCGGCGCCTTCGATCCCCAGTACTGGGGGACGTGGCTCGTCTATATCGCCGCCGTCCTGACCCTCGTGTCCATGGTGTGGTACCTGAAGCTCTCGCTGCCGCTCGCGTGGAAGCGGTAGTTGCCCCAAAACTTTGTATTCGCGTATAATTCGCAGCTCGACGCGGGAATAGCTCAGTTGGTAGAGCGCAACCTTGCCAAGGTTGAGGTCGCGAGTTCGAGCCTCGTTTCCCGCTCCAGAATTCTCCCCGGGGGAAACATTCGTTTCCCCCTCTTTTTTGTCCCGTGCGCGCCGGACGCCCGTCCGATGCGCTGGCAGCACACCCCGGGCGGGGTGGCAGAGTGGTTATGCAGCGGCCTGCAAAGCCGTGTACGCCGGTTCGATTCCGACCCCCGCCTCCAGCCAGTTATCTAATACGATAACTATAAGAATCCGCGGAACATTCACGGCGCCGACGAAAGCTGTCGCGGTGGGTGGAACTTGAAAACGTTGCCGTGGATCTGGCAGTACCCGCGAGTCGCCGATCAAACTTTGAAATACGACTCGGCATTCCGGTAAAGGATCTTGTCGAGCACCTCTTCCGGGTAGCCGAGTGAGCGCCAGTCGGCGACGATCTTCTCGTACTCCAGAACGGGAAAGTCGGCGCCGATCATCACTGACTGGCTCCAATAAGAAGCGCGTACCCCCGATGACGAATGCATCCCAGGCACGCCTATCGGCGGGCTTTGGATATGACTGCGTACTCGCCCCCAGCCCCGTATGGACCCGCAACATGTTCATTGCAACACGTTCCGCGAGTGCTGGTTGATTTGGGTATCCGGGCGGATGCCGTGATATCCGTATAGGCCGCTGCTCCCCGGCATTCGCGGATACGGAGAACGCGCGCTTCTACGCCCATGGCGGGAGCGTCAATTACGCGGTGACCGAATCGCCCTCGGTCACGGCGCTCGGCTCTTCGCGCGCCACGAGCGGGTACAACAGCGGCAGCAGGACGAGAGTGAACAGCGTCGCCGATACGATGCCGCCGACGATGACCACGGCGAACGGCCGTTGCGTCTCCGAGCCGATGCCATGCGAGAGCGCGGCGGGCATCAGGCCGATACCCGCCATCAGCGCGGTCATCAGGATCGGCCGCAGCCGGTCCGCCGCGCCCTCGAGCACCGCGACGCCTACGCTGCGGCCGTTGCGTATGAGCTCGTTGAACTGCGAAGCCATGATCACTCCGTTCTGCACCGAGATCCCCGCAACGGCTATGAATCCGACCGCGGCCGACACCGACAGGTGCAGCCCCGCGACGGCGAGGCCCGCGAGGCCGCCGATGAGCGTGAACGGTATCATCGACACGACCAGCAACGCCTGCCTCATCGACCTGAACGCCCAGAAGAGCAGCACGAAGATCCCGAGCACGGACAAGGGCACGATGATTTTCAGCCGGGCGATCGCCCGCTGCTGGTTCTCGAACTGTCCGCCCCACGTGATGTAGTAACCCTCCGGCAGCTTCACCTGCGCGTCGACTTTCGCCATCGCCTCGTCGACGAAGCTGCCCTGGTCCCGCCCGAGCAGGTTCGCTTTGACCGCGACGTTGCGTCCGCCGGCTTCGCGCGATACGCGCCCGACGCCTTGCTTCACCGCGATGTCCGCGATCGCCGCCAACGGTATCGTGCCTGCGCCGCCGGGGAGAGCGACGGGCAGATCGGCGACATCGTCGACGGCGTCGCGGAACTCGGGTGCAAGGCGGACCGTCACGTTGAAGCGGCGATCGCCTTCGAAGAAAGTATTGACGATCGTGCCGGCGAGCGCGGCTTCGACCGTCGAGTTGACGTCGGCGACGTTGATGCCGTACCGCGCCATGCGCGCGCGGTCGAGATTGATCGTGAGCTCACTCTGCCCGCCGACCTTGGACGCGCCGACGTCCGCGGCGCCGCGGATGCCCGCGAGAACGCGCGCGATCTGCTCGCTCTTTTGCTCGAGAATCTCGAGGTTGGGGCCGAACACCTTCACGACGATCTCGCCTTTGGCGCCGGACAGCGCCTCGTTGACGTTGTCTTCGATCACCTGCGAGAAGTTGGTCGGCAGTCCCGGAATGACCTTCAGCTTCGCGGTCATGTCCGCGATCATGTCGTCCTTGCGCGCGAAGCGCCACGTGTCGCGGGGCTTGAGGTCGGCCATGATCTCCACGTTGTTCGGCCCTTTCGGGTCGGTGCCGTCGTCGGGCCTGCCGATCTGCGTCACGATGCTGTTCACCTCGGGATAACCGCGCAGGATGCTGCGAACGTGCTGTTCGATCGCCTTGGTCGTGTCGATGTTCGTCGAAGGCGGCAGCGTGATCGTGAGCCAGATGTTGCCTTCATCGAGCTTCGGGAGGAACTCGCTGCCCAGCCTCGGCGCGAGCGCCAGCGCAATCGCGAGCGCGACGCAGCTCGCGGCCGTGACGGCGATGCGCCGCGGGAACGTGCTCTGCAGGAAGCTGCGGTAGCGCGTCTGCAGCGCATGCATCCAGCGCGAGTGCTTCTCGGCGAAATCGGTGTATCGCAGCGAGAAGCTGACGAGCGCCGGAACGAGCGTGAGCGTGAGCACGATGGCGCCGAGCAGGGCGAACGACAGCGTGTACGCCATCGGAGCGAAGATCTTCCCTTCGACCCGCTGGAACGTGAAGATCGGCAGGAACGCCAGGATGATGATCGCCTTGGAGAAGAGGATCGGCGGGCCCATCTCCAGGGTCACGGCTTTGAGCGTATGCAGCCGCCAGCCGTAGCCCGAGTGCGCGGGATTGTCGTCGTGGCCGGTGAGCGCGAGGCGCACCATCAGCGCCTCGACGAGAACCACCGCACTGTCGATGATGATGCCGAAGTCGACCGCGCCGAGCGAAATGAGGTTGGCCGCGATGCCTTTGGCGTCCATCAGCGAGAACGCGATCAGCAGCGAGAGCGGAATTACCACCGCGACCGCCAGCGCCGCGTGCCCGTTGCGCAGAAAGATGATGAGTACCGCCACGACGAGGGCGGCGCCGATCGCGAGGTTCTCGGTGACGGTATGGACGGTGTGCTTCACGAGCTCGGTGCGGTCGTAGAACGGATGGATCTTCACGCCCGGCGGCAGACGCCCGGACACGCGCTCGACCTCGCGCTTGAGCTCGTCGACGACTTTTGCGGGATCCTGGCCCTTGATCATCTGCACGACGCCCTGGACGACCTGGGCGCGCTCGTTGAACGCGACGATGCCGGTCCTCACGCGCGAGCCGACCTCGACCGTGCCGAGGTCGCCCACCACGATCGGCCTCCCGCCGCGGCTCGCCACCACGACACGGGCGATGTCGTCGATGCTCTCGAAGATGCCCACGCTGCGGATCACGAGGGCCTCCTCGCCCCGCGCGAGCAGGCCGCCGCCGGTGTTCGCGCTGTTGGCGCCGAGCGCCACCGAGACCTGGTCGATCGTCACGCCGTATTTGCGTAGCTGCGACGGGTCGATCTTCGCCTGGTATTCCTTGATCGTTCCGCCGAAGCTCACCACGTCCGCGACGCCGCTGACGCGGCGCAGCGCGGGACGGATGATCCAGTCCTGGACCGCCCGCACCTCGTAGAGCGGCATGCCGGGAGGCGCTTCGATGACGTAGCGGTAGATCTCACCGATGGCGTTCGTGAGCGGCGCCAGCGTCGGCTGCACGTTGGCGGGCAGGGCGACCCCCTGCAGCCGTTCCAGCACCTGCGCGCGCGCGAAGTAATCGTTGGTATTGTCCGAAAACGTGAGCGTGATGACCGAGAGCCCCGTGATCGACACCGAGCGCAGTTGCGTCATGCGCGGCACGCCGCCCATCTCGAGCTCGATGGGGAGCGTGATGCTGCGCTCGACTTCCTCGGGGGCCTTGCCGGGGGCCTGGGTGATGATGATGACCTGGACGTCCTGCACATCAGGAAAGGCCTCGACGGGGAGGTCTTGCCACGCCCGCCAGCCGGCGATGGCGACGATCAGCGCCGCCGCGACCACGAAAACGCGCTGCTGGAGAGCGAAGGTGATGATGCGATCGAGCACGTCAGTTCCGCGACGCGAGCTCTGACTCGAGCAGCAGGGTCCCGCTCGCCACTACGCGCTCGCCCTCTACAAGACCGGCTCGGACGTAGCTCTGATCGCGGCCCTGGAGGCCGAGCGTCACCTTCCGCTTCTCGAAGGCGCCGGGCTGCGTCTCGACGTAGACGAAGCTGTACAGTCCCTGACTGATGAGCGCCGTGTTGGGTACCCGGACGAGCTTCTCGCGCTCGTCGCGCAGCGGGATGACGCGCGCGAACATCTCGGGCTTGAGCAACTGCCGCGGGTTGTTGACGACGCAGCGCACCTGGACGCGCCGTGTCGCAGGATCGAGCACCTGGCCGATCGACGCGATCCGGCCGTTGATGTCGACGCCGGCGTACGCGTCGGTCTCCACCGAGACCGTCTGGCCCACCGCGACCTTGCCGAGAAAGCGCTCCGGCAGCTCCACGATCACCCAGACGTGCGCCGGATCGGTGATGATGAAAAGCGGATCGGGTGCGTCGGGCCTCACTTCCGCGCCGGGGTTGAGCTTGCGGTCCGCCACCACGCCGGCGATCGGCGAGCGCAGCGAGAGCTTGCCGTCGTTGGGCGCGCGCGTGCCCGCCGTCAGGTTGCGGAGGCGAAGATCGGCGCGGCGCAGCTCGGTCTGGGCCTGTCTGAGGTCGGTCTCGGACGATTCGACGTCCTTGCGCGGCACGACGCCACCTTCCAGCAGTTCTTTGGCGCGTGCGTAAGCACGGGTCCTCTGCTGCACGTCGGCTTGCGCTTTGCCGAGATCGGCCGAAGCCGTTGCGTAATCCGGCGCATCGATCCACGCGAGCGGCGATCCCGCGCCGACTCGGTCACCGGGCTGCACTTCGATGCGCGTGACGCGGCCGGCGATCGGCGAGGTCACGCGCGCCGTGTAGTTCTCGTCGTAAGCGACACGGCCGTTGAGCGGATCGAGCAGCGGCTCAGGCAGTGCGACCACCTGCTCGGTCTTGATGAACTGAAGCTGCGGTGAATCCGCCGCGAAGCGCGCCGTGCGCGAGTCGGGACCTGCGAGCTCATGCTGCACCGGCGCGGGCGCTGCCGCGGTCGTGCGCTCCCGCTGCCACAGCGAGCCGGCAGCAAAGCACAGCGCGGCAAGCCCGATGCAGGTGAGTGTTGTGGCGAGGATGCGGGACGTCATGAGCCGTGATCTGCGGGTCTTTCGTCCACCCGCAACGGCAGCCGGGCCGCGTCAGGGACGAAGGGGCGGCAGGATAACCGGGTATTCCTTTCGCGAATCTTGCAGCGGTCCTTACGCCGGGCATTGACGCGTCAGGGGCAAGCCATGATGATGCCGCCGTGCGCATACTACTGGTCGAAGATGACGCGATCCTCGCTGACGGCGTGGCCGCGTCGCTGCGCAGCCTCGGCTACGCGGTCGACTGCATGGCCACCGGCGAGCAGGCAGACCAGGCGCTCGCCGTAGAAGAGTACGACCTCGCCATCCTCGATATCGAGATCCCGGTGTTCGACGGCTTCGAGGTGTTGCGGCGGATGCGCCGGCGCAGATCGAGCGTGCCGGTGCTCGTGCTTACCGCACGCGATGGGGTGCACGATCGCATCCACGGCCTCGACCTCGGCGCCGACGACTATCTCGTCAAGCCTTTCGAGATGGGGGAGCTCGAAGCCCGCATCCGTGCGCTCGTGCGGCGCGCTCAGGGGCTCGCCGATAACCGCATCGAGCTGGCGCGTCTCTCCGTCGACCTGCGCGGGCGCCGCGCGCTGCTCGACGGCGCGGGCCTCGACCTTTCGGCCCGCGAATTCGAAGTGCTCGAAGTGCTCGCGTCGCGCTCAGGGCGCGTCGTCAGCAAGGACGCGCTGATCGCGAGCCTTTACCAGTGGGATGAGGACGTGAGCTCGAACGCGATCGAGATCCACGTGCACCGCCTGCGCAAGAAGCTGCAAGGCGCTGGTGTGGAGATCAAGACGATTCGCGGGTTGGGTTATCTGCTCCGCGCAGCCGAACAGGGCGCGCACAGTTGAGCGGCGCCGGCGCCGCGCGCGGCCCGACGCTGCGCCGGCAGCTTCTGTGGGCGCTGATTCCGCCGATGCTGCTCGTCGTCGCCGCGGCCGGCGCGCTGTCGTATACGGTGGCGTGGCGTTCGGCGACCGAAGCGTACGACAGCGCGCTGTTCGATTCCGCGCGCTCGCTCGCGCAGCAAATTCACCTGAGCGCTGCGGCGCCGTCGCTCGACCTCCCCAAGGCCGCACGGGACATCCTGCTGGCCGATCCGTACGACCGCGTGTTTTTCACCGTGCTCGACGGGAACGACGCGGCGATCGCCGGCAACGCCGCGGTTCCCGCGCCGCCGGCGGCGCCGTCGAAGGACGCGCCGGTGCAGTTCTACGATGCGCAGATCGCGCGCGACCACGTTCGGGTCGCTACCTACGCGATCTTCACCGGTGCCGGCCGTCCCGCCGCCACCGTGCGTTACGCCGAGACGCTCATCAAGCGCAGACGCTTGTCGGAACGGCTCATCTGGACAGTCGTCCTGCCGCTCGTGTTCGCGGTGGTCATCGTCACCTCGATCGTGGGCTACGGCGTGCGCAAGGGTCTCGCCCCGCTCGGCGACCTCGCCCTGGCGCTCGGACGTAGAGGCTGGGGCGATCTGCGGCCCGTCACACAAGCGCGCACCCCCGACGAGGTAAAGCCGCTCGTCGATGCGCTGAATGACCTCATCGAGCGCCTTTCGGCCTCGCAGGAGGCGCAGCAGCGCTTCATCGCCGAAGCGGCGCACCAACTGCGCACCCCGCTCGCCGCGCTGGCGGCGCAGACCGAGCGCGCGCTCCTCGCCGCCGACGTCGAGAGCATCACCCCGGCTCTGACGCAGCTTCAATCGTCGGCCCGGCGAGTCATCCGGCTCGTGAACCAGCTACTGACGCTCGCTCGCGCCGAGCCCGGCAACGACCCGCGACACGTAATCGCTCCACTCGACCTGTCGCAACTCGTGCAGAACGTCTGCCGCGAATGGGTTCCCGAAGCGCTCCAGCGCAGCGTCGATCTCGGGTTCGTCGGCGAGGCCGGGCGCTGCGAGGTCGTCGGGCATGAGGCGCTGCTCACCGAGATGCTCAATAACCTCATCGATAACGCGCTGCGCTACGGAGCGAGAGCGGGCGGTGCGATCACCGTGAGGCTCCACTGCGGTGACGCGACCGAGATTTCGGTCGAGGACGACGGCCCGGGCATCGCGCCTGCGGAACGCGCGGACATCTTCGAGCGCTTTCATCGGCTTCCCGGAAGCCCTCCCGGCGGCTCGGGACTGGGGCTTGCGATCGTGCGAGAGATCGCCCGGTTACACCACGGAAACGTCAGCGTGGAGGAGCGGCTCGGAGGCGGTGCGGTATTCCGCGTGCGCTTGTCCCGGTCGCCGCTTGATGTAGGACAGGGGCGCGCGCCGGCTGCTGGTCATAGTCTCGGCAACGGTGCCGCCTGAGGCTGCCTCGCGCGTCCACGATCCAGGTCAAGGCGTGAGGCCGCCCTCATCCACGATACGAAGCGCGATCGCCGCGTCGCGACTGGGCGCGCCGGACAGGCACACTCGATAGAGCGCGACCATCACAATCCAGCATAGAAGTCCTGCCCAGAGCACATGAGAGATGAAATGGGCGCCTTGCACGACACGCCCCAGGCCCAAGGCAACGCCTGCGACGATGCCGGCGAGCAGCCAATTGCGCGCAGCCCTACGAGCGCGGCGGCTGTATGCCGCGAAATAGAACGCCATCAACGCGAAGCCGGTCGACGCGTGCCCGGCAGGGAAACAGCGGCCGGGGTCCACGCCCACGGCATTGGGCTCGAAGAGGCGTTCGTAGGGCACGTCTCCCCCAAACTCGATGACGTCCCACGGGCAATGGCGAGCGCTGGTGGTTTTCGCGATGCTGACGCTGAGCGGGGCGAGACACAGCGCAAGCGCCAGAAACGTCAACACTCGCCGGTGAACCTTCAATGGGGGCAGCATGAAAGTCAGCCCGAGACCCGCTATCGTCAGAGCCGCGACCGTCATGACGATATATTTCGTCCAGTGATGCAGGACGACATCGAACCAGAAATTCAGGCGCAGTGGAAATTCGCCCGTGTGGGCATTGAAGACGTAGCGGGTAACGAGTAGATCGAAGTCCGTCGCCTGGCCAAGCAGAAGCAACACGCACGCGATCGCCGCGGGGATCGCGAGCCATCCGGCCGGCGCGCGCGCGTAAACCGGTTCAGCTCCCGAGCTGACGAGCTCGCGGTAGCGCCCGCGCGCGGGCGATTTTGCGCTGAGCGGCACCATTCCTTACTGCAAAACGACGCGACGTGGCTGCTCAGCCCGCGCTTCGAGCTCCCATTCTCGGGTGCGACAGCTGCGGAACAGGTCGCGGTCCGGGCGATAGACTCGCGTTTGCACCTCGAGCAGCCCGAGCGTCGAGTGATAAAGATTGTCATGTGAGGCCGGAGTGCCCTCTTTATGGCGCAGACACGCCATGTCGACTCCAAAGCGCTTCTGGGCTTCTGCCGAGAACCACATCAGGAGCGGCACGTGCGTCTGCTCCGCCGGCGCAAGGGCGTACGGCACTCCGTGCAAGTAGAGTCCGCGTTCCCCGAGCGATTCGCCATGGTCCGACACGTATACGAGGGAAGTCGTGAAACGGTTGGAGTTCCGGCGTAACAGCTCGATCGTGCGCGAAATGACGTAGTCCGTGTACAAGAGCGTATTGTCATAAGCATTCACGATCGCCTGGCGCTCGCAACGGTCGAATTGCGCGTCGCGGCAGACCGGTTTGAAGCGCTCGAACGCAGGCGGGTATCGCAGGTGGTAGGCCGGGCCGTGGCTGCCTTTCATGTGCAGCACGATGACCGTGTCGCGTTTGAAAGCGTCCAGCTTGTCCTGCAGCCCGGTCAGCAGCACTTCGTCATAGCATTCGCCGCTGCCGCATAGCGCTGGATCGACGGCGCGGGTGAGATCCTCCGACGGCGCGCGATCACAGATGCCTTTGCAGCCGGAGTTGTTGTCGCGCCACAGGACATCAAACCCGGCCCTCTGAAGCGCGTCGAGGAGATTCTCGCGCCGCCGCGCAAGCGTATCGCTGAACCCGGATCGACCGACGTCGAGAAACATGCAGGGCAGCGAAACCGCCGTCGACGTGCCGCAGGAGCTCACGTCACGAAAATGGATGAGGTCGGTCTCCGCCGCGAGCCGTGGCGTGGTCGGCCGGGAATAGCCGTTCAGCTGAAAGTTCGCCGCGCGCGCGGTTTCGCCGATGACCAACACGGTCAGAGTCGGTTTGGCGCCGGGCTCGGGCGCCAATGCGCGTTTCGCATCGTTGGTGACCGCCTCGAGCCGATCCGGGGTACTCAGTTGCGTCCTGAGGTAGCTGTGAGCCGCGGCCAGGTAGTTCGCGGGCACGAGACTGAGGCGCAGTTCTCGATGATTGCGCAAGAGCGCCGCGTAAGATTGAAAGGAGGGCGCGACCAACACGGCGATTGCGCAGATCAGCACGCCGATGGTCGTCGCTTTGACGAGAATCTGTCGGCGCCACCCGTGGCGCCGCACGCGCGCGCGAGCCAATAGCCCTAAGGGCGCGATACCAAGAAAGAGCAGCCACCCGACCATGCGGGCGTTCAGCAGCTCGGCAGCCTCGGCCGGGTCTGTCTCCACGATGTTCGTGATCATGGCGCGGTCGAACACCACCCCGTAGGCGCTCATGTAATACGCCGCGGCCGCGGAGAGCACCAACAGGACGCCGAGCACTGGTTTGGCAGCTCGTCCCCAGGTAAGACATTCCAGAAGCAGCCAAACCCAAACCACGACGAATACGGGCAGCGACAACAGATAAACGGCGCGGGTTGGATCCCATCCCTGTGTCGCCATCCAAAGCGACCGCCAAAACGGAACGTTTAGCGCCGCAAGCAGCCACAGCGCGACGCCCAGGTTCAACAATGGAAGAGGCAAGTCGACTACGGGGAGATGTCGCCCTAGCGAAAAGCGGGCAAAACGACCAGAAATGCGTTCTTGCGGCACGGCAACTTTTCGCGAGGATCAGGCGGGGCGACAAGAGTACCAATGCCTTTGTGAAGCCGGCGTCAACGCCGCGTGAACGGGGCGTTAAAGTCGCTCGAAAGCCTTGACTTATGGCGCGTAAAGCTGTGGATTGGCGTCGCGAGAGATTGCGACAACCCCGTATCAATTCACCTGAGGCGCCGCGACTGCGGCCCCCTGCCGCATGAGCGACCCGCTTCGACCTTCGATGGGCGCCATCTTCACGGCGTGCCGGGGAAGCGTGCGTATATCCAACGCGGCGAACATCTCACGCAGCGCGACGAGCTCGTAACCTTGCGCGCGCCACCCGTCGAGCAGCCTGGAGAATGCCGCGTTCAGGCGCATGCCTTCGAGCTCGGCATGCAGCGTGAAGACGTGGCCGTGACGCGGCGGCTCCGCGGTGAGCGCCAGCAGACGATCGACCGCAGTCAGCGCGGTCAGGCCATCGACGCCGATCAGCTCGTCGAGAGTAGGCAGTGTTGTCGGCAACTGTGCGCACACCGCGGTTGCGCCCGGGATCACAGGCAGGTAGGGATGAGCGCCGCGGGTATCCGAGCAATAGTCGAAATCGCACATTGCCTCGGCTTCGAAACCGGCCGCCGTTATCTGCCACCCGGCGGCTCCGTGCACCTTCGGCGCATGGCCGAAGACGTCGACATAAGCGGAAATACCGCGGCGTAACTCGAGAGCGGCCCACGCAGCGTCCCGATGCGCGACGAAGTCCTGCCATTCGACGTGATCGTATGCGTGCAGCCCGGTCTCGAATCCGTCGGCGCGTATCGCACGCAGCTCGCTCGCGCATGCGCGCCCGATGTGCGGGCCCGGCAGCAGCGTGCCGTACAGCAGCGTGCGCAGGCCGTAGTGCTCGAGCACGGAGGTACGCGCGACTTTGTGGATGAACCCGCGTCTTAACACGCGCCGGATGGCGCGGCCGGTACGATCCGGGCCGACGCTGAAGAGAAACGTTGCCTGCGCGCCGGCGGCGGAAAGCATGCGCGCGAGCTGCGGCGCGCCGACGCGGGTGCCGCGCAGCGTATCCACGTCGACCTTGAGCCCGAGCATGGGCTTGCGCCTCGTCATGACGAGGCGTAGCTCAGGGCGCGTCGGGATTCCTGGTCGTACTGAGGGGGGTCGGCGCTGTCCAGCAACTGTCCGGCGGTGGGTAACTGCGCGCGGTAATGATCGAACAGCCGCGTCAGCGTCTCGCGCAGGCTGATCCGCGGCTGCCATTGCAGGTCCGCGCAGGTCGGCCCGATGTCGGGGCTGCGATGAGTCATGTCCTGGTAGCCGGTCCCGTAATATGCTGCGGCCGAGACGTCGACGGTGCGAACCCTGCGGGCGCGCTCGCGCCACTCCGGAAACTGTTGGGCAAGCTCGAGCATCATGTGGGCAACCTCGCGTATGGAGAAATTGTTCTGCGGATTGCCGATGTTGTAGATGCGCCCGCTCGCCACGCCCTCACGGTTCGCAATGAGCGCCATCAGGGCATCCATGGCGTCTTCGATGGCCGTAAAGCTGCGGCGCTGCGCTCCGCCGTCGACCAGGCGTATGTCTTCTCCGCGAGCGATGTGTCCCAGAAACTGGGTGATCACGCGCGAGCTGCCCTCCTTGGCGGCGTGCAAATCGTCGAGCCCAGGGCCGACCCAGTTGAAGGGACGGAACAGCGTGAAATCGAGCTTTCCGGCGGCCCCGTATCCCCAGATAACCCGATCCATGAGCTGCTTGCAGCATGAGTAGATCCACCGCTGCTTGTCGATCGGTCCGAGCACCAGATTGGAGCGCTCGGTGTCGAAATGTTCGTCGGCGCACATGCCGTACACCTCGGAGCTCGAAGGGAACACGAGCCGCTTGCCGCGCTGAACGCAGGCCTTGACGACCGGCAAATTGGCGAGGAAGTCGAGCTCGAATACGTCGAGGGGGCGAGTGACGTAGTCGGCCGGGGTCGCGATCGCCACCAGCGGAAGCACGACGTCGCATTTCTTGACGTGGTACTCGATCCACTCGTGATTGATCGTGATGTCGCCTTCGAAGAAATGGAAACGCGGGTCTCCAATAAAGTCTTCGACCCGGTCGCTGTGCATGTCCATGCCGTACAGCGACCAGTCCGTCGTGGCGAGCACTCTGCGCGCCAGATGGTGCCCGATAAACCCATTGACGCCGAGAACTAGAATCTTCTTCATCTGCCTGTCTTCTGTTAGGGTTCCAGCGCGAGCGCGCCGACGAGTCCGAGTACTCCGCCAAGCGCGCCGGGCGAGAGCGGCTGTCCGTCAAGTTCGATGTTTACGAGTCGCAACACGCCGCCCCCCGCGCAGTCGACGAAGCACACATCGCCTTCGACGTAGATCGAGGCGGATGCGCTACGTGCGGCGCGAGAGCGCTCCAGCGCGGTCTTGAGCACGCGCAGGCGTCGTCCACGGATATCGGTGAACGCGCCGGGGTAGGGTGGGGCGACGCCGCGCACGAGGTTGTGCACGGTCTTCGCATCCGCGCGCCAGTCGATGCGGCCGTCCTCGGGGCGGCGCCGCCCGAAGTAGCTCGCCGCCTCCGGCATCTGCGCCGCGCGCGGCGCGGTGCCGTTGAGCAGCCCCGGCAGGCTGCGCCAAAGAACAAGCACGGCGGCGACGGTAACCTTCCCGAACACGTCGAAAGCCGTGTCGTCGGGGAGTATCGGCACGGGCTGCTGATCGACGATGTCCCCCGCGTCGGGGGCCGCGATCATGTGGTGCAGCGTCGCACCGGTGATACTCTCGCCGCGGATCACGGCCCAGTTGGTCGGCGCCCGTCCCCGATAAGCCGGAAGGAGCGAACCGTGCATGTTCAGGGCGGCAACCTTCGCGGCGCGAAGGATGCGCTCGCCCAGCAGGCGCCGGTAGTAAAAGGAAAAGATGAAATCGGGCGCTAGCCGCTCGATGCGCCGCGCAAAGGTCTCGGCGTTGGGATCGTCCGGCAGCGCGACTTCGATTCCCTGGGCGACGGCGGCGCCGATCACGCTGGCGAAAGCGAGCGACTCCCGCGGATCCTCGTCATGAGCGACGACGAGCCGCACGTCCACGCCCGCCGCGAGCAGGACCGCGAGGCAGTGCACCCCGACGTCGTGATTGGCGAAAACGATTGCGCTCGTCATCGCAGCGCCTCCACTTTCTGTGCGGCCGTTTCGCTTCCGGCTTCGAGCAGCTCGTGCACCTGATAGCGCGGACGTCCCCGCACCTGCTCGTAGATACGGCCGACGTACTCGCCAAGCAGACCGACCGCGAAGAGGACGATGCCCATCAACAGGAAGAGCAACGCGAAGAGCGTAAATACGCCTTCGGCCTCGGGGCCTATCCATAGCCGCCGCAGAAACAGATAGACGACGAACACGCCCGATAGCACCGAGACCGCCATGCCGAAAAGCGAGAAAATCCTGAGCGGGGCCACGGAGAAGCCGGTCATCAGATCGAAGTTGAGCTGTACCAGACTCAGCAGCGAGTATTTCGACGCGCCTGCGGCGCGCTCGGCGTGGGCGACTTCGATCTCGACGGGCTTGCGGGCGTAGCTGTAAGCGAGGGCGGGTATGAAGATGTTCGCTTCCCCGGAGCGCAGGATGATGTCGACGATTCGCCGGTCGTAGGCGCGCAGCATGCAGCCGTGGTCGGTCAGCCGAATGGGTGTGGTGCGCGCGCGCAGCCAGTTGATCGCGCGCGACGCGTGGGTGCGCCACCGGCTGTCGTGCCGGTCCACCCGCACGCCGCCGACGTAGTCGTGGCCCCTGTCCATCGTCTCCAGCAGCCTGACGATTTCCTCCGGCGGGTTCTGCAAATCCGCATCCAGCGTGACGATGCGCGCGCCGCGTGCATGCGCGAAGCCGGCGAGTATCGCCATGTGCTGGCCGACGTTGAATCCGAGCAGCGCCACTCGGGTCACGTCGCGCCGGCGTGCGTACTGCGCGCGCAGCAGGTCCGCCGAGCCGTCGCGGCTTCCGTCATCGACGAAGACCACTTCGTACGGACAGCCCAGTGCGTCGAGTGCGGGATACAGACGCTCGAAGAGCCGCGGCAGCACGGCCTCCTCGTCGTAGACCGGTATCACGACCGAAACCGACGGGCGTCTCACGCGCGCCTCGCTCGTCGCGCCGCCGCCGTCGCCGACACTTCGCGCACGGCGTCACAGACGCGATCGACGTCCGCGTCGGACATCGCGGGGAAGAGCGGCAGGCTCACCGTTTCGCGCCCGATGCGTTCGGCATTGGGGCAGGCGTGCTGCTCGTCGCCCCGGCGCCGGTACAGGGTGAGCCCCGGTATCGCCGGGTAATGCACGCCGACGCCGATGCCGCGGTCGCGCATGCGGCCGATGAACTCCTGGCGAGTGAGCCCGAGCGCGTCCTCCGCCAGCAGCGGCGTAAAAATATGCCAGCAATGGCCGTCGTCGGCGCGCGCCGGCAGGGCGAGCGAGGGCTCGTCCGCAAGCCGCTCGAAGTAGCGCGCCGCGAGGTGCCTGCGCCGAGCGTTCATGGCATCGAGCCGCCGCAGCTGCCCGAGGCCGATCACGGCCGCCACATCCGAAAAATTGAACTTGCCTCCCGGAAGCTCGACGTCGAGCTCTCCCGCAGCCGTCCGTTGGAGGCCATGGAAGCGATGCAGATCGACTTGACGCGCCTCGTCCGGATCGTCGAGCGCGAGGGCGCCGCCTTCGATCGTGGTCATGTTCTTGTTGGGATGGAAGCTGAACACGACCAGGTCGCCGAGCGCGCCGATGCGCTTTCCGCGCCACGAGGCGCCCATCGCATGGGCCGCGTCTTCGATAACGCGCACGCGGTGGCGCTTCGCCAGCGCATATAGCCGGTCCATGTCGACGGGGCGCCCGGCGAAGTGCACCGGCATGATCGCCCTGGTGCGGCTGGTAAACGCGCCCTCGACCTGCTGGAGATCGATATTGCGCGTGGCGAGATCGACATCGACGAACACCGGCCGCGCGCCGACGCGCAGGATGACGTTGGCGGTCGCGGCGAAGCTCATGGCGGTGGTGATCACTTCGTCGCCGGGGCGTATCCCGGCGACCAGCAACGCGACCTCGAGGGCCGCGGTCGCGCTGGTGAATGTCCGGACGGTGCGCCCGCTGAAATAGTCTGAGAGCGCGTGCTCGAACTCCGCAGTGCGGGGCCCGGTGGTGATCCATCCGGAACGCAGTACGTCGGCGACGGCTGCGATCGTGTCTTCGTCGATGTCCGGCCGGGCGAACTGAAGGAACGACGCGGTGGGCGCTGCCGGCGGGATGTCACGCGCCATGCCCGCTCCTTGCCAGCAGAAAAACTCCGACGATGATGACGCCGATGCCCGCCACGCGCATGCCGTTCAGAGATTCGCCGAACAACATCCACGCGGCGATCGCGTTGATGACGTAACCGATCGACAGCATCGGGTAGGCCAGGCTTACTTCGACTCGCGTGAGCGCAGCTATCCAGAGCACGACGCTCACGCCGTAGCACGCGAGCCCGGCGAGTATCGGGCCCGAGGACGCGAGCTCGACCGCGGCCGACGCGAGCCTGCCCAGATGCAGATCGAGCGGTCCGACGCGAACGGCACCTGCCTTGAGCAGCAACTGGGCGCCGGCATTGAGGACGACGCCAGCAAGTATCAGCGAGAAGGACGCGGCGTTCATGGGCGCACCGCGACGCGCGCGACGTCTTCGGCGATGACCGTCATCGGCAGCCCGCTCCCCGCGAGCTCGCGATAGGTCGCTCGGGTCATGACGGCCACCGCGTCGCGCTCGCGCGGCCACACGTCGCGGAAAGCTTCGATCGTGGGTATGGTCTTGTCCGGTTCGTGCGTCAGACCGAAGTCGAGCTCGCCCCTGACGTGGACAACGGTGACGGTGCGCCCGAGGTAGAACGGCAGGGACTGGGGATACGTATCGGTCGTATACAGACGAGTCTCTCCAGTGAGATGGGGACGGATCTTTTGCGCGAGCTCCAGGGTCGATTTGGCGGGCGCCAGCACGGGTGCGGCGAGCAGCAGCACCTGGTAGGCCGCCATCGCCGCGGGCGCCAGCAGGAACACGCCGAGCAGGACGTCACCCCTTCTCGCCATCATCAGGGCGAGGACGCCGCCTGCGGCCCATAGCGCGGCCGCGCTCAGCGCGTAGACCGTGACGCTGCGGGATCCGGCGCTGTCGATGAGTTGCGGGTAGCGCGACAGGACCACAGGCGCGAGCGCCAGCAGGGCGGCGGGTATGAGCGAGCTCGCGAGGAGGGCGCGTCCGATGCGCGCGGGGTTTGCCTCACAAACATAGCGTCCGGCGAGCAGCGCGAGCGCGGGGAACATCGGAAGGATGTATGGAACGAGCTTGGAGCCCGATGCGCTGAAAAAGACGAATACGACCAAGGCCCAAATCGCGAGGAAGGCCGAAGGCTGGAACCTCGTGCCCGCGTCCCGCCTGAGTCCGCGCATCCAGCCCGCAATCATCGGCACGATCCAGGGCAGCGTGCCGGCGAGGAGTGCCGGCACGAAGAAGAACCACGGCTGCACGCGGTGATGCTCGTGTGTCGTGAAGCGAGTGAAGTGCTCGTGGATGAAGAAGAATTGAGCGAAGTCGGGGTTGGCGCGCGATACTGCGATGAACCACGGCGCCGACACGGCGAGCAGCAGCGCCGCGCCGCGGAGTGGAGAGAGCTTCTTCCATACCGAGGCGTCGCGGTACAGCAGCGAGTAGCCGACGAGAGCGCCTGCAGGCAGCACGATGCCGACGAGGCCTTTGCTCAGCACGGCGAGCCCCGCGGCACCCCATGCCGCGTACACCGACACGGCGCGTTCCTTCTCGCCCGCGTCGTCCCGCAATCCGAGCGCCAGCGCGAGCACCGTGATCGACGTGAACAGCGCTAGCCCCATGTCGAGCGTGTTGATGTGCCCCATCCCGAAATACAGAAGGCTGCTCGCGAGGATGACCGCTGCCGCGGCACCCGCAGTGGGGGAATAAAGTTTGCGGCCGGCATGCAGGACGAGCAGAGCTCCGGCGAGTCCCGTCAACGCGATCCAAAGACGGGCCGTCCAGTGGCGCTGACCGAACAACGTGTAGGCCGTGGCCGTGGCCCAGTACTGAAGCGGCGGCTTTTCGAAATAGAGGAGATCGTTCAGGCGGGGCGTCGTCCAGTCGCCGGTGGCGACCATCTCTCGCGGGATCTCCGCGTAGCGCGCTTCGTCCGGTTCCCAGAGCGCGCGGCGCTCGAGCAGCGCGCACCACAACGCCAGCATGATCAGCGCGGGCGCGACATAGCGCCATGCACGCCGTGCACGATAAACGCGCAGGCCCGTTCGGTCGACGTTCACGAGCAGGAGGGGGGCGCCTGTCAAGCGTCCACGGTTTGGTATCACGAAGCCGGCCTTCCCCCAACGGTATGCCGGGAGGATACCGGCGCGTCTGTCAATGATTCGTTAATACGGCGTGAACATGCGTTCACCGACGCGCCGCATGATGCGCGGGTTTTCCCTTACCACCCGCAGGACATCCGTTAGCGCGCTCGCCATAAACGGCTCGTGATCGCGCTCGTGTGAGCGGGACAAGTTGAGAAGGGCCCGGTTCACCCGGGCCCCTCGTCATCGCGCGCTGTATCAGGACTCAGGCGCTTCAGTGATGACCCTCGTGATGGTCATCGTTCGGCGCCGCATACACGGCGATGCAACCGTTCAGGCACTGCGGAAAGACATTGTTGGCGGGCAACGGCACGAACACTTCGTTGTTGCGCGCATTCGCAGCGACCGAATGCGCGGTGCCGGCTGGAAACACGAAGGGCACTCCCGCCGCATTGACCGTCGGCGTGACCTGCGTGAGCTTTTGGGAGCGCGCGTCGATGACGCCCAGCACAGGGCCGCCAGGCTGGTTGCGCGCAGCGAGGTAGTAGCGTCCGTCGCCGCTGTTGAACCAGACCTCGTCGCTGCCGGAGACGCCCGCCACCATCCTGTCGATGCTGCCGTTCTTCGCGTCCATGATCACCGAGATGGGCGCCGCCGAATTGGGGTCGGTGGTCCTCCATGCATTGCCCGCGGCATCGAAGGCGACGCCGCAGCCGAGCAGCAAATCCTGCTTCGGGCCGAGCGTCAGGCCCGCGGGTTGGCAGTGCTGCACCGGAAAGAGTCCGTCGACAATGCCGCTCACCGGATTGATGCGCGCGATCGCGCCGAGCGGGAACTTGCCGCCGCACTGCGCCGCGACGTTGCAGTTGATCTCGGGTATCGAGACATAGAACCGCTGAGTCGCGGCCTCCCACACCGGCTGCTCCGCGCCGTTCGTCGCGTCGAATCCAGAATGCGACATGTCGAAGATGATCTTGCGGACGACCGACAGGTGTCCGTTCGTCTTGTTGACCGAGATGAGCGTGCCGAACGGCGGGTCGTCGGCGTTGTTGATGACCAGCAGCGTGCCGCTCGCCGGATCGTAGGCAAGCTCGTCCGCGCGATTCGGGCTCGCAGAAGTCGACGCAGTGCTGACGATCTGGTCGTTCGTGAGATCGATGGTGACGACGCGGCTCGGCGCGTCCGTCACGAACAGCCAGCGGCCGGAGGTCACGACGCCATTCGGCCCGGCGATGTCGTTGTTCGCAGCGCCCGCGCCGTTGAAGTGCACGCCCGCGAAGCCTCCGGAGATCGCCTTGATGAACGTATTGTTCTTCGCGTCGATCACGTCGACGGTCTTGTTGGAGCGATCGGCGAGGTAGTAGCGTTGGCTGGTCACATCGACCCAGCTGATGTCGAACGATCTGAGGGGCGCGAGGCTCGGCGGGATGGGTATGCTCTTCACCAGCCGTACTGCGCCGCCGTCACCCTCGTCCGCGAGTGCCGAGCCTGCCGCGACGATCGCCGAAACGATAGAGACAGCGAGACATCGAGCGACGGAGCGAAGAACGGGTGGGGTAGAAACCGAATGCGAAATGAGGGACCTGCGGGGAGCGTGAGACATTGTCGGCCTCCATTGGGTAACAACGGTCTCCTCGGCCTGACATGCTGCAATGACAGCAGTGCTACGCGTTGCTCGTTCCGTCGACGAGCAATCCCGGAGGGGGGCGACGTTTGCGAATCGTCGAGCTCGCCGATAGTCCCGCGATTCTGCGTTCGCAGGCGTGAAGATTGTGTGGAGGCGGCGTGGCTCCAGAGCTGATCGACTGGACACACGGTATCTCCTACGCGGATCTTTCCCCGCAAGCGATACACGAATGCAAGCGGCGCGTACTCGACACGCTGGCCTGCGCGCCGGGTGGGTTCACGGCCGGGCCGTCGAAGATCGTACGTGCGATCGCACGAAAGACCGGGGGCGAGCGTAGTGCGCGCATCCTCGTGCCGTTCGAACGTGTGACGTGCCCAGGGATCTTCGGACCATTCGTTACTTTAGAACGGCGCCCTGGTTGATGAACTGGTGCTGCTGTTTGAACTCGACGGGTGTGAGGTAGTCGAGGCTCGAATGCGGTCGAACTGCATTGTAGTGCCGGCGCCAGGTCTCGATGATGACCTTCGCTTCGCGCCGACCGCGGAACCACTCGACGCTCAGACATTCGTCGCGGAATCGGCCATTGAAGCTCTCATCCATGCCGTTCTGCCACGGCTTTCCCGGATCGATCAGCGCCGTCTCGACGCCGGCGCTGTCCAGCCACTCGAGAACTGCGTTGCTGACGAATTCCGGCCCGTTGTCGGAGCGAAGATAGCGCGGCGCACCGTGCTCGCTGACAAGGCGACTCAGGACATCGATGACGCGTGCGGAGCGGATGCTGCCGGCGACGTCGATTGCCAGACATTCGCGTGTGAACTCGTCGATGATCGTGAGGCATTTGAGGCTCTGTCCGTTGGCGCAGGCGTCGAACACGAAGTCATACGCCCACACGTGATTTGTAGTGTTCGGCGGAATAGGCCGTGGCCGAGAGTTCGCGACGCGCCGCCGTCTGCGCTTCGCTGGCAACTGAAGCGCGGCGAGCTGCCACAGGCGATGCGCACGATGCCGACTCATGTGGAACCCTTCGCGCCGCAGGAAAATGCGAATTCGACGATAGCCGTAGCGCGGATACTGTGCGGCAAGTCGTTTCATCGCATCCAGCGCTGGCGCATCGCGCTCGGCGCGGACCGACCGATACGACAGCGCCGAGCGCGCCACTTCAAGCAGCTCGCAAGCCCGTCGCTGCGACAGGCCGCGCTCGCATGCGAACGCCACCTGTTCCCGACGCGCCTGCGAGCTCACCACTTTCGGCGGTTAATCTCCTTGAGCGTATCGATCTCCAGATCGCGCTCGGCGAGTAGCCGCTTGAGCTTTGCGTTCTCGGATTCAAGACCGCGAAGCCGCTTAACATCGACCGGCTCCAGGCCGCCGAAATGACGCCGCCAGTTGTAGATCGTCTGCTCGCTGATCTTGTGCTTCTTCGCGACTTCAGCGACCGGCGTTTTGTCGGCTTCCCGCAGGATCGCGACCATCTGCTCTTCGGTGAAACGGACCTTCTTCATGGAACTCCCTTGCCAGTACGGGAGCCATTTTCTCAAGTTCCGGCTGGCCCGAAAAACCTGGGCAGGTCACGTGCGTCACCCGAGCAGGCCGTGTTTGGGGCTTTACGCGCTTTCTCTTTGCCCCGCGTGGGAAGTAGCTTGTCGAGTGCCCGCGTCCGGCCAGGCTTTAAATGGGGTAAGTCCCGGGGTAACTAACGGAACGCATCTTGTTGATATTGCCGCTGTGACAACAGGTTACACGGCAAATTCGATGGAGACCCCCGCCTCCAGTCAGTTGTCCAATATAAGAACCGACTTTTATCTGAACGCGTGGAACCTGTCGGTGAGGGCCAAGGGCAGTGGGCTGGCCCGAGACGCAGATTGAAAACTGGATAGATCAGCAGATACCTGCGGCGCAGCGCGTGGTCACAAGCTGATCGTGACTCAAAACAGCGACAATCAGTGGCACTGCGCGCCTTAGTTAGGCGACTTCAGGCACCAAATAGTCCATAGCCTCGGCCAGGTCAACGAGATCGCGTGGGCCGGGACAGCGGATATGCGCGAGGCTATCGCGCAGTTTTTTGGCTAAGCAGCAAACCTTGAATGCCAATTGCGCCTCGGCATCAGCTGCGATCCGCAGGTTCTGCTTGTAAACCAAACCTACGATCCGATTGTATTCAAGATCTTCAATGTCAATTTCATAATCGGGACGATCGCTGCGGTTGTAGAGCTTTTCACCAGTGGACTGCAGGAAGCGCTGAACGGACGGCTTCAATATGCTCATTACAAGCGGGCGACGCAGCTCCAGCCATGGCATCACTGCCTGGATACAGGCCTGCCAGTAGCGACGCTTTAATGCTGTGATGGCTGTATCTTGTTCTGGGCCCGGGTGAGTCGCGAGATATTGATCGTACAGTGCATGCCGGTAGGTCCGGCCGTCAATTTCTGCAACTGCGCCGGCGGACCACTGACCGGCACGCCATCTATGAGTGTCCAAGGCGAGAAGGGCGTCTAGCGGATGTGGCAGATTCAGCAGCGCCTCGAGGGGGAGTGCCATGAGTTGCTCCGCGAGCAACGGGTCGTAGCCGGCAAACTCGGCAATCAGCGCTGGCACTAATGGAATCGTACCCGGTCCAATACGGTCCGTTCGCATATAAACGTATGCCCGCATTTCGCGGTAGCTCAAAGCGCCAGAGAAGACGATATCCTGGACGGAGGAAGCCTTCGGGGTACGTAAATCGTGCAGCGGCTGTCGTGACAGCACGAGCAGTCGTGTGCCGTTCGTGATGTTGTTCGTGGACCGACAAGCCGCTTCGAAGTCTACGAGATACTGTCGACAATTCCGAGACGCGCTGTCACCGCTGTATTCGAGAATCACGGATGACACGCCATTCGATTGTTTTGCCAGGTCAATCGCGTGCATGTGCTTACGCTCGAATACTGTTCCGACCTCCATTGGCACGTTCATGCCATCGTCGATGTGCAGCCGGGCGAGTTTTTCATTGTCGTAATGCACATGCGACAGCGCCATTTCCAGCGCGCTAGTGATTCCCGGGACTGAGTCGTGGGGGATCCGTATAAGCGCCCAGCGACCTTTTGCAAGCGTCCATGCGACCTGCTCTGAAAACGCTTGTGGACTCGGCATCTGCCAATAGATAGCTGTGGAAACGTAAATATTGCTGCCGACTCGGTTCAATGGAGAAGCCTCGCGTAAAGGGAGGGCACGTACCAAGTGCCATCCGTCGTGTCTTGTAGCAAGCCCATCCATTGAAAATAGACGATCATCGCGGGTGTCACGATAGGCTGTACGGCCTTGCACAACTCTTCGAGTTCAAGCGGGTCCCGCTTTTTACCGTGCAGTGCGCGTAAAACGTCTTCAATGCTTCGCAATTCTTCCCTACTAATTGCGGGGGCGATGCCGACGTGCTTGTAGAGCGTTGTTAGATCTGGCGCAAGACGTCTTTCGGCAGCGCTGAGGCTTTCGGTGATCGACTCGATGCTCAGCGACTTCGTAGAGCACAGACGATCCACTTCGACACCGAATCCACACGTGCAATCCAATATTGTCCTAAGGACCTCGCTCTTTTCGCGAATTTCGGCTTTTTCCTGGAGGTCTTTTCGGAAGTAAAGCGCGTCCTCCGTCCACACAGGCGCGGGCACGGGGCGCCAGCCTAATGGGGCGTCAGCCTGGCGGGCGGCCCAGAGCTGCGCCACTTCGTATGCACGCTCGGTGTTACAGAGCAACGCCAGCCGACGCATTTGTCCACGCAGGGTGCCGTCGGCCGCGATAGCCGGTGCTACCGTCGCTGACAGACTGGCATACTGCTGTAGATCGTGAAGCTTCCAGGAACCCTCGGCTACGCAATGGATTCGCCGAACATAATTCGGCTCCCGCGACGCACGAGTCTCCCGCACTAGAATGGTGCGGGCCATCTCAGGGGACGGGTAGAGCTTCACATCGAGCACGTTAGTGGCCGCACCCGCTTCGCCAATCTGCCAGTCGCCCTTTAGCGTGTTTAGCGTCGAGAGGCCAGACAGCGCGTTTCCAACGAGAATAAGTACATCCCGGTCTAATTCCGCTCCTACATTCATGACACTGCGCGTCCAAGCGCTGGCCATCGGAAAGGTATGGTGCTCGCGACCACCTTTGAAAGGGGTGAGAATGCTTCGCATCTCCCCGCGTAGCCGGCCATGGTTCGCTTTCTCCATCGCCAACTCTTCAATCAGTCGATCGATGTCGTCTCTATTGCCAAGCATCGTGGCGATGTTTGGCGTACGCAGCATGTAGCGATTCTGGACTCGCTTTAATACGGTCAGAATCTCCATCTCGTCTAGCAGCGAGTTGTAAGCGTCGGGAAAGGTGTTGCGGAACTGCTCAGGAAAGTAGGTTTCGCAAAGCTCACGTACTTCCGGCACCGTCAGCCCCCGCTCGGTATTGGCGGAGTAGTAGTGGTCTGCGAGTACCAGAGCGATAGCCTTGTACCGCTTGTCTAGATTGAGTGTTGCCACAAACTTCGTTTGGATCTCCCGCAGGAAGGTGCTGTCATTCTCGACCTTATCGAGATCACTCTCATCGATGAATGTGGGTGGCGGTGCGACTTCGCGTTTGTTGTACAGGTGTGCGAGCAAGCTCTTGCAATACAATTGGATAAGGGCGGGATAGAAGTTACATACAGCCATGATTCGATAAGCCAAATCGTCCTTGCCGCTGCCGAAGTAGAATCCCAAGCCAGCGAGAGGCACCGTAATAAGGTCAATACCGCGTTGTATGTCCTCGGCGGACCAAAACGGTTTCAGCGCGATCGCGTCAAACTTACCAAGCGGGGAATTTTCCTCGTTGGCCATGCGAGTTAGATTGTGCAAGCCGGTAATAACGAACCGGATATTGCATTTGCCACGCACTGATTCGCACAGCCGCTGCAATTCGGCAACGAATTGACCGCCCGCAATTAGATCGCGCCCCATAATGTCGTCAGCTTCGTCGATCAACATGTAGAGGCTACGTCGCGAAGCCTGTCCTGTGGCTAGCATCTCTTCCAAGTACTCGCGAATTGCCTTTGCGGACGTCGGCGTCTTGCCAGACGGACGGGGGATAAACTTGCTTTGAACGAGTTTGCGGTAAATAGTGCTCCATGCGACGGATACGTGATCTTCGAGGTCGCTGGTTGCAGCGAACGGGATGTAGATCACTTCCTCGCCGCGATCGGCGCCATTGACAGTAGTGTCATAGTGGAGCTCAGCAAGCAACGACGACTTGCCGAGGCGACGACCTCCATACAGGATGGCGCTACTCTTCACGTTCCTCAGCTTATTACGCTCCTGACGCCGCCCGAAGAACATCTCGGTCGGCACGGGTTGAGCCCCATAGTCGTCGTAGGGGCTATCGTGGTAGGTCAGCAGCGCAACGTGAAGCAGTCGCGCGAGACGGTCCTTGGGGTGTAAGGCAACATAGGCGAGCAGTTCATCATCAAGGATGAGTACCGGATTGTCACGACAGATAGCTGCGCGCTTTTCCAAAGGCATCGGATTCTTTGTCAGGACGAGCGTTGGCGTAGAGTGGCATCGGTCTTCGATCAGCTGACTTATCGCCGCGTCCGTCATGTTGCCGCGCAAAAGAATGCCTTGCACCGGCCGTTTCTGCGAACCTAGACTGGGTGGTATGAACAAGCCCGGGTGCGTGCGTTCCATGCCGGCGAAGGGCCCATCCGGCAGGAAGAAGTCGATGATCTTTTGTTCTGTGCGCGAAATTGGCGCTACCGTGATCTCGACATCCAGCACGGCGAACAGCCGTTTTAATGCTTCCTCAGTCTCTCGTGGATTTCCGGACGTAGTCAGCGAGATCCATGTCTGAACCAGATGCAGCCCTTCGATGCGCTCGTCAGAGCTCAAAGCGCCGATCCACGCTGGGTCCTCCTGTGAATGCTCGGTATGTAGGCGCCGCTCGACAGACTCAATGAGTGGGCGGCTGGCTGAGATCGTGGAGCGAACGGTGCGAATAAATCCGACGTATTCTGTAGCGTTCGCGTCGCTTGCCGCGCGCGCCGGCGGCAACGCGCCATCGCGTAACAAGGAGAGCATGTCCGCGGCAGTGCGGATGCTGGACGCGGACCGGTCGGAAACAAGGTGAAAGATGCGATCTATGTCGCTTCGGCCTATGGTGTCCTTATGCGTCTCGTAAAATTCCTCGGCCTCCTGCCGCAGTTTGAACACGCTTTGCTCGAGCGTTGCGTCCAGTTCGTCCCGGACTAGTTCGCGTAGCGCGCCATATGCGTGCGGGAAATCCGGAATGCCATGGACTTCCGCGCCAGGCATGCCAAGTAGGGGTGTAGCACTTAGTAAACGCTCGATCACCTCGCGCATCCGATCAGACTCGCTCTGGCTGAGACCGGCGACCGCAACGGCATGAAGTACGCGTTGACGCTCCTTATGCAGTTCGGCAGTAAGTTCGAGGACGTTACGATTTCGGGCGTCCCCACAAGCCGTGCTGTTTGCGCCTTCCAAGTATTGTTTGTTGATGATTTCGGCGGGCAACATTCGACGCTGCATCAAGTGGAATTCAAAGGCGCGTTGCATCTGTTCCCGTCTCCACGCGCCATCCGTGATTTGGCTCCCAGCATCCTCCAGTATGCGGCTCAACGTTTCGACCTCCTTCATGGCCATCAGCGGGTCGGCTACGGGCGAAAGCGCTCGACCAAGAAAATCCGCTGTCGGTTGAATAGAGGGCGTGAGATCGGAATTCATCGGGAGCTGTAAAAGGAGCAGCTGCTCCCGGTTTGACAATGCAGGCGCGGCCTCAGCGCAGTCGAACATCGCCTTGATCGTAAAGAGAGCATGAGACGCGAGAGTGCGGTAGAGAATTTCAACCGACTGGCCAAACCCCATTCCACACACAAACTCAACAGCCGTCACGATGTCCCGGTAGAGACCTTGCAGAAACTGGCGTACGTTGGGCGGCACTTCCGCTTGCGGGTTGGCGGCGCGTGCGGCGGCCTCCTGGTATAGCCTGATGAATTCTTCAGTGGTGCGCAGGTTCTTTACGATGTGCGCGCGCGCTTGTCCTTCGATCGGTTGGCGACGGCCAATTTTGCGGCGCAAGTCATCAATGGCGTTAACCGCAGTCGCGAAGCTTTTTTCGGCGTCGGCGATGGCGTCGACCAGTTCGCCGTCGGCTCCGCGAGCGATTAGAGCGAGGCATCTGCCGACCGGGGTGATCTCATTTTGGAAGAATGCTGCATGTATGGCTCTGTATTCGTGGGTAGTCCAATTGCGGTACAAGTCGCCGTCTTGGTGCCAGTGTCGAGCGCGCTGCCGCATGGCATCCAATTTACGGCTCACCGCATCGCGGATCCCGATCTTTGCAGCAGCGATATCCTCTCGAGTGATGGTAAAACCTTCGAGATTCTCAATGCGCTCGATCAAGGCTTTCAGCGGTAGATAGGGCGTAAAGCGCGGCGCGAGGTATTGAATGAACGTCCAGCGCGCCCCGCTATCGGTCTCCGGAAACAGCATTAGATGGAGGCCGGCAGCGAGCACGGCAAGCGCTATAGCGGGTTGCCCCGCGTATTCTCGGGCGTCCAGCCCTTTCTCTGATGCGATAAGTGAAAGTAGTCGCTGCGTAGCACCGCGATCAGACCGCGCAGGGTCTTGGTCGTTTGGCCGCTGGAGCCGACGGATCTCGCGCAGTGCGGCGCCGATGATTGCCGGGTGATCTCCAAGCATATTCGGCTGCGCAGCGCGCTCCATAGCGTCAGCGTAGATCTCAGCTCCGATGAGCACTTGCTGGTCGACGAGAGTGCTCAGGACGGCAACACGCTGGTCAAGATTGGTGCCGTCGGGGAACTCTGTGCTGCCGGGAGCTCCAGCGGGCGCTTCTTCCGCCAGCTCGGGCGTTCGATCGTTGTCGGATCGCCCAACGAAGGTCTCAGGTAGTGCGTCGCGCGTAGACTCCTTGGCGTCGGCCGCAAGGTTCCGTACCGCGAAAGGCTCAACGAGCAGTTGAACGAGCGCCTCGTCGCCCCGCGGCGGTACGGCCTCGCCGGCGGAGTCGACATCAACAGATGACGGGGCAGAAGGCAGTGTAACGGCGGGTGGGCACGCCAGATGCGGTCGAGGTTCGGGCTCGCGGTCCGGTCCCGCAGGCACCAATGACTCAGCCACGAGCCGGCCGACGTGACCGCCATCTACTAAAGCCGCCATAGGAACCGCAGGATCTAGGGATTCCTGCGGGCCGACTGGCATCACGAATAGCGGAGAATCTGCAACGGCAAGGGCGATCTCGCTATAGGCCGCCTCAAGCGTGCGTTCCGCGACTTCAACGGCACGCTCCCATTTCTTACGGTGACGCGTCGCTTCAAGCGGTTTCATGTTGCGCGTGTCAGCCTTGTCTTCAACAGCCTGCCATTCGTCTTGTGCCTGCTTAGCGGCGGCGATCAGTCCCTGCACGAGTTCGAAGCTCTTTCTCGCGGCTTCAATGTCCCCGGCCGGCTCCGCGGCGACTCTGATCCCACTCTGCTGCAGATCTAGTAAGTCGTTGCAAGCACGTTCGACGAGGGCGCCAGCGTTCGAGAGTAGCTCACTCCAAAGTTCGGCTGATCTCTGCGCCGCCGCCGCCGCTTCTTCCGCAGCCTTGGCCTCGGCTTCGCGCTCGTCAATGAGTTTCTGGTGTTGATCTTCTAAGTCATCTAGAGCTGCGCGCAGCTTCGCCACGGCGTCAGCAAAGTGCGGATCCCCAGGTTTCGGTATGCCGGCCTTTTGCAGGGACGTCATGATCGACGTGTCGTCGGCCCACTCGCAATTCGTTTCAGACAAAGCGCTACTAACCACACCGGGTGCAGGAGTCAGCGCACACTCGACAGCCGAGAAGAGGAGACCAGTTGACGTTTGATTGACGCGCTGGTCTCGGAACACCTGCGCCACAGCAGTATGAACGGCGCTTTTAGGTACGAATGCCATATTCAAAACGTCCCTTGTTGATTCGTGCCGGTGGTTTGTCTGCGGTTCGCTTACCCCGAAGGCTTGAGGCGCCTGTTCGTCGCCGAAGATGTGCTCCGGGCGAGGACCAGGTGCAAAGTGAATTCCACGCTCCAATGCGTCTCGGTTTTTAGTCATCGCGATAGCGCACGCGCAATCACAGAAATAGTGCAAAGCCGCGTGCGTTGCTTGCCCGAGGATAGCCGTGACGTTTTCAACCACGTCGCTGAGGTGCGACTTGTATGGGAATTGAGCCGCGCCGAATACAAGCCACGCCAAAAGGACGTCGTTGTTGCTATCGCAGGCCCAGCGCGTGAGCTTCACAAGGTCGATGCGACGGCGCGCAGTTTCCACTCCATCATCGTGTGGATGACTTTCGCAATAATCATCCCAGCCGTTGTTGATCGCGCGAAATAGGGTGGTGCGAGGAAATAGTGGCGATCCATCTAGGCTTATGCCCCCCTGCGGGATGTTGAGACGGTTCATCACCCACTTTGGGATCTGGCCAAGCGTCGGACATGCACCGGCGACCCAGCGCCATTCCTTCGAATTGCGCCAAAAACGCCCCAAAGTCGCTTTGTCGATCGGGGGGCGGCCATCGAAAATCGACCCTTGCGTAACGAAGTAGGGTACGGGCACGTAGACGCGGCACTGGCCTGTCAGCATGCTGTTGTATAGCTTGCGTCGCGCGAATGCCGCGTCCTTTTTGTAGAGCAAAATGTCAGTTTTAGCGAGTTCCTTCGCGCGCCCTAGCAGATCGCCAGCCTCGACCGTGCCGCAGCCGTCTATCCGATCTGGGAAGCCGGACCCAACGCAGTGCGAGCCAACCGATTCCGCAGGGTCGGGCAGTGGCGAAGAAACCGCACTTGTCGAAGAATTGAGTGTTTGCTCGAACTTCAGACTAACCTGCTCCGCATCCAGATCCGCGGCAGCTTCTGGTTCATCATCGATCGCGATAGTTTCCGTATCCGGAAGATCCGAGTCAGGCTCCTCAGCGGCGTCTGATACATCTACAGCGGGACCGCGGTATCGGATGATGTAGTCTTCGACCTTTCGCTTGAAGAAAAGCGGCGCTGGCAACTTGCTATAGTCTTTGTAGTGGGTAAAGCCTATCCGCAGCGCCATAATCGCTATGGCGACGTTGTCCGGTGACACGTCACTTGGGCAATGCATTACCGTGACTTCGAGCGGGGCCGGCAGAGCCGCGTCAATTCTGCTCGGCTGCATCCATACCCTGCGGTACAACTCGTCCGCGACCTTCCTCATCCGGGGCATTACGCGATAGCATGACTGGCCCCTCGGTAGTTGGACGGTGCTGCGGTAACCCATGGTCATGATGTAATGACCACACGACGACTGCATAGCGCCTGCTCCAGCCGGGTCAATAGAAACAATCGCCTTGGTCGTCGTGGTATAGGTGTGTGGGTATATCTCTACGCCTCGTTCCGGCCCTTCAATTTCTTGGCTGCCCGATTCGCCGAGAAAGAGTTCCTGGTAGATGGTGGTTGTCTTCGCCCGCAAATTGATCGATCCGTCACCGTGGCGCACTCGCACAAGCGTCATCTTTGGGCATGCGCTGGCGATATCGATCCGATCAATCATCGGACGTCCCGTGGTCGTTAGATCTGCATCTGAGAGATTGGGCCACAATCCGCGAACGGTTTGCCAATCTATCAATACGACCGCTCGCGGGTCGTCTTTGTGTATCTCCCCTAAGAAATCGCGGGTCTGTCGTGCAAAGTTATCCCGGAGCCAGTTCTTTTCTGGATCTATGTCGCGTTGGGACGCGAGCCACTGCAACCCCTCACGCATGGGCATCCACGCTGATTTCGTGAGCTTACGTTTCGTCGAGTACACAAACCGCACGTCGGTTGCGGTAACGCGGTCGCCATTAGGCTTGCTAATGCCAATGGGTAGCCGCGTGTAAAGAATGAATTCAACAGAGCTTTCGCCGGAGAATGCGCGCGCGCGTGAGCGCACGACTTGAATGCCATAAACAGCATTGGGCATTGCCTCGCCAAAGTGTGCTTCGAACTCATTCCGCACGCCGTAGAGCAGGCCGGAATGGGCAAAGAAAACATCCAGCAAAGCACTTTGCAAACGATGAACGAAGTGTTGCTGCGAGTCGGCGATGTTGCCCGCGCCAATCGGCAGCACGTGGTGAACGTTGGCTTTGCCGATGGCGCACATCGCATGCATACCAGCGAAGTAATTCACTGGGTCTTCGAATTTTCCCGCGATCTTGTCAGGAGCGCAGATGAGCACGTATCGAGGCTCACGACTGCTCGCTACCTCCAGTGCGGCCTCTTGCCAGCTTTTCACGCGCTCTTCAAAGCGCAATCGCCCAGATTTGTCGGCTCCTGGAAGATTAGCCTTTAGACCGTGGCTATCCGTCGGCAACAGCTCCGCCCTGAGGTCGACGGAGTCACCGAACATGCCCACTACCGTACTCTCGATGAGTCGCTTTTCGTCTTCAGTGCTGCAAAAGCTCCAAAGAACGGGCCTCACGCCATCGTAGATAAGTTGAATCAGCGCGACGTTCTCTTCGCGGTGCGCCTTTATCCGGGGATTCGCGTCCGGCTCGTCTTCCTCAGGCTCATCGTGGAAGAGAGGATCGCCCGCCACGATGCCGAGGTCTTGGAGTTTGAGCATTGCGATCCTGTTTGGCTCACGCTTTTCGACCGCTTTACTACGTCGCGGAATGAGCACAGGACGAAAATCGATATCTTGATCGACCACGCCTGCGCTCTTGAGCAGACCGAGGGTCTTCTCGCGCAGTTCGGCTTCGTCGTTTTCAAACACAGTCCGCGGAGACACTCGGCTGAATAAGGTGGTGAGTTCTGGCAGTCCGGCCCACCACTGCCCTTGACCGGGCACGCGCCTCGCCACGGCGTCTGCTAATTTGCTGGGCAACTGACTCTGAGACTCGTATAGCCAAACGGCGTATTCATCACCAAATTGCCAGCCATCCGTCTTGTTGCGAAAAACGGGAATGGCCGCTATGCGCCCGTCGGGGGTCATCACATATCCACTCACACGCCCAACATTGCTGTAGCGGATGCTCGGCACTCGTGCCGACCAAACGCGCTTCGACATGGCAATGCGGAGGTACAATCTTGTGTCGTAGGGGACCGTGATTGCGGAGAGCTTTGCGACCAGCGAAAAGACTGCGTTTTGGCCGGCAGTTCTAGCGGGAGCCGTCATCAGTTCGACTGAATTGCTGTCAGGCTCGGTGTCGAGAACTATTTCACACGGGCCAAAGCCGGCAAAAAGCTCGGCTCCAACAAGACGATCGGCAACGCGCTGAATAATGAGTTGGTAGTCGTAGGCCTTATTGCGACCACTGCTCGCCGGAATGCGGCGTTCTGGAACGATCTTGATGTTTATTGGGGCGATCGCATTCCGAATGCGCTTTACGATCGCTTCGGCATGGAATTGTTCAGCCCAGCGGTCTAGCGTATTGACGCCCCATGCATGAAGCGCATCCAAAATGCCTTGCACCAGTATCGTCTTCTGCTCGGTGTCGGCGATACTGCCGTATAGCAGGAGGGCAGGCTCATTTCGAGCAGCCTCGTCCAAGCCGAGATTCCTATCGACGCGAATCAGAGACTTCACGCGAGCGGCTAGCGTGGCCCGCAGGCTTCGGACCGGCAACAGAAAGCCGCGCTCATCTTTGGTGTTTTTGGCGACCGCGGCAAGGTCGCGCAGGGACTGGAGCAGTTCTCCGGTGAAGTGAATGTTTAAGGTGTCGACAGGCTCGTGTAGCCAGGGCTGACAGAATGTCACGCCGCAGAGTACGAGGCTCTTACGATCTTTCTTGATACCGTCCTTGAGCGTCGTACCACTAATACGCGTCCAGCATTTATCGCCGTCATCGATGGCATGCATCAGCTCACCAGTCCTTCAATGTTGTTCATCGGAATCGAGAACGACGTATAAAGATTTTGGTAACACTCGCGCCTAGACTGATCGGCGTGGTTTAAGCATTCCGCTAAGATCTCCCGGATCATTACCAACATAGAGCTCTGGGCTGTGTCAGGAAGTCCATGCGCAGAGTTCGGCGCCCAGGCGGCGTCGATGAAATATACGTACGCAGGGCAGTCGCCTCGCATCGCGCGGCCGATTGTCTGCAAGATCATGATCATTTGGTCGGCCACGAAGGGCTTCGCATAACTTCCCAGTGCGCCCATGGCGAGCGGAAGTCGCAGCAAGCGACGGATTTCTCGAGAACGTGAGTGTCGATGCGTCGAGAGCGCCTGCAGTGCCTCGTCGGTGGTATGAAACGTCTGCCCGTCAAAATCCTCAGAAGCTCGTCCGATGATGCCTTGCATCAACTGCAGACTCTCCGAGCGCGGGTGTGGACGCGTTAGAAAGAACAGAGATCCAATCATCGCTTTGTCGATGCGCGGTCCAAATCGATAGACGATATTCACGCCGCGACCTATCGCGTTCATGGGGAACAAGAGCAGATCCCACTTCGGGTCCTCACCGAGGCGCTCGATTTCCGATGCCGTGATTGCGAATTCAGCAATTGCGGCGCTGGGCGCGGCACGCACGAGGTACCGAACGCGGCCGCGCCACTCGGGGTGGTTGTCCTGGATGTATGAAAAGAGCATCTCACATTGGTCGTAACTATTTAGGACGAATGCCGCCTTGCGGCCGACACCATCCACCACATCATGAGAGTTCAGTGCGCTCTCCACATCGCTCATCGCGCCACCGCGCAGCAATTCCTCTGCCATCGTTCGCAGCATTCGCTCGCGTTGGCTCATCTTTGCACCACTGAAGCGCAGGAAATGCCCGTCCGGTCCTTTAAGTGGCTTGAATGTGTACTTGGAGGCAGTCCAACCCGAGCCGGCGTTTGGGCGGTGCAGGACGTAATGCGGTCCAGCTGACACATGAAAGCTCGGACTCGCCTCGAGCATTGAGGTGGCGCTGGTGTAAAGGACCGCAGGGCCTTCGCCGTCCTCGACACCGAGGGCGTTCATACGTTCGGGCAGCAGGCGTGGGGTACCAACGAAGCTGATGTGGGTAATCTCCACGTTACCCTCTTCGCTGATCGTGTAGCGCACTCCGCTTAATCGGCCAACCAGTGCCTCCGAAACGAGGCCAAGCATGTCCTTCGACGGGCGGGACTCGAATACATCATCACCAACGAGCCCCTGCGCGTTGAGGAGCCGGAGGTGCGGCGCTAGTCCGAAGTGCTGCAGCACGAGAAGCGAGACAGTTGCAAGCAGGCTTACGTGCTCGAAGAAAGCGTTAGCGTCGTGCTCAGACTCAAGCTTTAGTAGCGACTTGGCGTCGTGCCTCAGCACGTTTGAGAGCGCAAGCAGGTGCATTTTGTCTGCCGTCGCATCCCATCGCTCGAGATTTTGAAAGACCGTTTGGTAAAGAGCTCGTAGCTGATCCTCTGGTACATTCACGTCAAGCGCGGCGTCCAAAATCGCGCGATGGATGTCGGTAGGGTTTTCGTCCGGGTCCTGTTCGTATTCATCTATGTCCTGCGTGGCTGGCACGTTACGGAACGCAACTTCTTTCGCCGCCAAATCCCATATCTTTTCGAGCGCGTCGCGCGCCTTGCTTTTTACGTTGTCTAGACCCTCTGGGTCGCCGACATGATAGAGATCAGCGATTAGGGAAACCGTCGTCATCATCTTGTTCTTGTAAGCTTCGTGCAGTGGCTTCGACAGATGCTTTACGCAGGACATGAGCCGATCAGTGGCCCGGCCGAACCGTCCGGTCATCTCCAGCATGTGCGGCATCATGGCTTGTGAGACGAAGGCGTTACTGCCTCGCGCTACCGCGCCGTGGAAGTCTTGTATGAGGTGACTCCAGACCGAATCGTGACTGCCAGAGAGTTTCATCATGGGCGTGCCGCGAGCATCGAGCATATTCTGCGCGCCGTCACATTCGTCAATGATCAGCACATCGAATGTCCGCGCGAGGTATTCGAAGTGCTGTAAGCGGTGGTCGCTGAAGAGATTCGTGACCGCGCGATCCATAGACAATACGTGACCGACCCAGAGAGGCATGCTTATGAGCGCGCGTTCGGAATACTGTCGGCCGCATACGGATGCGAGTGCGCAATGCTTATAACGCCGGCCCTGTGATTCGCGCTGCTCGAGTTGTTCGCACGGCGGACGGCTATGAGGAAAGGCTTCTTCCTCATCAGAGGCGAAGCCCGCCAATGCGCAGTTCGTGGCAAAGAAGGGTGCTGTTGAACGAGTAACGCCTAGTCCCAGGCTCTTCGACGACAAAGACGCGCTGAAATTGGCTACGTGACGCGTGCGCGAAGCCTCACTCTGGCCGAAAAGGAGCGCCGCGGGAATGTCGTAGAGACTGAGCGTCTCGGCGAACCGAGTTGACACCTCAATGGAAGGGAACAGAAAGCACGCGCGGTAACCGCGCTGCGCAAAGTAAGCGCCGAGTAAGTACAACAGCGTGGTCTTGCCTGCGCCGGGCAAGCCGATGAGATGTTTGATGCCGCTGAGATTTAGTATGTCCGTGGATTGCAGGCCATTCTGCGTGGCTTCTTTGAGAATCGCGGTGGAGTTGCCTTTACTATCGTAAAGTCGGTTGTACCACCTCCGCTCGTCTGGCTGTTGGCGGCCACCGTCCACGTCGAGGTTGTCGAACTGATCTGCAATGCTGACCAAGTCCGCCCAGTTAATAGGTGGCACGGCCCGCGGTTTCCGCGCGAGGTCATAGGTAGGTGGTGGGAGCGGCGTGAAGCCGAGCGGCTCCACGTCGGCCCGGAAGCCGGAGCTCTTGACTGTTGCGCTTGCCCTGCGCAGAGGATCATGCGGCGGACGGCGCTTCCACTCGCGTGGTGGTAGGCGCCCCGTGAGCATCTGCACGGCCTGTGACACATCCTTAGGCATGATGCGTCCCCAGCGCCGAGTGACGTTCAATCTCTCGTCTATCTGGAACCGTGCCTCGAATGTGTCGACGTCATCATTGGGCGGGCGTCCTCTTTCGTTAACGCGTACAGGCCCTGAAGTGCTACGGCGCTGCTCCAAACGCCGTTCGTGGTGATTGTTGTATTGGTCCACCATCAGCCGAAGCTCACGTAGAGTCGCGGGAGCATGTCCAGCAGCCCGCAAGTTCTTGAGCGCACGAGCCGCAGCGATCGGCAGCGTGTTGATCACACTTGCGAAACCTGCGGCAAGTGATGGCATGTCACGCAGGTGATTGACTTGCAAGATTTCAGTGGCGATTACGCATACATAGTTCAACGCGTTTGCGCCGTGATATGGTTTCAGTGCCTCACGCATGGCGTATTTCCTTCAGTACTTGAGCCGCCGTAAGGCAGCGCACGTCGCTATTCGTAAGCCGTGCTTTGAGGCGATCCATATAAGCGGGCACCCGCTTTGTTAAGCGGTCGGGGATAACGAGCCACTTCTTCCGGTAGTAAAGTAATCCGCCGGCGCTACGCGATATTCGGGCCGCAAGCAATTCGGGCGACGCGTAGGCTTTCAAGTCCATGCCCACGTCACCTACCTCGATGTCTACCCGATCCATGCTGGGGTAGAGTGCTGGGTTGTGCGATGCTTGCTTAAGAGCGTCGAATAGGCTGATTTCATCAACTCCAGGTTCCTGCCAGTACTGGCGCAGGCCGCGTCCCAGTCGCAACGCCTTGCTGCCGTGAATACGCGCGCCGGGCAACTCAGCGTGGGTTTCGGAGCAAGCGTTGGTTCGGCACTTAAGTGCGGCAACACCATGTCCCATTGAGTTGCCGCAATGCGCGCACAGTTGCACATCCTCACCAATCAGCCAGTGCTCCGGCACCGGCTCGTAAAACGTTTGCGTAAGAAACTGTCCGACTGATACATGCAGTCGACGTGTGAGCTCGTTTAGCTTTTCGGATGTCGTGATGGGATTGCGCACGACGAATTCGCGCACCAGGGTGTAATGCTCTTCTGCCGTGGCTCTTGAGTTCTTCGTAAGAAGCAACTCTTTGAAACGCCCGAAGATCATTTCTTCGAGACCAGCTGATACCCCGCCGAAGTTGCGCGCGAGTTCGTCGGCCTCTCGCGTAGGAACGCCTTCTTCCGCGTCAAGCAGCACAATCTGGCTCAACTGCTCTGAGTAGATATCCGGCAGGCTAAGCCATCCACCGAGAGCTTGCGTGCAATGCCAGAGCAACTCGTGAATCTCTGAGCCGATATCAGATTGACCCTGCGAAAGGCGGGCGCGAGAGACGAGTGCCATGGCGCGCCGGTCTTCGCTCGTGAGCCCCGATGTCGTGCCAGGTGTGCGGTCTAGGCCTGAGATCCCGCGCCGTTCGAGTACGGCAATCCGAGATTGCCGCACGACAAGCGCGGCCAGCGCCTGAACAATGACGGTCGCCGGGACGTCTTTTGGGTCAGAAACATCGGGTATGGCTGCGGAGTCGGCCTTCGGCTGAACGCGATGCTCGATGGCGGCCCGCAATGCCTTAGGCATCACCCGGTAGTCGGCGGACGTCTCGGGCATCCGATACGTCTTAAGGGCCCGCGGCTCGATCTGGAAGAGGTTGGCGAACTGATCCCAGGTAAGGCTGGGAATGGTCTGCTGAAGCCTGCGCTTAGCGTCCGTGAGGAACGCCTTCTGCGTGGAAGACATAACCGACCCTCCTGACCCCACTTCTTTCGTCTCAGTGTATCGGGTGCGTACCAAAGACTCAAATTGCCGGGATGTCGATGTACGCAGTGAGAGAGGGCTCCGGTTTTTCAGACAGTCGGATAAGTGTAGCTCTGCTCTAATCGGGCCATGAGCCCGCATAGGAGCATGAGCAATGAAACGACCCCGTCGTAACCACTCATCGGCGTTCAAGGCGAAGGTGGCGCTGGCCGCCCTCAAAGGGGACCAGACGCTGGCGCAGCTCGCCGAGCGCTTCGATGTCCATCCGCAGCAAATCACCCAATGGAAGGCCCAACTCCTCGAGCGTGCCGGCCACGTATTCGCCACTGCCGGCGAGAAGCGCGGGACCGAAGGCCCGAGCGTGAAGGACCTACAGGCGAAGATCGGGCAGCTCGCCATGGAGAACGATTTTTTGGCCGGCGCGCTCGGTCGTATCGACGATGCGAGCGCAAAGCGATGATCGATCCTGAGCACGAGCTTCCCATCACGCGCCAGGCGCAGCTGCTCGAGCTCTCGCGGGCTTCGGTCTACTACCTGCCTCGGGCAACGCCGCCTGGCGATCTGGTGCTTATGAGGCGCATCGACGAATTGCACCTGAACCATCCCTTCGCCGGCAGCCGCATGCTGCGCGATCTGCTGAACAACGAGGGCTACAGCGTCGGCCGCAGGCATGTGGCGACGCTGATGAAGACGATGGGGATCGAAGCGCTCTATCGCCGGCCTAACGTCAGCCGCAGGCATTCGGCGCATGCGATCTATCCGTATCTGCTGCGTAACCGGGTGATTGAGCGTCCGAATGAAGTGTGGGCAATGGACATCACCTACATTCCGATGAGCCGCGGCTTCGTGTATCTGGCGGCGGTGCTGGATTGGGCGACGCGGCGCGTTCTGGCTTGGCGGGTCTCGATCAGCATGAACACCGACTTCTGCACCGAGGCGGTCGAGGAAGCGTTGGTGAAGAACGGCAAGCCCGAAATCTTCAACACCGATCAAGGCAGCCAATTCACCAGCGCCGAGTTCACCGGACTGCTCAGCCGCAACGGCATCGCGATCAGCATGGACGGCAAGGGGGCATGGCGCGACAACGTGTTCGTCGAACGGCTGTGGAAGACAATCAAGTACGAAGAGATCTATCTGCACGCCTACGACACCGTTGCCGACGCCAAGGCCGGAATCGCGCGATACATCGACTTCTACAACGGGCGCAGGCCGCATCGTGCGCTTGACGGCATGACGCCCGATGCCGTGTACTTCAAATCGCTGCCGCTTCCGCTGGCAGCTTAACCCGCAGGGCTGCACTTAACTTCCGCAGAATTCTGTCTTAACAAGCGGAGCCACCTCTGTGCGTATCATTCTCGCGAGCGCATCCGACTTTGTTGAACACAGGGAGAAGTTTGTCTAGGTGGCGGCGCTAACGAGCCGGATTTTCGCCCGCCCGGTAGTTGCGGACCTTCACCCAGTCGAGTATCCGCTCCAATCCCGGCGCAGACGGCTGGCGGTCTCCCGCTTGGGGCTCCAGATCGGCTGCAGTACTTCGAGGACGCGGGACGTCTCGATGTCAGCGACGGGGAGGGGGCGAAGACGCCCGCAATAGTCGCGGATCGTATTCGTCCATTGGGTTACATGCTTCTCGTTCTTCCGGGTCGGGGCGTTGCATCTCTATGAAAGCGTCGGCGCAATCGCCGAACGTCTTCACCGCGGTCTTCTCCGCCAGCTTCGCCTGCTGCTGCCCCTGACGGACCATCGGATCATGCGTCCCGCGACGAGCGCTCGGCATTCCGCGGCGCGTTTACGAGCTTCCGCGAGTGAACCCGCGTGTAAGGGGCCAAGCCCATGCCGAATCGCTTCCCTGACCATGAACTTGAACAGCCAAGACTTCGCGCCGCTCCCACCGATCTGAAGATAGCGACCACCGAGATTGGGATATGCTCGGCCAGCTTTTGGCTGGCGATCCATACCGCTGTGAGCTTGTGAATTTGCCGCGTCATGTGCCTTGGTCGCCACGAAAGGTGATTACCGAAATGACTACCGAACCAGCTCTGGAGGCTACTGGATGGGTACGGACATCATAAGACGTGAGAAGTCTGTTTTGGTAGTGACACGGGCACTTAGCTTGCCGTTAGTGGACGACGCTGTCGGACGCTATCGAGGCGGACACCCTCTCCGCGAGCCTCAGCAACAGGGTGCCCGCGATTGATGGCTGTGCGGCGCGGGGTAACAGTTGGGGTAACTGGTCGCCGACGAGGCAGAGAAGGGCGAGCAGTCAACAGGTTAGGTCCGCGATTAGGTTGTGACCCCCCCTCCAGTCGATCAAGTCGCTAGCACGCCTCCGTTTACCCGTTTACCAGCGCCTCGGATTTTCGGCAGTGCTTTCGAGCGAACATCGATCTCTTGATCGGTGCGTTAGCGATGTGTCGTGATCGGTTCCTCCGGTGTTCCTTGAAACGACGTTCTTCCCCGATGTGAGTATGTGCGTGGCGGGGGGCACGTTCAAGCTGCGTCTAGCCGACGCCACGTAAAAGCCCGCGACAATCGGCTGCTTTCGCGTGGCGCGCAACGTAGCGCGCGGCTCGTGCAGCGAAATCTCCCTGCGACATGCTTTCGGCGCCAGCCATTCCCGTACTGCTGTAACGCAGCGGCCGCAGAGCAGGGCGAAGCTTCGAGCCCCTCTCTCCGCCAGAATCCCCAGCTCTCCGCCTGTAGCCCCGAGCGGTCACTCCCGACCCGTCAATTGACCCACCAAGCATGCGAAGGCGGCGAATGCCCCTTCAAGCGAGCGCTGCGATGAACGTCTCGTGCCGCGGTCGCCTGGCGCTTCGTCAATCCGGCCGTATGCCAGCCTTTGTCGCGACGTCAGCCCATTTCCGCGACTCGCGCGCTATGAGCGAGGTAAAGTCCTACGAGCTGCCGCCGACGATGTTTCCCTCCTGGCCTCCCGTCCTTATTTGCGCAAGTCTCGCAGGGCTTCGCTTTTGGCAGTGAGCGCGCGCCATACCAGGGTTGCGGCAATCCTGGCACCTTCGGTGAACTGGGCGGGCTCGACGCGATCGCGGGTGTCGCCGCGGGTCAGGATGAGACGGATGTCGCTGTCGGGGCGGTTGAAGCCGGCGACGAGGCGCAGCGCCGGTATGCCGTGGCGCGCGAAGTTGTAGTGGTCGGAATTGGGCATCATCGGCAGGTGGGTTCCGAGCGCCAATCCGGATTCGCGCGCGACAGTCTGCACGTAGGCGTCCAGCTTCGAAAAGTCGCTGGTGAGCGCGGTGAAGCGCTCGTCGCCGCCGAGTGTGTCGAGGTTCACGTTGAACGCGATGCGCGCGCGCTCTTCGTCGGGCATCGTATCGAGATACTGGCGGGAGCCCGCGAGAGCCCACTCTTCCGCGCTGAAGATGCACACGCGCAACCCTCGTTCGCATTCAGCGATGCGTGGCGCGACCGCGCGTGCGATCGCCAGCGCCGCTGCGACACCGGTCGCATTGTCCATGGCGCTTTCGGCAAGATCGTGGCCATCGACGTGCGCGCTCAGCACCACGCATTCGCGTGTCCTGCCGGGCAGATCGAGGATCAGCGCCGATGTCTCTCCCGCACAGTCCTCGGCAGCGAGGACAACACGCACACGTGCGTGCGAGCCGGAAGCCGCTGCGAGCCGCACGGACGATTCATAGTCGGTGCCGACCGCGGGTATGCCCGCGGCGCCGCCGCGTCCCGACGAACCTGCTACGGCGCCTGCCCCCGGGAACGGATTGGCGATGATGAATCCGGCCGCGCCCTTCTCCATCGCCATCGCAAGCTTGCGGCGGCGGTGGACGGTCTCGGTGCTGAACGGATATTCGTGCCGCACGACGACGAAGCGGCCGGCGATGGCGGCGGCATGTCGCTCGAAGTCTGCGGGCGTCCCGCGGCCCACATCGCACACTTCCCCCGCGACGCCCTCAGCCGGCGTCGACTGTGATCCGAGCAGCGGATTGCATGCGAGCGGCACGCCGTCGAGATCGAGAGACGCCCGGTCGAGACGCCACGCGGCATAAGGCACACGAGCGACACTCACTTCACTGCCGATTTTCGCGAGCCGCTCGCGCACCAGCGCAATACCCCGCTCTTCGCTCGGCGTGCCGGCGCGGCGGCCGCCGCAATCGCACAGTGCGAGGAAATCGGACCACATCGCTTCATCCGCGGAGACCGCACCAAGCACTTCCTGTAATGCGTTATCCATCGCGCTCATTCGGGTTTGATGCCGGCGTCTTTGACCACTTTCGCCCAGCGCTTGAGGTCGGATTCGAGCAGCGCGCGAAACTGCTCAGGGGTGTTCGTGCGCGGTTCGACCGCGAGCGCTGCGAAGCGTTCGCGCAGGTCGGGCGTCGCAAGCGCTTTGACGATGGCTTCATGAAGCTTGTCGATGATGGGCCGCGGGGTGCCCGCGGGCGCCATGACGCCCCACCAGTGCTCGAACACGATAGGCACGCCGCTCTCCTCGAACGTCGGAACGTCGGGGAACGAAGCGAGCCGCTTTCCGCTCGTGACGCCGAGTATGCGCAGGCGTCCCGATTTCGCGAACGGCGCCGCGGTCGCCATCGAAGTGAAGGTCAGCGGCACCTGCCCACCGACGACGTCGGTGAGAGCGGGCCCGGCGCCTTTATAGGGCACATGATTGAGCTTGATGCCCGCGCGGCCTCGCAGGAGCTCGGCGGCGAGATGCGTGGTCGCACCGGTGCCGCCCGACGCGATCGCGATCTTGCCGGGCTGCGATTTCGCGAGCGCGATGAGCTCTTTCACGCTGTGCGCCTGAAACGACGGGTTCGCGAAGAGGAACATCGGAGACACGCCGATGATGGTAACGGGTGCGAAATTGCGCACCGGATCGTAGGGCACGTGCGCGTAGATGCTCGGGTTGATCGTGTGAGGCATGTCGGAGAGGATCAGCGTGTAACCGTCGGGTGTCGCTTTCGCTGCGACGTCGGTGCCGATCATGCTGCCGGCGCCCGGGCGGTTGTCGATGACGAAGCTCTGCCCCAGCGCGTCGCCGAGCTTCTGCCCGAGCGCGCGCGCGAGCACATCCGAGCTGCCGCCGGGCGCATACGGCACGATGAAGCGCACGAATTTGGTCGGGTAATCGACGCGTCGGACCTGGGCGGCAGCGACCGCGGGCGCGAGCGCGAGCAGCAGCAAAGCGATTCTGTGGCGCATGGTCATCCTCGGAGAGCGAATCACGGATTATGCGGCATGCTTCAGGCCGGTGCGCCGCCCATCATGGAGAAGAGTGCAGTCCGGACTTCACGAGCTATAACCAATCCAGGAGATGATGCCTGCAGAGCAGGATGGTGTCAGACTCGCGTAAGCTGCACTCTACGAACAGGAGCAACGGCATGAAAATGACGACCGAAGAAGCGTTCATCAAGGTACTGCAGAGGCACGGGATCGAGCATGCCTTCGGCATCATCGGCTCCGCGATGATGCCGGTCTCGGATCTCTTTCCGGCTGCCGGAATCAAGTTCTGGGACTGCGCGCACGAGTGCAACGCCGGTATGGCCGCGGACGGCTATACGCGAGCGACCGGCATGATGTCCATGATCATCGCCCAGAACGGTCCAGGCATCACCAACATGGTGACGCCGGTCATGACTGCATACTGGAACCACACGCCGCTGCTGCTCGTCACGCCGCAGGCGGCCAACCGGACCATCGGGCAGGGCGGATTCCAGGAAATGAAGCAGATGGCGCTATTCCAGGATTGCGTCTGCTACCAGGAGGAGGTTCGCGACCCATCGCGCATCGCCGAGGTGCTGAACCGCGTCATCACCAAGGCGCGGCGTGGCTCCGCGCCGGCCCAGATCAACGTGCCGCGGGATCTCTGGACGCAGGTGATCGACATCGAGTTGCCGCAGATCGTGGAGCTCGAGCGCCCGCGCGGCGGCGAAGAGGCGATTGCGGCCGCGGCCAGGCTCCTTGCCGAGGCGAAGTTTCCGGTCATTCTGAACGGTGCGGGCGTGGTGCTCTCCGGCGGAATCCGCGCGGCCGCCGCGCTGGCCGAGCGGCTGGCCGCCCCGGTGTGCTGCAACTACCAGCACAACGACGCGTTTCCGGGCTCGCACCCGCTTTCCTGCGGCCCGCTCGGCTACAACGGCTCGAAGGCGGCCATGGAGCTTGTTGCGAAAGCCGATGTCGTTCTTGCGCTCGGCACGCGGCTCAATCCCTTTTCATCGCTGCCGGCCTACGGGATCGATTACTGGCCGAAGGAAGCGAAGATCATCCAGGTCGATATCAATGCCGACCGGATCGGCCTGACAAAGAAAGTCACGGTGGGCATCCAGGGCGATGCGCGCTACGTCGCGGAGCAGATACTTGCCCAGCTTCCCAGCACCGCCGGCGCCGGCGGGCAGGAACGCCGCACCTTGATCGAGCAGGCCCGATCCCGCTGGGCGAAGGAGCTTGCCACCATGGATCACGAGGAGGACGACCCGGGCACGACGTGGAACGAGCGCGCCCGCAAGCGCGAGCCGAACCGGATGAGTGCGCGGCAAGCCTGGCGCGCGATCATGGCGGTGCTGCCGAAGGAGGCGATCATCTCGAGCGACATCGGCAACAATTGCGCCATCGGCAACGCCTATCCGACATTCGAGGCCGGCCGGAAATATCTGGCGCCGGGTCTCTTCGGCCCCTGTGGCTACGGCTTCCCCGCGGTCCTCGGCGCCAAGATCGGATGCCCCGACGTGCCTGTCGTGGGTTTTGCCGGCGACGGCGCGTTCGGCATCTCGATGAACGAGATGACGGCGTGCGGACGCAGAGAGTGGGAGCCCATCACGATGGTGATCTTCCGCAACTACCAGTGGGGCGCTGAAAAGCGCAACACGACGCTCTGGTTCGACGACAACTTCGTCGGCACGGAGCTCAATACCGGCGTCGACTACGCGAAGCTCGCCCAGGCGTGCGGGCTCAAGGGCGTGCAGGTGAGCACGGCGGAGGCGCTCACGCAGGCGCTGCGCGCGGCGATCAATGCGCAGATGAAGGATCGCGTGACCACCTTCATCGAGGTCGTGCTCAACCAGGAGCTGGGCGAGCCCTTCCGGCGCGACGCGATGAAGAAGCCGGTGCGCATCGCCGGTATCAACGAGAGCGACTTCGCACCGCAACGGCCGGCCCTCTGAGCCTCGCTCAGGGGTCGGACCGACGCAAGCGATTGATCTCGCGTCGAGAGGCACCCTGGACCGCGCGCCAGGCGCTCGAAGGCGAGGACCGAGCAGACGCTCGCCCCCTTGTTGCACATCTCTCCGCTCGGCGTCGCTGCGGGCCCGGCGCAGTCCGGCCCAGGTTCCGGGCCGAACGTCTCAGGGGGAATTGTTGGGGTAACTGAGCGCCGAGGAAGGCTAAGAGAAACAAACAGTCAACGGGTTAGGTCCCTAATTAGGATCAGACCCCCGCCTCCCAAAGTCTTACATGCCAGTCACTTGTCACGAGCAACGCAGTTGCTGGACGCAAGCAATTGCGGCTCGTTTAGGCGTCGACGCGAGCTCGGGTGCTTCGCTGTTGCGGGAGGCACTCCAGGAAGTACCGGCAGTGGTGCTCGTCGTGCGTCACGTCCGGATTTCAGGCGAGCGCCGCGTCATGACGAATGCATCCTGCCGACTGTGCCGAACTGCTCTGCCTAGATATCCCTGGTGATTAGGCCCCGCCGCAGCGCGAACGCAACGAGGTCGGCGCGGTTCTCGATTATGAGCTTCTTGTGTACGTTCGCGCGGTGGGTCTCCGCGGTGCGACGGGTGATTCCGAGTCGGTCGGCGATCTCGCATGTCGCGGAAGCGGTGCGCGGCCGGTTATGGTGGCCGCGCGGACGCCAGCGATCCGCGCCCGACGTAGGTGAGGTAGGCGCCGCGCTCGATGCGCGCGAGCGCGTCCCGGTCGATCAGCGATCGCCGTGCGCAATTCTTCGGCCCAGCGGTGACAGCCCTGTCACAATAGAAGTCGGAGCCGACCCTATGACATCGGCCGCACGCGCGCGAGCCGAAACCAGAGCTGCCTATGAAAATTCTGGCAAGACTGATCGTCGCCGTGGCGCTTGCGCTCGCGGCTCGTGCGTACGCCGCGGCGCCGGAGATTGCGGCGGCGAAAGTCACATGGCGCACGGCGACGCTCGGTACTGGCGACAACGCGTATCCATTCCCGATCTACGGCAACTATCCGCTCGACGCCGCGCCGAAGACGATCACGGCAGCGATCGTCATCCAGCACGGCCGCTCCCGCAACGGCGATGTGTATTTCGCCGACGCCGAGAAGCTCCTCACGCAGAGCGGAACGGATCCGCGGACGGTGTTGGTCATCGCGACGCAGTTCTTCGCGACTGAAGACATCGCGAAGGTCGCGGATGATGCGATCCCGCTGTGGAGCCGCGGCGGCTGGATGGAAGGCGCGGACTCGATCGGCGGAACGAAAGGCGTGAGTTCTTTTCGGGTGTATCACGACCTCGTCGCGCTGCTCACCGACCGCACCCGCTTCCCGGCGCTCCGGCGCATCGTATTCGCAGGCCATTCCGCCGGCGGGCAGGCGGTCCACCGCTACGCGATTCTGAGCCGTGTCGACGAGAAGGTGCGCGCAGCGGGCATCGATCTGCGCTTCGTGATCGCGAATCCGTCGTCCTATCTGTACTTCACCAAGGACCGGCCGCAGGGCGCAGGTTACGCGCCTTACGACAGTGCGCTGTGCCCGGAGTACAACCGATACAAGTACGGTTTCGAAGGCCGTGTGCCGTACAGCGACGGCCGCTCGGCCGATCAGCTCTTTGCAGCGTATGCCGCGCGCGACGTGCTGTACCTGCTCGGGACCGCGGACAACGATCCGAACCACCGGGCGCTGGACAAGCGCTGCGCCGCCGCGGCGCAAGGGCGCACGCGCATCGAGCGGGGACTCTCGTACGTGCGCTACGAGCGGTGGCTCGCCGCGGAGCGCATGGCGACGTTGCGGCACCACGCCTACGAAGTGATCGGGGTCAGCCACGACCAGGCAGGGATGTTCGGCTCGCAATGCGGGCGTGAGGCGCTGTTCGGCGCAAGCGGCGGGAACAGCAAGGGCGCTGCGTGCGTCGCTATCGAGAAGTGATCCTGCGTGAAGCGAGCGGTGCCGGGAACGCGGCGTGAGCCCGCCACTGCGCCACAGTCGCCACGCTCCATCCGGGGAATAAATCGAGGGTGGCATACGTCCACCTCTTGACCCTTTCAGGAGATCCCGATGGAAAACCGCCGAGAATTCATCAAGACGAGCTTCGCGCTCGCCGCAGCGGCGACGCTGTCGACCACCCGCACCGCCTGGGCGCAGCGCGCCGCTTCGATCGAGGCAGGCGATCGCGTCTTCATCACCAACGAAGACTCGAACACGATCGCAGTCATCAACCCGAACAGCAACGCGGTGGAGACGACCATCAACCTGACCAGCTTCGACGAGGACCCGCGGCCGCCGTTCCGGTTCGTGACGGCGGGAGTCGCGCCGCCGCATGCCGCGATGATCCACAAGCCTCTCTATCACGGCTGTATAGACGCGCACGGCGCCGTCCCTTCGCCGGACGGGCGACTGCTTGCTACGAGCGGCCGCGGTTCGAGCAACATCTACCTCATCGATGCCGTCAACCGGCGCGTCGTGGGTAACACGCCGAACCCGCAGGCGACGGCCGGCGGCAACCCCGAGCGCCTGTCGAGCGGCATCCTCGTCGGCCGCGAGCCGCACGAGCCGACGTTCACGCGAAACGGCAAGGAGCTTTGGGTGACTGTGCGCGGCGAGAACCGCATCGCGATTCTGGACGTCGAGCGCGCGATCAAGCAGGCAGGCGGCGTCGATGCGGGGGCAGTGCTGCGCTACCTGCCGACGATCAACGGGCCGGCGCAAGCCTGGTTCGATGCCCGCGGCACGATCGCCTTCGTCGCCAGCCAGAAGACCGCTGCGATCGACGTGTTTGCGGTGAATGCCGACGCCTCCGGCTATTCGCGGCCGTCACGCATCACGACGATCGATATCTCGGCACAGGACAAGCCGGCGTTCACGCCGTTTCTCAAGACCAGCCCTGACGGGGCCGAGGTATGGCTTTCACACAAGCTTGCCGACGCCGTGTCCGCGCGCTCGACGAGCCAGCCCTTCGGACTTCACGACTCCGTCGCGCTGGGCCCTATGGCGCGGCCCAATCATGTCGAATTCGTCGAGAACGCCAAAGGCAAAGTCGTATACGCGAGTCTTGCCCGCGTGGACGACGGCGGACCCGGCAGCGTCGCGTCCAGCCGCATCGCGATCATCGATCGCAGCGCGCCCGCAGGCTCGCGGAAGGTCGTGGGGACGTTCTTCACGCACGGTCGGGAAGCGCATGGATTGTGGACCAACCCCGCCCACGATCTGCTCTACGTCGCGCACGAGCAGGACGAATTGCCCGGAACTCCGAATGCGGGACAGACCGTGTGCAGCGCCTTCGACGTTTCCGATCCGTTCAATCCGAAACACGTCGCGCAAATCCCTCTCGGCAGCCTGAAGCTGCCTTCCGGAGAGCTTCGCAACAAGAAGAGCATCAACCTCGTGTACGTGCGTCCGGGATACCGGGGGCAGACCGCGTGAGCGCGCCATTCGAGCGCGGCATCGATGCCGGCATGGCAAAGATGATGCACGACATGCATGCGTCGGCACATACCGGCAACGTCGACGCCGATTTCCTTGCGATGATGATTCCGCATCACGAAGGTGCCGTCGAGATGTCTCGCCTGCTCCTCGTGTATGGACGCGACCCTGTGACGCGCAAGCTGGCCGAAGACATCATCGCGAGTCAGCAGGTAGAGATCGAAGGCATGCGCCGGCGTCTCGAGCAACTGCGCAGAGGCGCCAGCACGAGCGAGCCCGATGGCTATCCGGCGCTCGGCGGTACCCGAGCCGAGTAGTCGCTTCGCAACAAGCCAACTCCCGCGACACATGACCGACCTGCACGATCAGATCGTCGCATGGATGCCGAACCTGCGCCGCTACGCGCGCGGGCTCACCGGCAACGTGCATGCAGCCGATGACCTCGTGCAGGACGCGCTCGAGCGCGCGTGCGGCCGCATTGCCCTGTGGCAGCGCCGGGGGGACCTTCGCGCGTGGCTCTTCAGCATCATGCACAATGTATTCATCGATCGCGTGCGATCGGCGAAGAGCTCTCCCGTGCAGCCGAGGTGCGGCGAGGAGCTGACCGCGCCTGTGCGCGCAACGCAATCGGACATGCTCGAAGTGCGCGATCTCGGTCGCGCCTTGATGCGCCTTCCGCCTGACCAACGCGAGGTGCTGCTGCTCGTCGCGGTCGAGCAAATGAGCTACGAACAAATCGCGAAGGCGGTCGGTGTGCCGCTCGGGACCGTGATGTCCCGACTCTCGCGCGCGCGGCAGCACCTGCGCGCGCTGCTGGAGGGAAGCGAACCCGTTTCAAGGCTGAAGGCGGTCAAATGAGTGAACACTCGAGAATGCCTCCGCTGACGGAGAGCGATCTGCACGCGTATGCGGACGGTCAGCTCGGAGAGGCGCGTCGCCTGCAGGTCGAGGCATACCTCGCTACGGATCCTGCGAAGGCGGCGCTCGTCGCAGCGTGGGCGCGCGACAACGCCGCGCTGCGCTCAATGCTCGATCCGGTGACGAAAGAGCCGATTCCCATCGCGCTGGCCGGCCCTCCGGCGGCGCGTGCGACTCGCTGGCGCCAGCTCGGCGCGGCGGCCTCGATCGCGGTGGTGAGTGCGTCGGGAGGCTGGCTGATGCGAGGTGCGGCCATCGTGGCGCCTGCCGAGGGCATCGCTGCGCCATCGCGGGACAGACTGGATGGCATGGCGCACCGCGCCGCGATCGCGCACGTCGTTTACAGCCCGGACGTGCGGCACCCCGTTGAAGTCGACGCTTCGCAGGAAGAGCAGCTCGTGACGTGGCTCTCCAAGCGCCTGGGTGCGTCGTTGAAGCCGCCGCGGCTGACGACGCTCGGCTACGAGCTGATCGGAGGACGCCTTCTCCCGGGCAGCGAAGGTCCCGTCGCGCAGTTCATGTACCACAATGGACAGGGTGAACGCCTGACGCTGTACGTGAGCCGGGAAGGCGCGCGCTCCGGGGAGGCCGCGTTTCGCTTTGCGAGCGACGGGCCCGTGAATGTTTTCTACTGGGTCGATGGCCACTTCGGTTACGCAATTTCGGCTGGCGCCGACAAGCGTGAGCTCGAGCGTCTGGCGCAGGAAGTCTATCGGCAGCTACGCGCAGCCTGACCTTTCGTCGGCGTGGATCGTGGTTATGCGCTTCTTGCGTCTCGACAGGAATGCGACGGCCGATCAGTGCAGCTTGAGATTCGCGTCCTTCACCAGCTTGCGCCATTTCGCGATCTCCGCCTTGACGTGCGCGTTGAACGCGTCGGGCGCGCTGCCCACCGGCGTCGAGCCGTCGGCGCCGAGACGCTGCACCACGTCCGGCATCTTGAGCACATCGGCGATCGCCGCGTGGATCTGCTGCACCACCGGCCGCGGCACCTTCGAGGAGGTGACGATGCCGTACCACTGGTCGACCTCGAAGCCGGGCAGGCCCGATTCCGCCACGGTGGGCAGGTCCACGATGGGCGAGCGCTTTTTCGCCGTGATGGCGATCCAGTTCAGCCGGCCCGCTTGCACTTGCGGGCGCACCGCGAAGAGCGACGCATAGCCCATCTGCACTTCGTTCGCGATCATCGCCGGCACCACCGTGGCGCCGCCCTTGTACGGCACATGGACGATCTTCACGCCCGCCATGTGATTGAAAAGCTCGCCGCCCACGTGCTGAAGCCCGCCCGTGCCGGACGTGCCGAAGTTGAGCTTGCCGGGATTGGCCTTGGCGTAGGCGATGAGCTCCTTGATCGATTTAACCGGCAGCGAAGGGTTGTGATACACGACGTAGAACAGCGACGTCGCCTGGGTGATCCCCTGGAGGTCCTTGGTCAGATCGTACGGCAGCTTCGGGTTGGTCGCGGAATTGACGGCGGTGGACGCCGAGACGAGGCAGATCGTGTAGCCGTCGGGATTGGCGTTGGCGGTGAGCTCGACGCCGATCGCGCCGGCGGCGCCGGTACGGTTGTCGGTCACGACCTGCTGGCCCCATTTCTCGGAGAGCTTGGCCGCGATCGTGCGCGCGGTGGTATCGGTGCCGCCGCCGGCGGAGAACGGGACGATGAAGCGCACCGGATTGTTCGGGAATTTGCTCGCAGTGGGATTCGCCCAGGCGAAGCTGATGGAGGCGGTAAAGGCGGCGCCGCACAGCAGCGCGCAGGGCAGGGTGATTCGATTCATGTCTCTACGGTATGGAAAAATCAGGAACGGGTTCAGAACGTCGCCGCGGCGCGGGCGCCGAGCTCTTTCAGGCGCTGCTCCAGCGATCGGCGCACGTGCTTGCGTGCGGCGGCTTCGGCAGCTTCGGTGTCGCGCTTCTCGATCGCCGCGAGCAGCTCGCGATGCTCCGCGATCGAAACGCGCGCGCGGCCGGCCGTCAGCAGGTTCGATTTGCCGAGCAGCGCGAACGACGTGTGCACCGTCGCGAGCGCCTTGAGCAGGAATTCGTTGCGGGCGCCCTGGCAGATCTCGTCGTGGAAGCGCCGGTTGAGCTTGCTCAGCGCGCGCGGATCGCGCGTCGCCTTTGACTCGGCGGCGGTGATCTCGCGCAACGCGTCGAGCTGCGCTTCGGTCGCATTCGCGGCGCACCATCCGGCGGCGGCCACCTCGAGCAGCTCGCGCACTGCGTAGAGCTCGCGCAGTTGCCGTTCGTCGATCGCGACCACGACCGCGCCGCGAAACGGCTGGTTGCGCAGGACACCTTCGCTTTCGAGCCGGCGCATGGCTTCGCGCACCGGCGTGCGGCTCATCTGGAGCCATGCGGCGACGTCCACCTCGGTGAGATGCGTGTCGGGCTCGATCGTGCCTTCGTGGATCGCCTCGCGCAGCGCACGGTACGCGCGCTCCCCCAGCGGTTGAGACGCGGGGGAGGGCGCTTTGTCGCGCCGCCCCGTGATACGCGCGAGCGCGGCGTCCGCATCGGCGGGAGCGCCGCGGCGCTGCCTGGCTACACTGCTCACGGACGTGCGATCAGCCGGCGATGACCGGCTCGCCGGTGACGACGGTGCGATACAGCACGCGCGCCTGCATCGCGTCCACTTCGGAGCGGTAGTGCATCGCGCAGCGGTTGTCCCACAGCACGACGTCGCCCACGCGCCACTTGTGGCACCACGCGTACTTGTCCCGCGTCGCATGCGCCCACAGCCGGTCGAGCAGCGCCTCGCTCTCGTCGTTGGGCATGCCGATGATGTAGTTCGACGGCCAGTCGCGGCGCCGTCCGAGATACAGCGCGCGCTTGCCCGTGACCGGATGCACGCGCACCAGAGGATGGACCGGACCGGGCACTTCCTCCGGCGTCGTCGGCATCTTGACCGTGGGACGCAGCACGCCGGCGCTGTTGCGGCTCGCGTCGTGGCGCTGCGAACGTCCGGCGATTGCCTGCTTCAGATCATCGGGCAGTTCATCGTAGGCCAGGTACTGGTTGTTGAAGTACGTGTCGCCGCCGCCGTCGGTCGGAAGCACCACTGCGTACAGCATGCTGCCTGCCGGGGGCACTTCGACGTACGAATTGTCGCTGTGCCACACCACTTCGGCGCTGCCGAGCGCGCCGTTGTGCATCACTGGCTCGCCGTGCTCGTTCAGGTTGCTGATGAGGCTGACGTGCGGGTGCAGCGGCACGATCTTGCCGCCGATCTTGTAGCCGCCGGCGACCTGGTACTTGCGGGCCGCGGGCTCTTTCGGGCTGCCGAAGATCGCCGCGGCCTCCAGGAAGGACACGTCAGGCAATGTCTGGCCGCGCCACAGGAGCACGAGGTGATCGGCCCACGCTTTGCGCAGCAGGGCCTTGGTTTCCTCCGGCACCGGTTTGGACAGATCGACGCCGCGGATTTCGGCGCCGACCGCCGTGGCGGTCGGTACGATCTGTACGTTCTCGGGTGCATTCACGTGCGTGGCGCTGTCGAGCGCGGGCTGAACGGCAGTCATCGGGCCTCCTTTGGAATGTCGGTGGTGTGTCGCAGGCACATTGTATACGTTGTATACAATCTTGCGCGAACGCCGGGAGGCGGCCGGCCGCTAGGCGACGGGCTCGTACCTCAGGCGCCGGACCTTTTCCATGTTGGTCCCTTCGATGCGGATGAGGCGCGTCGGACCGGTGCGCGAAGGAGAATGCAGGTCGCCTTCGTTGTAGACGTGCGCCGCGCCGGGGACGAGCCTGTACTCTCGAACCTTGCGGACCTTGCCGGCCGTCGTCGGCGTGGCGGGCTCCACGAGCGCCCAGTCGCTCATCGCGGTTTCGCCCGACGCCTGGCCGTAGATCGCCCACGAAGGGCCGTGGTCGTGCGGCGCGCTTTGCTTGGCGCGCAGGTAGTTGTGCGCGAGGACGCAGAATCCCAGCCGCGCATCCTCGTACAGGAGCTTGCGTTCGGGGGTATGGTCGTCGAACGCCTCGGCTATGAAGTCCGCGTCGCGGAGCGCCGCCTCGAGCAGCAGGCAGACTCTCGCCCGGCCCGCGGGATTGTTCGCGAGCGTGAGAGTCTCGCTGCACTTCGCGACGAATGCTTGCAGTGTCTGCGTCATCACTTCTCCTTCGGCTATTGCGGTTTGATGCCGAGCCGGTCGATGAGCCGCCCCCAGCGGATCGACTCGGCCTTGATGAACGCCGCGAACTGCTCGGCCGTGCCGCCCGCGGGCTCGGCGCCGATCGATGCGAGCCGTTCGGCGGTGCTCGTCGTATTGAGAAGCTTCACTGTCTCGTCGTTGATCCGTTCGACGATGGTCCTGGGCGTCGCCGCAGGAACGACGAACCCGTTCCACGAGATCGCTTCGTAGCCGGGAACGCCGGCCTCTGCGATCGTCGGCAGCGCCGGCATCAGCCGCGAGCGCTTCGGCGTCGAGATGGCCAGCGCGCGCAGCTTGCCGGCCGCGATATAAGGCTGGGTCGTCGTGATCTGATCGAACGCGAGCGAGATCTGTCCGGCGACGAGATCGGGCAGCATCTGCGAGCTCCCTTTGTACGGGACGTGCGTGAGCTCGATCTTCGCCAGTGCCTTGAGCATCTCGCCGCTGAGATGCGTCGTCGAGCCGACGCCCGACGAAGAGAAGTTGAGCTGACCGGGGCGGGCGCGCGCGAGCGTGACGAGCTCCTTCACCGATTTCACGGGCAGGGACGTCGGCACTACCAGCAGCAGCGGCAGATTCGCCACCTGTATGACCGGCGCGAAATCGCGCTGCGCGTCGTAGGGCAGCTTCAGCTCGAGCTTTTGCCGGATCGCAAGCGTGCCGCCGCCCGCCAGCATGATGGTGTGGCCGTCGGGGGCTGCCTTCGCCAGCGCGTCGGCCGCGATGCTGCCGCTTGCGCCGGCTCTGTTCTCGACGATCACCTGTTGACCCAGGCTTTCCCTGAGCCGGTCGGCGGCGATGCGCGCGACCACATCCATGGAGCCGCCGGGCGCGAAGCCGACGACGATGCGCACCAGCCGCGTCGGATAGGGCTGGGCGAAAGCACTCGTCGCGCCTGCGGCGGCGCAGGCACAGGCGAGGAGTTGCAGCGATATGCGAGTCATGGGATTCCCTGGTGAAGAGTTGCGAAAGTCACGCGCCGCTGTCGCCGCCGGCCATCGAATCGAATCCGTGTGCGAGGTCGTCGACGAGATCGCACGGTGATTCGAGACCGATGTGCAGGCGCACGAGCGTGCCGTCCGAGCTCCAGGCGGTAGCGGTGCGTCCGGGCTGTGCGATGGTGATCAGGCTCTCGTAACCGCCCCAGCTCGATCCGATGCCGAAAAGCTCCAGCGCGTCGACGAAGCGCGCGACGCGCTGCCGGCTCGATTCGCGCAGCACGAACGAGAAGAGCGAGGCCGCACCGCGGAAGTCGCGCTGCCAGATCGCGTGATCGGGATGGCTTTTCAGTGCGGGATAGATGACGCGCTCCACTTCCGCGCGGGATTCGAGCCAGCGCGCCACCTCCAGCGCATTCGCCATCTGCTGCTTCAGGCGCACGCCCATCGTGCGCATGCCGCGCAGCGCGAGATAGCAGTCGTCCGGGCTCACTGCGTAGCCGTAGTCGCTGACGGTCTCGCGCACCGGCTCCCAATGCGCCTGGTCGGTCGCGACGACGCCGAGCATCACGTCCGAGTGCCCCGCGATGTACTTCGTGGCTGCGTGGATCGAGATGTTGACGCCGCACGCGAACGGGGAAAAGAAATACGGTGTTCCCCATGTGTTGTCTGCGACGACCGGTATGCCGCGCCCGCGCACCACCGCCGAGATGGCGGGGATGTCCTGCAGCTCCAGCGTCAGCGAGCCCGGCGATTCGCAGTAGACGCCGATCGTGTTCTCGCGGATCAGGCCTTCGATCCGTTCGCCGATGCGGGGATCGTAGTACTCGATGTCGATGCCCGCCGGTCGCAGCCTTCGTTCGCAAAAAGCCCGCGCCGGCGCGTACACCGTGTCGGTGACGAGCAGGTGGCCGCCGCGTGCCGTCAGCGCGAGGAGCACGGCCGCGATCGCCGCCAGCCCGTTGGGAACCGCGACGGCGTTATACGCGCCCTCGAGCTCGGCAACGGCTTCCTCGAACGCGAAAGTGGTCGGCGTGCCGTGCCTGCCGTAGCGCACAGTTTTGTAGCCGCCGCTCTTGCGGTCGCTGTACGATTCGAGGTCCGGAAAGACCACGGTCGACGTGCGGAAGACCGGCGTATTGACCATGCCCGAGTAACGCCGGGGGTCTCGTCCGAGGTGAGCGACACGGGTGTCGACGTCATGTTTGCGAGTCTTCATCGGTCCTCCGCAGGGCGAATGGCATGTCTTACGCGAACTTTCTGAAGCTGAAGTCGGGATCGCTCTTGACGGCCCGCAGCAGATTCACTTCCCACTCCAGGTATTCCCTGATCGCGCCTTCGACGTTCGCCGTCTGCTCCAGCGCGCGATAGCGGATGTCGTCCGCGGGTCCGGTCATGCGGTCCGTGCCGCTTTCCAGAGGGAACCCGGCGGCGATCCACGCGGACGTGCCGCCGTCGAGAACCGCCACGTCGCGCGCCGCGGCGCGTGCCGCATCCCCGGCCGCGACGCGGGCGAGCACGCCGTCGCGCGAAGTCAGCACGAGGCGCTTGTCACACGGAAGCGCGCGCAGGTTCTCGGCGAATCGGGAGCGTACGACGTGCCACGCGCCGGGGATGTGGCCTTCGCGGTAGGCGAGGCTGGTATCGAGATCGGCGACCGCGGCTTCGCCGCGATCGAGCAGCGCCTTCAGCTCGTTCGCTCCGACGGTTGCGGCGCGGCTCGCGCCGAGACCGAGAACTTCGTGGCGCGCCGGGCCGGTTTCCAGCGTCTGGCCGGCGAAGGCCTCTCGCAGCACGAACACGTCACGCCATCCGAGCTGGACGAGCCATGCGGCCGTCATGGTCGCGCGAACGCCGTCGTCGTCGACCAGCACAACGCGCGCGCGACGCACGCCGAGGTAGCGGTCGGTCGCCTGCACGAGTTGGCCGCCGGGAGCGCTGATCGACCCCGGTAGATGCCCTGCCGCGAATTCGTCCGGTCCGCGAACGTCGACGAGGTACAGGGTGCGTGCGGCGTCGCGCAGGGTTTCGAGCTCGGGCCTGTCGATGCTGCGAACGTCGAAACGTCGCGCTACGCGCTCGGCGGCATGCCGGGCTTCTGCAAGCGCGCCGGCGGCGGCGCGCGGCGCGACCTGCGTCGCACCGGTCGCCAGCTCGAAGCCGGCGAGGCGCCAGCCTTGGGTGCCGTCCTTGAGAGCGAACACAGGATTGTTCAGACCTGCGTTGATCAGCGACTGCGCGCCGATGATCGCGCGGGTCCGGCCGCCGCAGTTCACCACCACGGTCGTATCCGCAGACGGCACCAGCCCGAAAACCCGGTAAGGCAGCTCCGCGCCCGGGCAGTCGACCGAGCCCGGAATGGTGTTGCGGCGGTATTCCTCGAGCGGCCGGCTGTCTAGGATGACGAGTCGCCGGCCGTCGGCTTTCCACGCCGCGAGCGTTTGCGGCGTGACTTCCGGTGTCTCGTATCGGTGCTGCACGTACTCGCCGAAAGCCTTGCTCGGCACGTGCACGCCCGAGTACAGCCGGTAGCCCGCGTCCGCCCACCCGGGCGCGCCGCCGCGCAGAACGGTGACGTCCGTGTAGCCGTACCGGCTCAGCCGCGCCGCGGCGAGCGCCGCCAGGCCGTCGTTGCCGTCGCACACCACGGTGCGAACCGAGCGCCGCGGCAGCAGCGCGCTGGCGTGCAGCTCGAGCTGGCTGAGCGGCAGGTTGGCCGCGAGCAGGAGATGGCCGTCGCGCGCGAAGACGCCTTCCTCGCGTACGTCGAGGACGACGATCTCCTCGCCATCGTCCAGCATGCGTCGTAAGACCTGCGGCGTGATCGACTGCAGCCGCTCGCCGGCGGCGTCTTCTGCGATGTTCAGGGTTGTATTCACTCGCGTGGAATCTCGTTGTCCGGCTCGACCCGCTGCGCGGGCCCGGAGCCTCGTTGAGCAGGCATGCTAGTCGATGCACGGCAATGCAAAAAATAATTATTTGAGATGAACTATTCACCGTTGTTATAGTTTGCCGATGAATATCCGGCAGTTGCGCTGTGTCTGTGAAGTCGTGCGTCACGACATGAACGTCTCGCGCGCCGCGGCAAGCCTTCATTCGTCCCAGCCGGCGGTGAGCACCCAGATACACCGTCTCGAGGCGGAGCTCGGTTTCGAGATCTTCGTTCGTCGCAGGAACCGCTTGACCGCGCTGACCGCGAACGGCAAGGCGATCTTCGACCGCGCCAAGCGTGCGCTGCTCGAGATCGAAGGCATTCACGAGATCAGGCGTGAGCATCTGAGGGACGACACCGGCACCCTCGTCGTGGCCGCGAGTCACGGGCAGTCGCGCAACGTGCTGCCGGCCGCCATGAAGCGCTTCAGCCGTCGCTTTCCGAAAGTGGAGGTGACCGTCAGGCACGGAACGCGCAAGCAGATCGCCGACATGCTGCTCGGCGGCGAAGCTCACGTGGGGCTTACGAGCGACGTGTCGGAGCTCGGCGAGAGGCTGCTGTTGCTGCCGTGTCACCGCTATCGCCGCATCGTGCTCGTGCCGCACAAGCACTCGTTGCTGAAGCGTGGGCGGCCGACGCTCGCGGCTCTGGCCGAATACCCCTTCGTCCTGTACGAGCCGAGCGGCTCGGCGGGTCCGGTCGCGAACGCGTTCGCGGAGCGCGGCGTCGAGTTACGGCAGATTCTCTTCGCTCCGAACTCCGACGTCATGAAGGCCTACGTCGAACAGGGCCTGGGAATCACCGCGCTCGCGGAGTTCATGTTCGACGAACGGCGGGACAAGAGTCTGCGGGCGATCGACGCGAGCCACTTGTTTCCCCCGAGCGTCACGTATCTGCTCCTGGTTCGCAAGCAGTACCTGCGCAGCTATACCTACGCGTTTCTCGAAGAGATCTCGCCGCGACTGACGCGCACGATGGTGGAAGAGGCGATCGGCTGAGACGACTTCTACCTCCCGGGTCCGCCGGCCTTGCGAACGATCGGCGTCCAGCGCGCGAGCCCGGCGGCGACGAAAGCCGTGAACGTTTTCGCGTCGAGGGTTCCGGGCTCGATCGCGTCCGCGCGCAGCCGCTGGCGGACGTCGGGCAGTTGCAGGATGCGCCGCACCTCTGCATTGAGGCGGTTGACGATCTCCGGCGGCATGCAGGCCGGGCCTGAAAGCGAGAACCACACCGAGGCGACGAGCTGCGGATAACCCGATTCGCTGAATGTCGGCACATCCGGGTAGTCCGCAACACGCGACGGGGAGCTCATCGCAAGCGCGCAAGCTTTCCCGACGTGTATCTGCGGCGAGACCGTCGTGAGCGTCACCGACACCGCCTCGATGTGACCGCCGACGAGATCGACCACCGCGTGAGCCGCGCCCCGGTAGGGCACATGGCGGATGTCGATACGCGCAAGCTCTTTCAGCATCTCGGCAACGACCTGACCGGTGCTGCCGTGCCCGCCCACTCCGCCAGCGATTTGTACCGGCTGCGGATTCGGCGAGCACACGACGGCACACCGTATCTATTGCAATTCACCCAAATGAGCTACTCAGGACGGGTGTCTAGAGATACTGGACTCTCGTAAAGCGCGCCTACAACAAGCATTGCACCATTCCTCTTTGCGCTCCACGCGACATACCCCGCGCTGCCCAGCGCCCTCATCGAGCTGATCCAGGTAAGGACGCAGGAGCGCGGTATGAGCGCCTGGCACGATCTTCGCGACCGGCTCGGCGGTTACCCTTTCGACGTGTCGAAGCCTGAGCAGGTCTTCGAGTTCTACCGGCTGCGCGGCTACCGGCTGGACGGCTTGCAAACAGTCGGCGGCCGGCTTGGATGCAACGAATTCGTCTTCGAGCGAGAGTCGCGCAGCGCGCCGTGCGTCACGGGTTCGAGCTGATTCAGCTACACGATCCGCAGGACGATGACGAGCACGGTCGCGTCGATGATGACGGATCATCGAGGGCTCGACCATATGGTGGGGCCTTGCGCGAGAACACCAGCACGTCGACTGCACCTGCGGGCTTAAGGGGGCGCCGCTAGCGCGGGGTAAGTTTTGGGGTAATCCACCAAAAGGCGCCGGTCATAGTGCTGACGCTACAAGCAGTTACCCCTGGGATTGGATTGCGACCCCCGCCTCCAGTCAGATCAAGGCGCTAGCGCGCCTCCGCTCAGCAGCGGCTCCGGTTTTTCAGCGAACGGTTTTCGAGTGCGAACACTCAGCTTCCGCTCCGTGCTTCCTTCGTTAGCGATGTTTCCTGATCGGTGCCCTCCAGTCTTCCGTCGAACAATGTTTTTCGTTCCGATGCGAGTATGTGCTTGTCGCTCAGGGCCGTTCAAGGTCCCTTTAACCGACGCCACCGAAAAGCTTGCGATAGTCGGATGCTTTCGCGTGGCGAGCGAAGCGGCGCGAGCGTCGCACTGCAGTTGAGCCGTTTTGGGTCCGGTCGTACTGCGAACTCGCTCGCGCGGAGTTCGCATCCTCCGCACAGGTGATCCGAAATTGGGTCGCGCAAGACGCGATCGATGCCGGCAAGCCTTTGCTCGGCAAACGGGCTGACGAGTGCCGAGCGCGAGGAACTCGCGCGGCTGCGCCGGCGGGTGCGGCAGTGACCATATGCAGCGTTACATGCTGGCAACGGCCACTGCCTTCGCCGCCAGGAACGGGCGCTCTTCGAACTCGCGACACGAATCAGGCCGCGATCCCGGTGAGCACCTCATGTTGGGTACTGGAGGTGTCGGCGAACGGCTTCACGCATCGGCCAAACGCCCGTCCTGGCAGCGAGCGCCCGACTATGCGGTTCCGACCGTGTATCCGTGCGATCCGCCCCGTAATCGCACGTGGTTGCCACGAGACCGGGGCATACGGTAGTGTATTTCGGTATTTTGTGAATACAGCGAGGGAACGATGACGCTCACCGTGAGACTGGATGCGGCGCTCGACACCAGGGTGGACCAGGAAGCCAAGCGTCTCGGCATTACCAAATCCGAGTTCGTCAAGGACGCTATCGAGCGGGTCCTGGGGATCAAGAACCCGGCCGCGCTTCTCGAGGCAGTTCGAAGCCGCAAACCGATGGGCAAACCGGACGCCTCCGAGAATGTCTCCGCGCAAATGAGGGCGAAGCTGCGTGCGAAGCGTCCTCGTTGACTCGGGACCGCTGATCGCGCTGTTCGCCGTCGATGATCGCCATCATCAACGCTTCGACGAGCGCGTCAGCTCACTTTCGGCCGAAGGGCTGCGGCTCCTGACGACCTGGCCGTGCATCGTAGAAGCCTCTTACCTGCTTGTCAGCCCCCAACGCTACGAAATGCTGCATTGGGTCGAGCTCGGCGGCGTGGTGGTCTATCCGTTCGAGCCCCACAACCTGGGGGACATGGTCAAGTGGATGCAGCAGTATTCCAGGAAAACGAAGCGGGAGATGGATCTGGCCGACGCTTCGCTCTACTGGCTTGCGAACGAGACCGGCGTGACCGAGATTCTGACGACGGACGTCGCGGACTTTTCTCGATATCGCCTCCCGGACGGGCAAGCGTTCACCCTGCTGGAATGAGTAATTTACGCGACGCTCTTCCATTGAAGCCTGTGCCGCGGACCTTGGACGCTTACCTGAAATAGATGACGATCGAAGACAAAGACGCGGCCGCGGCGCTGCTTCGGAGGGGTGTGATCGTGCCCGTGCAGATCGTGGAGGAGCAGGTAATCCCCGGGGCCGACGAGGGAGAGTTTGCGCTGCGGCTGGCACTTTCGTTCGAGGACGACGACAGTCCGGAAGAGGATCGCGCCGACATCGTGGAATGGGGCGCGCTGGGTTTCATGTTCGTTATCGCCGTGCTGTCATTCGCCGACGCGCGGCCGAGAGGCGTGTCCGAACTGGAATACAACGCAGCGGACGACTTCAATGTCTCGGATCTGGTAGGGGCGCTGAAATATCGCTGCGGCGAGCTGCATCTCGACGCGGATTACGTTCGCGGCCGCCGGATGAAAACGCGCGTGGTGATTCGCGCGGACGGCACGGGGGTGCTGGAAACGGTCGGCCGCGGCAAGGCAGCGCTGCGCTGGATCGCGCGCCTCAAGGGCGAGAAGCCCCTCAGGGCGGCCGATTGATGCGTATGCGCCTGATCGATAGGTCGCGTGGCTAGGAAGGTGCCGAAAGCGGCGACGCCCGCCGACCGCCTCAAGGCGCTGCGTGGCCGGAGCAGTGATGAGCTCGCCGAGCTGCTGGCGGAGCTTGCCGCCACGCACCCCGAGGTCGAAGAGCGTCTGGCACGCCATGCCCTCGCGGCCGATCCGGCTCGTCTGGCTGCGGATTTCCGCACGCGGTTGCAAGGCTGGAAGCGCTCGAAGCGGTTCTACTGGAGGACCGCCGCTCGTGGTTTCGCGCGGGAGCTCGAAGTCTGGGTGGGCCAGATCGAGCACGAGCTGCTTCCACTCGACGCGGGCAAGACACACGATCTCGCAGACGCGTTTGTGCGCAGCGACGCCAGATTTTTCGAGCAGGCCGACGATTCCGACGGTGCGATAGGCGATGCGATGCGCGCGGGATGCGATCTGTGGCTCCGATCTGCCAAAGCCCAGCCCGATCGACCAGCCTCCGGTTGGATTGAACGCGTCCATGCGCTTGTCACCGCCGACGGGTATGGCGCCCGCGAAGCGCTGCTGAGACACGCCGACGTACTCTTCGACGAGCCGGACTTGCGTGCTCTCGCGAGTCGATTCGAGGCCGACCTGGAGAAGGCCTTGCGGGCGCCGAGCGACGGCGATGGTCGGACTTACGGGTTATTCAAGGCCGCGGGCGCCGTCGGACTTATCGCCGACGCGTTGCGCGATCCGGATCTGTACGCGAAAGCAACGCTGCGTTACAGCCCGAACCCGAACCCGTTGCAGAAGCAGCATTTCGCCGATCGTTACATCCGCTACGGTCGGCCTGCGGAGGCGCTCGCGTGGCTGGAAGGCGATTGGGGTTTTCACGAGACGGACCGCCAACGGCTTGTGGCGGAAGCTTATGAGGCGCTCGGCGACACGGAGCGACTGCAGTCCTTGCGCCGGGCCCTTTTCGATCGAACCGGCTCGCCCGGCGACTTCGCGGCTTGGCGCCAGAGCCTCGCACCGGGCGACTACGCGAGAGCGGTCGAGGTGGCGCACGCCCGTGCACAGACCCTCGACGATCCGATCGCCGGCGCTCAACTACTCCTTGCGCTGAACGACGACGCAGCGGCCGAGGCGCTGCTCGTCGCACGGCAAGCAGCGGTCCAAGGCGAGTCTTACGTCAGCGTTGGCGAAGTCGCGCTGGAACTCGAGGGCAAGGGGCGCCTGCTCGGCGCGATCGTCTGCTACCGCGCGCTGCTACTGGCTATTCTCACGCGCGCGCATTCGAAGGCCTACGGTCATGCGGCGGAGTATTTACGCACGCTGCGCAGGCTCGACACGAGCGTGGTCGATTATGGGCCGCTCGAAACCCACGAAACTTTCGAAAGTGCAGTTCGGACGGCGCACGGACGAAAAACGAGCTTCTGGAATCGCGTCGGCGTTAACCATCCGATACGGTGATGGGTTTACGGCCTGGATGCGCAAGTACAGCTCCCGCCAGAAGGGCCACACGCCGAAAGCCTTTGCAAGGCTCGGAGATTGGCTACGCCGTCGGTCGAGCGCGTCCAGGGGTAACTGTTGGGGGTAACTGCTCGCCACGTAAGACGGAGAAACACGAACAGCGAGCAGCGCCTCAATAGACCTCGTATTCGATGTTGTGCCTCTTGAGCGTCTCGACGGCGAACGCCTTCCACTGCGCGTCAGGAATCCAGACCGCGGTCACGTTCTGATAAGCCGCGTCGGGCGGTGCGCCTTCATGTATGACGCTATACAGAAAGGTGAATAACGACGCTCGCTTGTCGATTTGGCAATGCACGAAAACGTGCCGTGTCTCCGCGGACTTCAGTATGCGGCTGAACAGTTCGAAGTCTTCGTATCGCGGGGAGTGCCAGTCGACGGGGATGTTTACGTAGATCAGCGCTCGGCTGCTGCGTCGTGTACGCAGCAGCCGGCGCAACGAGCATCAGCGCCCGTCTCAATGCCCCGTCCAGCGCCGAAGGCGCAAGGCATTCGTGACAACGGACACCGAGCTCAACGCCATCGCCGCGCCGGCGAACACCGGTGACAACAGAATCCCCGCGATCGGATAGAGCACCCCTGCAGCGATCGGGATTCCGAGCGCGTTATAGCCGAACGCAAACACGAGATTCTGGCGGATGTTCCGCATCGTCGCGCGGGATAACGCCGCCGCTCGCGCGATGCCGCGCAGATCGCCCTTCACGAGCGTAACCCCGGCGCTCTCCATCGCGATATCGGTTCCGGTGCCCATCGCGATACCCACGTCCGCCTGAGCCAGGGCGGGTGCATCGTTGATACCGTCGCCGGCCATGGCAACCTTGCGCCCTTGCTGCTGAAGCTCCTTCACGTGCTTCGCCTTGTGCTCCGGCAGCACCTCGCCGATCGCGACGTCAATGCCGAGTTGCCGCGCTACTGCGTCGGCGGTGCGCTGCGAGTCGCCGGTCAACATGACGACTTGCACGCCTGCTTCCTTCAAGGCGGCTATTGCGTCCGGCGTGCTTTCCTTTATCGGATCGGCGATCGCGGCGAGCGCCACGGCTTTGCCGTCGACCGCCAGGAATACGACCGTCTTGGCTTCTGACCGCAGCGAGTCGGCGCGTGCATGCCACTGTTCCGAATCGATGTCGCGCTGTTCCATGAACGCGCGACTGCCGACGAGCACGTTGCGATCCGCGACGCGGGCTTGCACGCCGAGGCCGTTGATAGCTTCGAAATCAACGGCAGCTGGAATATCGAGCCCTGCGCTGTTCGCCGCCTCGACGATCGCATGCGCGATCGGATGCTCCGACGGGCGCTCTGTGGACGCGAGCAATGCTAACGCGCCGTCGCGGGAGATGCCGTGCGCCTCAAAGTCCGTGAGGGCGGGGCGCCCCAGGGTCAGCGTGCCTGTCTTGTCCACCACGACCGTGTCGATGTCACGCATGCGCTCTATCGCTTCGGCGGTCCTGAAGAGAATCCCGCTGCGCGCGCCTTCACCCATGGCTACGGTCATCGAGATCGGCGTCGCCAGGCCGACCGCGCAGGGACACGCGATGATCAGCACGGCAACCGCGTTGAGCAGAGCGTAAGTGGTCGCCGGTTCGGGGCCGAAAAACCACCAGATCGCCGCGGTCAGGATCGCGATAGCGATGACGATCTGAACGAAACGGGCCGCGATCACGTCCGCGAGCCTCTGGATAGGCGCACGGGTGCGCTGGGCCTCTCCGACCATGTGAACGATGCGGGACAGGAGTGTGTCCGAGCCGACGCGTTCCGCGCGAATGATGAACGAGCCCGTGCCGTTGACGGTGCCGCCCGTCGCCTTATCGCCGGCGCCCTTTGCGACGGGGACCGGTTCCCCGGTGATCATCGATTCGTCGACGCGACTGGAGCCCTCGACCACGCTGCCGTCGACCGGGATCTTTTCGCCCGGTTTGACGCGCAGTCGATCTCCGACCACCACGGTATCCAGCGGGACCTGCTCTTCGGTGCCGTCTTCCCGCACACGCCAAGCCAGGTTGGGCGCGAGCCGCAGCAGTTCGCTGATCGCCTGGCTAGTACGGCCCATCGCTCGAACCTGGAGCAGGTCACCCAGCAACACAAGCGTGACGATCACGGCAGCGGCTTCGAAGTAGGTGCCGACGGCCCCGTCGTGCTCGCGAAACTCCTGGGGAAAGAGGCCGGGCATGAACACAGCCGCGAGGCTGAACAGGTAGGCGAGCCCGACGCCGAGCCCGATCAGCGTGTACATGTTCAGGTTCCGGTGCGTGAGAGACAGCCAGAACTTGCGCAGGATGGGCTTGCCGACCCACAGCACGACAGGCGTGCCGAGCGCGAATTCGACCCAGGCGCGCACGCGCGGTAGAAGCCCGAAAGGCTCGTGGTAGCCGAGCATCGGCGACATCGCCAGCACGACCAGCGGAATGCTCAGCACCGTGCCGATCCAGAATCGACGCGTCAGATCGCGGAGCTCGGAATCGTCCGCCTCGCCGGTGCCGGGAATCGGCACGAGGGCCATGCCGCAGATCGGGCAGTCTCCCGCCGCGTCCCGGACGATCTCGGGATGCATCGGGCAGGTGTACTTGGCGCCCTTCCGCACCGGCGCGGCGGCGGCCGCTGGCCCGGCCTGGTGCGCGTGGCCGTGCGCGTGCTCGTGGCCTTCGCCGTGCACATGGCCCTGGTGGTGGTGGTCGTGGCGATCCATGTTGAGGTTCCCCGTTGTGACTAACGTGAGGCCAGTCTAAAGTCCGTACCCTTGTACGGTGTCAAGGGGAGGAAGAATGCAGGCGAGTGACCTCACGATCGCGGGTGTGGCGAAGGCCGCAGGGGTAGGCGTTGAGACCGTCCGCTTTTACGAGCGCCGAGGGCTGATCGCGCAGCCGGCCAAGCTCAACGGAGCCTACCGGCGCTACAGCGGCGATCACGTCCGGCGCATCCAGTTCGTCAAGCGGTCGCAGGAGCTCGGGTTCAAGCTTGAAGAGATCGAGTCGCTTCTCAAGCTCGAGGACGGCACCGATCGACGCAGTGTGCAACGAATCGCCACCGCGCGGCTGGAGCAGGTGCGCGAGCGCATCGCCGACCTGCGCCGCATCGAGCGCACGCTGAGCCATCTCCTCGACGATTGCAGGAAGGGTACCGGCCACCGCTGTCCGATCATCAGCGCGATCGCTACGGATTAGGCGCTAGGCGGGCACGAAGCTGCGGGACGAATCGGGGCGTGCGCCGCGCGTATGCCGCATAGGCCGCGCCGAACTGCGACAGCATGTCGCGTTCCTCTGAGACGGCGAGGCGTGCGTACATCGCGACAAGCACGGGGAACATCGCAAGCGTCAGCAGCGTAGGCCACTGCAGCAGGAACCCGAGCAGTATTGCGACGAATCCCACGTATTGCGGATGACGCATCCGGGCGTATGGTCCCGTCGTTGCGAGGGCGCGTGCGCGCTGCGCTTCATACAAGACCTTCCAGGCCCGCGCCAGAAGGATGAACCCGCCGAAGATCAGCACGTTACTCGCGATATGGAAAGGGCCGAAATGCGGGTTCGCGCGCCACCCGAACATCATCTCGAGCAGGTGCCCCGCGTCGTGGGTCAGAAAATCGATCCCGGGGAAACGGCTCGCGAGCCAGCCAGAAAGAAAATAGATCGTCAGCGGAAAGCCGTACATCTCCGTGAACAGCGCGACGATGAACGCCGAAAAGGCGCCGAAGGACCGCCAATCACGCGCGCTCTGCGGCTTCGCGAAGCTGAACGCGAAAATGATGAAGACCAGCGAATTGAGGACAACCAGCGACCAAAGCCCGTAGGCAGACTGCTCGTTCATGATTGCTCCCGATCATCCGTCCGGCCGCGGCCGTGATGATGGCCATGTCGACCGTGCATGAACACGTGCATGAGCGGACAGGCGAGCACGAGCAGCAGCGGAAGGTATTGCAGCACGCCGCTCAGGTGCGCGCGATGTTCCGCGATCACGAAGTAGCCGGCGACCAGGAGGAATCCGAGCAACACCCACTTGGCCCGCAACGCTACGTGTCCGTGCCGATGTTCCTGTTCCATGAAACCACTCCTTGAACGCTAGCGGCTGCGTCTAGTGGGGATTACGGTTGCGCCGACGGGGCGGGCGATGCGCGAGAACACGTTTCGAGCCCAACCGTGTAACGCCCCCGCGGCGAAGCAAAAGATCACTGCTGCTTCACGGTTGCATTTGCCACGTGAACACGCGCGGCGCCGGCTCGCTCGCGCGGCGAATCTCCAGATCTATCGACGCCGGCCGTGGAGCGACTGCCGCGAACCGCAGGACGCCTTCGCGGTGATGACCACCGGGCGCGGCGCCGTCCCACGCGAGCGGCGCGTAGCGCTTACCGTCTGGTCCGATCATCGCCGAGGTCTTTACCAGATCGTCGCTGAGATCCTGGCTGTGCGTGTCGAGCACGATCTTGAACGACCAGGTCGACGTTCCTTCGATGTTCGGGGTGACGGCCACCGTGACGCCGTTGGCGGAGCTCTTCTGCGTACTCACTTCTCCCGACATAGCGGCAGGTGCAACAGCGAGGGCTAAGAGAGCGGCGATGACTGCAAACCAACGTGAGAAGCTCATCTGGGCGTCCGTCGCAGAGTGGCAAAAGCGCCTTACGCAGCTACATGGTACGCCGCCAGCGACGCGTCCTTTTTGACGTAGATCAAACAGCATGGCGGCGAGGCGCGGGAATTGCATCAACGGCCCTTCCCATTTCTCTTTCGAGGAGACACGCATGATTCCCGACAAACTTCGTCAGACGCTTACCGTTCTCGTCCTCGCGGCCGCGTTCGCGCCGGCAGCGGCCTTTGCCGCAGACGCCGATAGCTCGAAGAGCGGCATGGCAGGGCACGACATGAAAGGCGGCAAGGGCGGTGGCTCGTCGATCGAGATGCACCAGCAGATGATGCAGGGCATGAAGGAAATGCAGTCCATGAAGCCGACCGGCGACTTCGACCGGGACTTCGCCACGATGATGCGGCACCACCATCAGCAGGGCGTGCGCATGGCGGAGCAGGAGCTCAAGAACGGGAAGGACAAGAAGATGCGCGACATGGCCCAGAAGATCATCGACAGCCAGAAGAAGGAGATCGCCGAGTTCGACGAGTGGCTGAAGGCGAACCCGTCCAAGACCGGTGGGACCAAGTAGCCGACGAGGCCTCATGTCAATGCCGATGATGCTGTCCATGCCCATGTGCGTGCGATCCTGACTTGCGCGTGACCGGTTCTGAGGCCCGAGTCGGTGGCGCGCTGGCGTCATGTGCGGCCGAGTGCGGGGGCTCGGTGTGTCCATGGACGTGGTTCGTGCCGGCCTGTCCCGCGAGCTCCCGGTAATCCGCAGGGGACAGCGTCGGCAGCTTCCGCACGAAGGCGACCATGCTCCAGATCGCTTCGTCGTCGTGTGACTTTCCCCATGCCGGCATGGCGCTCATCTTGATGCCGTGCTTGATGATCCAGAACGCTGATCCGGAATCGCGAGGGGACGCCTCGACAAGCGACGGCGGCTGCGGATAAAGCCCCTCCCGCAGCTCCGAGCGCGTTATGCCAGGCGCAAGGTGACACCCGGCGCACATCTCCGCGTAGTGCTGCGCGCCAGCTTCCACGCGCTTCGTATGATCCAGGTCCGAGGGCACCTCGATGCCTTTTGCGCGGACCGCGACCGACCGTTCGCGGAGTCGCTGGAGCGCGGCCTCAACGGGCTTGGCATGGGGATCATCTGCGCCAATGCCGTAAACGCCAGACCATACGAATGCCGCGACCCCGACGCCGAGAAGCGCCAGCGCGCCGCAGAACAGCAACAAAGGGCGGACTAGCCGCGAGCGAGTCATGCATGTGCTCCGATGGTGAGATGCGGCTTGGTCGCTTAGCGGTCTGCTTCCACGGCCGTCACGATGAACGCGCCATCCTTTTTGTCGGCGGCGAATCGCACCTTGTCGCCGACTTTCACCTGATCGAGCACGGCGGTGTCCTGAACCTGGAACACCATCGTCATCGGCGGCATATCGAGATTCGTAATTGCCTGGTGACGAATCGTCAGCTTCTTCGCATCCTTGTCGACCTTGCGGATCTCGCCCTGTGTCAGCGTCGTCGAGGCCGACTGAGCCGCGTTTCCATGCGTGGTCGCGAATGCCGGCGCCGCGCCAAGCAGGGCGGTGGAGAGTGCGAGTGCGGAAAGAACCTGTTTCATGATTTCTCCTGGTTGAAAGTAGTCGCGCACGGCAGGGTAAGGGCCGTACCCCAGTACGGAGTCAAGGGGCTGGTCAGCGCACGACGACGCGCCCGACCATGCCCGCTTCGAAATGGCCGGGGATGAGGCACCCGTAATAGAACTCGCCCGGTTTATCGAAGCTCCAGACGATGCGTTCGGTCTTGCCGGGCGCGACGTGCGCCATGTAGGGCTCGTCGTGTTCCATGCCCGGGTGCTTGCGCATCAGCTCCGCGTGCTCCTGCAGCTCTTTCATCGTGCCGAGCACCATCTCGTGCATGACCTTGCCGGCGTTCGTGACTTCCAGCCGCACGGTCTCGCCGCGCTTCACCTGGATCGACCCGGGTTTGAAGCGCATCTGGTCACTCATTTCGATGCTTACCCTGCGAGAGACGCGCTTCGGGTCGCCCTCGCGGCCGAACGCTTTATCTTCGGTTGATATCGCTCGGTCTTCAGGTTTCGAGGTATGCGGCTTCTCGCCGTGAGCAAACGCCGGCACGGTCGTGGCGAGCACGACCAGCGCGGCCGGTAGGTTCCAGAACTTCATTCCATCAATCCTTTCGCTAAGGGATGCGATCAGTGGCCGGAATGTCCGGACGGCTTCACCGCGCGGAACTCTCGGGCCTTAGGTGCCGAGACGGCTTGCGCCGGCGCACGCTCTGTGGCGAGCGGTGCGCCGGTCCATTCGTACGAGACGGTGCCTTGCGGGTGTTTGTACCAACCGGGATCCTTGTAGTCGTTGCGTGCGAGCCCGTCACGGATCTTGAAGACCGTGAACATGCCGCCCATCTCGATCGGTCCGAACGGCCCTTTGCCGGTCATCATCGGCAGCGTGTTCTCGGGCAGCGGCATCTCCATCTCGCTCATGTCGCTCATACCGCGTTCGCCCATCACCATGTAGTCGGGAACGAGCTTCATGATCTTCTCGGCGATACCGCGGTGGTCGACGCCGATCATGGTGGGAACGTTGTGCCCCATCGCGTTCATGGTGTGATGCGACTTGTGGCAGTGCAGGGGCCAGTCGCCGGGGTTGTCCGCGACGAATTCGAACGAGCGCACCTGCCCGACGCCGATATCGATCGTCGTTTCGGGCCACCGCGCGCTTTTCGGCACCCAGCCGCCGTCGGTGCAGGTTACCTCCATGTGGTGGCCGTGGATGTGCAGCGGGTGGTTGGTCATCGTGAGGTTGCCGATCCTCACCCGCACACGGTCGCCGAGCCGCACGGGCATGGCGTCGATGCCGGGGAACACGCGGCTGTTGAAGGTCCAGAGATTGAAGTCGAGCATCTCGGCGACCTTCGGTGTGTACGCGCCCGGCTCGATCATGAAAGCCGAGAGCAGGAACACGAAGTCGCGATCGACCGGCATGAACTTCGGATTCTTCGGGTGCACGACGATCGAGCCCATCATGCCCATTGCCATCTGCACCATCTCGTCGGCGTGCGGGTGGTACATGAAGCTCCCCGATTTGCCCATCACGAATTCGTAGACGAAGGTCTTGCCCACGGGGATGTGCGGCTGCGTCAGGCCCGAGACGCCGTCCATGCCGTTCGGCAGGATGATCCCGTGCCAGTGGATGCTAGTGGCCTCCGGGAGCTTGTTGGTGACGAAGATGCGCACCTTGTCGCCCTCGACGCATTCGAGCGTGGGCCCCGGCGACTGTCCGTTGTAGCCCCAGAGATGTGTTTTCATGCCGGGCGCGAGCTCGCGCACCACCGGTTCTGCGACCAGGTGGAATTCCTTCCACCCGTTATTCATGCGCCACGGCAGCGTCCAGCCGTTGAGCGTCACTACCGGCTGATACGGGCGGCCGTTCGACGGCTCGAGCGGTGGCTGCGTCTGCGGGCTGGTTTGCAACGCGGCTTCGGGCACGGCGCCCATGGCCGCCTTGCTCACCACGGCCGCGCCGAGCATGCCACCGGTTGTTCGCAGGAAATTTCGTCTGTTCGTCATGAGAATTCCGATCAATGGCCAGCCGCAGTCGCTTCGGACGGCGCGGAGGTTCGGCGCGACACTGTGGTCGCACCGGGAGATGTCGCGGTGAGTGCGCTGCGGAGATTCGCGTCGGCGATCCAGAAGTCGCGCAGCGCCTCGATATAGGCGTTCACGCTGGCTACCTGTTGCCGTGCGTCGGCGAGCAGCTCGAAGACGCTTATCAACATGCCGTTGTAGCGCAACACGTTCTCATCGGAGATCCGCTTGCGCAGCGGGACGATCTCATCGCGGTAATGCCGGGCGAGGTCGTAGGTCGTGCGATAACCATTCGTCGCTTCGCGGACTTCCGAGCGCGCGCGCACCGCCAGCTCGGCGGCGCGCTCGACCGCCTGCATGTACGTGTGCTGAGCCCGGACGACGCGCGCATTTCCGGTGTCGAAGATCGGCAGGCGCAGCTCGACCTCGAAACCCTTCTGCGGCGGCTTTCCTGTTTCGCTGTTGTGCTGGTAGCCGACCTCGAGGAGGCTGATGAAGCCCGTTACGCGTGTGAGGCCCAGCGACGACGCGACGCTTTCGGCCTCCTGCATAGCCGCCTGCACGTCGAGGCGTTGCCGGAGCGCGTCGGATTCGGCCTGCTCGAGCTGTTGAGGTGCCTTGGGCAGGTCCGGCAGCCGTTCGGGCAACGTGAAGCGGATGTGTTCACCCCAGAGCCCCATGAGCCGCGTGAGATTCTCGCGTTCGGCGACCGCGGCCTGCGACACGCGAGCGAGCTGCGCCGTCGTTTCGGCGTAGAACACCTGCTCCCGGGCCTGGTCGAGCTTGCTGAAGTTGCCTGCGCGAGCCATGCGCTGGGCGAGCTCCGCGCTCGCTTCGGCGGCGTCCTTCACCTGCTGCATGTACTTCACGCCTTCCTGCGCAGCCACGGCAGAGTACCAAGCCCGGCGCGTATCGGCAGCGACGCGGGCGGCTTCTCCCGCGACACGTGTCTTGGCGACGGCGAAACGACGCTGCTCGATCTGCGTGCGCGCGGGCATGGTCAGCAAGCTCAGCACGTTCACGATGAAGGCGCGCCCGATCTCGAGCTCATCGCCGCGCACGAGGCGCTCGAAAGCGAACCGGGGATTCGGCAGGCGGCCGGCCTGGACGAGATCGGCCTCGGCAATGCCGAGGTCCGAATACGTGGCCTGTAAACCGCGATTGTTCATGAGCGCGATCTGCACGGCGGCATCCGCCGTGAGCGGTTGACCGAGCAGACTCGTGACGGCCTGCCGGACTTCGCCGCGCTCCGCATCGGTTCGCGCCCAACGCGGTTCGGCGGAAGTTCGCTGGTTCACGGCGTTCTTCACACTGTCGAAGCCGTTGTCCGGCGAGAAGGAGGCGCAGGCGGTCAGCAGGACCACGCCAGAGGCCGCTGCCGCATGGCGCAGGAATCGAATCGATAGCATGCGCGTCCCTTAGTGCTGATGCCCGCTGTGCGCGGGCGGGGCAGGTCTTGCGCTCGTCGCGCCAGCCTGCGGGGGCTGCGGAGCCGCGCCGCGCATGATGCCGACGTGGCCGCCGATCGCGGTGACTTCTTCGTTGAGCGAGCGCCAGTCGGCGACTGACACCTCAGTGGCGGAGCGGTAGCCCTCGAAAGCTGACCGGTAGCTCGTCTGCGGCACCGGGGCGGCAGCGTCCGTCGGTTTGGCGTCGGCCGCGAACAGCGGCGACGCCTGGGCCAGCAAAAGGCCCAGGAGCAGGGTAGAGCGTTTCATGGTGATCCTCGGTTGCGGGCGCACGACAGGCGTGCGCGTGTCGCCCACGCGCGCGCTTACGCGCGCCGCGGGGCTCGCGGCGTTACCGAAGGATCAGGCTCGGGGAGGTCGCTGCGGCTGCTCGAGCACGAAGGTGAGCTCGAGGACCGGCTCGAAGGACACGTAGACCGGGAGGTCGGCCTGCGCAGGAGGTATGTACACGATCGGCGCTGCCGAAACCTGATGACAGCACTGATGTTGGGCGGAATCACCGGTGCCCTTGCCGGACTGGTGATCGTGTCTGTGTGCGGCGCCGTGATCGTGGTCAGCAGCTGCCATGTGGTCGTGCTTGTGGCTGCTGTCCTTCGCTGCAGCCGCTGCCGCCGAGGCGTCAGGACCGCAGGCGAACGAGTGCACTACCGCGGCCATTCCCTGCACGGGAATCACCAGCAGCAGCGCAATCAGCAGGTAACGATGTAAGCGAGCAAGCACGGCGCGAAGTGTAGACACGCCTCGGGGGATGATGCAAGGGGGGAGACCCGGCCGTCGGGAATTAGTTCGCAGGCAGCGGCGGCAAGGCGGGCGTAGGCTGTTGAAACCCGCTCTAGGGCGGCAATTCGCGACGGTTTCTTACGACAGTCAGGACCAGGGGTGCCGAAGCTGCATGCAGCGTTTCGAATGCGCGCGGTTGAGTCTTTGCCGCGCGGGGTAACTGTCGGGGTAACTGTTAGCCGACTGACGCTGAGAAAGACCAGCAGTCAACACGTTAGGTCCGGAATCAGGTTGTGACCCCCGCCTCCAGTCAGATCAAGGCGCCAGCGCCGCTCCGTTTACCAGCGCCTCGGATTCTTGGCAGTGCTTACGAGTGCGAACATCGATCGAGGGATCGGTGTGCCTCCTTCGTTATCTGTGTGTCGCGATCGGCACCTTCCGTGTTTGGATAAACAACGACGTTGTTCATTCGGATGAGAGTATGTGCTTGTCGCTGAGGGCTGTTCAAGCTGCGGCTAGGCGACACCACGTAAACGCTCGCGACAGTCGGCTGGTTTCGTGTGGCGTGCAAAGCGGTTCGAGTTTCATGCACGACGTGCTGCTGCCACCCGGCCTCGGCGCCATGGATCGATCCGGGTCATACAGCGCAGCAGCGGCGCAGCGCCAACGCCTGCTGTGGCGGCTTCACGCACCAGCGGATGTCGTTCGACTGCATCAAGACGCAGTTCGTGTGCACGCCTTTCGTGCTCGTCTCTTAAGCAGCTCTCCGAACTGCACTTGCTTCCGTATCGTGACGTCGATCTCGCATCGTCCAGCAGGCGCGCTATCTCGCTGGCGCAACTGCGCCGCCGAGCGCGCGAAGACTCACGCTGCGAACGACTTCGTGGTGTTTGCACGATGGCGGTCACTTCACTCTCATCGGGCGTTCTGCTTCTGAAGAGCGGGTGGCACGCGGTCAACTACTGCTCGATTCCGTACCTGGTACTCGCTGGCGGTGCTGTGCTTTGGCTCATCTGGCGCCGCGGGACCACGCCAGGGCCAGCGAACGTGGACGTGTCGAACTGATCAGCCGAAAACCGACGGACGCACTTTCGTGTCGCGGGCGCCTTGGAGATGGTCACGCACGAGGGCCGCAGCGCCGACATAGTCCCCGAGCTCGATGAGCCGAAGGATCTCGAGATGCTGCCGCGCCTGGTCCTGTCGGGGCTCGCGCGGCCCGGCGGAGGCCTGCTTGTATTCGACGAGACGCCGCAGCTGGTTGAGACGCCGCACCGTCTGATGGATAAAGCGATTACCCGACCAGCGCGCAATTGATTCATGAAAACGCGCGTTGAGGTCCCACAACTCGATCGGCGTCATCGTTGCGTAGCCCGATTCGGCAATGAACGCCTGCTGGCGCTGGAGCGCCGTCAGCTCGGCGCGATCGGGTTGAAACTTCGGACTCACAATCGCTGCCGGCTCAAGAGCCCGGCGCATTTCATAACTTTCCTCATAGGCTTCCTGCGAATCGATAAGCGGGAGGAAGCTCCATCCCTGACCCGTGCGGCGCTCAACCCAGCCTTCCTGTTGCACGCGTAGCAACGTGCGCCGGATGGCAGCCGTCGTGGTCTTGAAGAGGCGTGCCAGCTCGGTTTCAGTGACCGTGTCGGGAAGGCGGTGGGCGAGGCGCGCATCCGCGATCTTCAGATACAGCGGGTCCTCGGCTGCGACGAGCTTGTCGGCCAAGACCCCGAGCTCGTTAGCGTCGTGCGCGAGGAAGTAGCCGCGGTCGGGCTCGTGCCGGGCAACGCCGATCTCGGCCAGATGCGCCAACGCAGCCTCGACCGGGTTGTGCGATGTATTCAGCTCCGCAGCCAAGGGGATCTTTGCCAAGCGATGGCCGGCCGGCCAGTTCTCGCGGCGAGCGATGGCGACGATTTCGCGGGTGACCTTCTGCTGGAGGCGCGTTAGCGAGGGCATAGCTCATTATCCTGAAAAAAGGCAGAAATTGCCATATACCCGTGGTGATCGGCAGAAATATATTGCATAAAAGAGCAGTTTTATGCAAAATGTCGACCCTTTCCACGCCACTTCTCCGAGGTTCCCATGCCTGCAATGCACAGCTTCTCCGCGGCCGGCCGTTCCTACCGTTACGTAAGCGTCTCCGGCGCACTCGAACCCGCAGTTTTCGAGCGCCTACCGTTCGCCTTGAAGATCTTTGCTGAGAACGTCCTGCGCCGCGGCGGCGCTAAGGGCGACGAGCTGTTGCGCACCATCGTCGAGCGCCAACGTGGCGTGGACCTCCCGTACTTCCCTGCGCGAGTGGTGCTGCAGGACCTTCTGGGAACCCCGGCGCTCGTCGACCTCGCCGGTCTCCGCGATGCCGTGGCCGAGGCCGGTGGCGATCCCGCACAGGTCAATCCGCAAGTGCCGGTGCAGCTGGTGATCGATCATTCGGTGTCAGTGGAGCATGCGGGCAGGGGGGATGCGCTCGAGCGGAACGCGCAGATCGAGCGGGAGCGAAACGCCGAGCGCTTCGAATTCCTGGAATGGGCCCGCGCCGCCTTCAACAACGTGGACATCGTGCCCACCGGCCAAGGCATCCTTCATCAGATCAACCTGGAGCGCTTTTCTCCTGTTGTGATGACGCAGGAGAGAGGCGGCGAGTCATGGGCATATCCGGACACGCTCGTCGGAACCGACAGCCACACCACGATGATCAATGCTCTGGGTGTACTAGGATGGGGTGTCGGCGGGATTGAAGCGGAGGCGGTAATGCTGGGCCGGCCGATCCACCTTCGGTTGCCTGAGATTGTCGGGGTGAAGCTGGTAGGCGCACCGCAGCCGGGAATTCTCGCGACTGACGTCGTGCTGGCGCTGACCGAGAGGCTGCGGGCCGAGGGCGTGGTAGGCGCCATCGTTGAATTCCATGGGCCGGGCGTTGGCGCCCTGTCTTTGGCCGACCGCGCCACCATCGCGAACATGTCGCCGGAATTCGGGTCGACCGCGGCGCTTTTCCCGATCGACGAAAAAACGATCGAATATCTGAAGCTCACCGGCCGCCCCGCGGCTCAGTGCGAGCTCGTCGAAGCGTATGCCAGGGCGCAGGGGCTCTGGGCCGATGCTGTCGAAACCGCTGTCTACGACCGGGCGATCGCCTTCGACCTGTCGACGGTGCGCCGGGCGATCGCCGGCCCTCGCGACCCTCACCAGTTGCTGCCGCTGGCGGAGGAGCAAACTTCTTCGCTGCCGCCGGCAAGCCTCGAAGAAGGCTCGGTCGTCATTGCCGCCATTACGAGTTGCACCAACACGTCGAATCCTCGTGCAATGATTGCCGCGGGTCTGTTGGCCCGCAACGCGCGGCAGCGCGGGCTGCAGCGGTCGCACTGGGTCAAGACGTCTCTCTCGCCTGGTTCGCGCACCGTCCTGAGCTATCTCCAGAGCGCTGACCTTTATCGACCGTTGCAGGAGCTCGGATTCGACGTGGTCGGGTTCGGCTGCATGACGTGCAACGGTATGTCCGGACCGCTTCCGGCGGCTGTAGACGCCGAAGTGCGGCAGCGCAAGCTGGGAGTGACGGCGGTACTGTCAGGCAATCGGAATTTCGACGGACGCATACATCCGTTGGTGCGTGAGGCGTATATAGCCTCGCCGCCTCTCGTCGTCGCGTATGCAATCGCGGGCACAGCGAAATGCAATATCGCCGGCGATGCGCTGGGTGTCGATGCGGAGGGGCGCCCCGTATACCTGCGCGACGTCTGGCCGTCGGACGCCGAGATCGAAGCGGTGTTGCGCGAACACGTGCGACCTGAGCAGTTCGCGCAGGCGTATGAGCGTATCGAGAGCGCAGCGAAAGCTACACGTAGCGTTCCCGCGCGTTTTCCGTGGAATCCCGCGAGCACCTACATCAAGCGACCGCCGTACTGGGAGGCGCAGAGCGACGCATGGAAACTGAAAGATCTCCGCGCGCTGGCGATCCTTGGCGACAACATCACGACCGATCACATCTCACCGTCCGGTGCGATCCTGGCTGACAGCGCCGCGGGCCGTTTCCTGCTCGCGGCCGGCGTAACCGAGCACGACTTCAATTCTTATGGCACGCGCCGGGGTATTCACGAGGTCGGCGTGCGCGCGACATTCGCGAACATTCGTCTGCGCAACGAGATGGTCCCGGAGATGGAAGGCTCTTACACGCGTGTAGAGCCGGATCGCACGATCGTTCCTTTGTTTGACGCGGCGCAGTTGTACGTTGACCGGCAGCAGGCGCTCGTGATCATCGCAGGCCGCAATTACGGCTGTGGCTCGTCTCGCGACTGGGCGGCGAAGGGACCGCGGCTCCTCGGCGTGAGCGCGATCATCGCCGAAAGCTTCGAGCGTATCCACCGCGCAAATCTTGCGGGTATGGGAGTGTTACCGCTGCAGTTCGAACCCGGTACGACGCGTCACACACTGAAGCTCGACGGCAGCGAGACTTTTGATATTGGCGACGTGACATCGGGACTCGGTCCCAGAGGTACGCTGCAGCTGAACATCACGCGTGGAGACGGCAGGACGCTTTCCGTTCCGGTGACGTGCCGCCTCGATACCTACGAGGAGATCGCCTATTTCAAGGCGGGTGGTCTGCTCCCGCTCATGCGTAATCAGCTGCTCAAAGCGGCTTGACAATTCGGAGACTGACATGCTGAAAAAGATTCCTGCCGTTTTCATGCGCGGCGGTACGAGCAAAGCGCTGATGTTCCACAGTCGCGACCTGCCGGCAGACCGCAAGCAATGGGACGATATTTTTACCGCGGCGATGGGCAGCCCGGATCCGAACGGGCGCCAGTTGAATGGCATGGGTGGCGGTATTTCGTCGCTGTCCAAAGTATGTGTGCTCGCTCCTTCGGAGCGCGAGGACGCAGACGTCGATTACACATTTGCGCAGGTACTCATAAAAGACGCACAAGTGGATTACAGCGGTAACTGCGGAAACATGTCGTCGGCGGTGGGGCCCTTCGCCGTGGAAGAGGGCATCGTGAGTGTCTCTGACGGGGAAGCGACGGTACGGATCTACAACACGAACACGAAGAAAGTGATTCATTCGACATTCACGGTAAAGGATGGCCGGGCCATCACCGCGGGCGATCTGCCTATTCCGGGCGTCGGCGGAACCGGCGCGCCGGTTCGGCTCGACTTTCTGAACCCAGGCGGCGCGTCGACCGGCAAATTGCTGCCAACCGGCAATGCCGTGGATGTGCTCGATGTACCCGGGCTCGGCAGCATCAGAGTGTCGATGATCGATGCCGCCAACGCAGTCGTATTCGTCGCGGCCGAGGATCTAGGGCTCACCGGACGCGAGATGCCGGACGCGCTGGACGCGGACGTCGCCTTGCTTGAGAAGCTTGCGGCGATCCGTGTGCAGGCGTCGCTCAAGATGGGCATTGGTCGCAACGTTGAGGAGGCGCGGGCGAAAACCGCGGTTCCCTACGTCGGCTTTGTATCAGGGCCGCAAGACGCACGCACTCTTTCCGGTGACCAAATCCGCGCATCAGACATCGATGTTACTGCGCGGATGATCTCGAACGGGCAGCCACACCGCGCACTACCGCTCACGGCATCGCTGTGTACTGCGGTTGCGGCGCGGATCGAGGGAAGCATTGTCTGGCAGGCGAGCAGGCGCGACACGGCGCAAACGCTGCGAATCGGGATGCCGTCAGGTGTCCTCACGGTTGGCGCAGACGTGCAGTTACGCGACGGCGCGTGGCACGCAACTCGCGGCTCGTTCTTCCGTACTCAACGCCGTCTTTTTGACGGGTATGTCTATGTGCCGTTGCAGCAGGATGCCCCCGCAGGTGTGCGGGAAGCGGCGTAATGTCATCAAAGGGAGTAAGCATGAAATTCTTCGGTTTTTCGACCATCGTGGCGTGCGCAATTGCAAGCAGCGGAGTGACAACGGAGGCATCGGCTCAACAATGGCCCTCTAAGCCCGTGCGCATAATCGCACCCTTCGCGCCCGGCGGCGGCACCGACTTCATCGCGCGCCTCATCGCGACCAAGCTCACCGAATCGTTCAAGGGGCCGCAGTTCATCGTAGAGAACCGTCCAGGCGCCGGCGCCACGATCGGCACCGAGCTCGGCGTGAAATCGCCCCCCGACGGCTACACGCTGACGATGATCGCCGCCAGCTACACCGTGAACCCGAGCCTCTACAAGCTCAACTTCGACCCGGTCAACGATATCCAGCCGATCATCCAGATCGCCAAGGGCCCGTTCCTCGTGTCGGTGCACCCGTCGCTGCCGGTGAAGACTATTAAGGACCTGATCGCGACGGCGAAGGCGAAGCCGGGCGACATCAACTACGCGACCAGCGGCCAGGGCAGCATCGTGCACATGGCGACCGAGCTGTTCGCGATGCAGGCCGGCATCAAGATGAACCACATCCCGTACAAGGGGACGGGCCCCGCGCTCACCGACACCATGGGCGGCCAGACGACGCTCATCTTCGGCTCGATCGCCGCGACGATGCCGATCGTGAAGCAGGGGCGCCTCCGCGCGATCGCAGTGACCACCGCCAAGCGGATCCCGGCACTGCCCAACGTGCCGGCGATCGACGAGACGGTGAAGGGCTACGACGTCTCCAACTGGCACGGCTTCATCGCGCCCAAAGGCACGCCGCGCGCGATCGTCGACCGCGTCAACTCCGAGGTGACGAAGATCATCAGCCAGAAGGACATGATCGAGAAGCTCGAAGCGGACGGCGTTGCGCCGGCGGGCGGCTCGCCGGAGGCTTTCGCGGCGATCATCGCCAAGGAGATCCCGCAGTGGAAGAAGGTGGCTGCGGCGGCGAAAGTGAAGGTCGAGTAACGCCGTCGCGACGGCTCGCAGCAACGAGGACGCAAGCATGGATCTGGCCGCACACCGACTGACGATGACCGTCCTGATGACGCCGGACACCGCGAATTTCGCTGGCAATGTGCATGGTGGAACGATTCTGAAGCTTCTGGATCAGGTTGCGTATGCCTGCGCCAGTCGCTATGCAGGACGATACGTGCTCACAATGTCGGTCGATCAGGTCACGTTTCGGCAGCCCATCTACGTCGGGGAACTGGTTACGTTCCTCGCCAGTATCAACTACACCGGAACGTCGTCGATGGAGGTGGGTATCAAAGTCATTGCCGAGAACATACGAAGCCAGCAAGTGAGGCATGTCAACAGCTGCTTCTTCACTATGGTCGCGGTCGACGACGAACGCAGGCCCGTGCCCGTTCCCGCGCTTTGCCCGCTCTCCTGCGATGACCGTCGGCGGCACAAAGCGGCAGAGCTGCGAAGACGGTGGCGGCGCGAGCTCGAGGCGCAGGCGTCCGAGATAGGGAAGTAGGCGGCGGTCAAAACCAGCGCACGTCCGCGTGACGCACAAATCACCTGATTTTGGTTGAGGGCAGACGCAATTCGCGCTGTGGACGCGTCGGACCGCCACGACCCGAGCCGGGAGTCGAGCGATCCGCGTCGCAAAACCATGCGGACCAAGTTCTCGGACATCCTCAGCGAATGATGCGTATAGCTGCCGCCGTCAGTTACCGTAAGGCGGATTAAATTCGATCCAAGCGCCGGCCCGCCGCTATCGCGGCGGCACGGGCCTCGGCGATCAGCGGATCATCGGCCCAGGACTTGCGGCAGACGAAGGCAATAGGCGGCGCATCGATATTCAAGTCGACCGGAAGGATACGAAGGCGTCCCTCTTTCTGCTCCAACGCTGCTTCAGCTCGCATAACGATCGTGACGACCGGCAGGGCTAAAGCGATAGCAAGATTTGCGTGAAAAGGCCTGCACTCGATTACAGGCTCCGGCGGGCTTAGACCAGCGCGCAAAAATGCGTTCGCCAGAAGGTCGCGTGATCGACCTTCGGTCGTCGACAGTGCCCATTCTTCGTTGGCGAGATCAAGAAGGCTTATGCGGCGTCGCCTTGCCAAGGGATGCCTGGAGTTCACGACTACACACTGCCGCCCGCGATAAACAGGCCAGAACGCAAAGTCCTTCATATTCGAGTCCTCCGTCCCCTGGTCCCCGAGACGGGCAAGGACGCAATCGAACTGACCCGATGCAAGTGCGGTGAGAAGACGCGCACTCGAGTCTTCCGTCAAGGAGAAGCGCGGCGCTCCTCGTGCGGCTCGTAAGCGTTCGATAACGGATGGTATGAGAAAGCGAAGTAGATGCAGATTTGCGCCGATGCGTATCACGCGTGTCGCAATCTTGGGTCCTCGTAGTTCACGCTCGGCGGCTGCGATCTCCCCTAGCACAATGGCCGCTCGCCTAAGCAGTGGTTGTAGCCGGTCGTTGGCAATGACCCCGCGGGCTGTCCGAGTAAAGAGCTCACCACCGAAAGCCGATTCGATCTCCTTCAACGTCTGACTTATCGCGGGCTGGGACATATGCAGTTGCTCCGCGGCTCGGCGCACGCTCCCGGTACTCGCGAGCACGTGCAACAACCGCAGGTGCCGCATGCGAAGGCGATCCACGGCAGGACGCAACTTCTCTGGCGAGTCTTCAGAAAAACCGTTCATTCGATCGGGAATTCCGACTAGTTGGTTATCACTCCGCGTGCGACGATACGCGCCAAGATCATGTATCGCAAGCGCTCGGGGAGCCCATGTTCAATCGTCGCCAATTCCTTCAAGCCGGGGCAGTCGGGCTCGGCGGTATCCTCCTGGGCGGGGTAGCCTGGTCGAAGCCGGATCAGATCATCCGCACCATTCTGCCGTCCGTCACCAGCGATACGATCGCACTGAAGGTGTTGCTCGATGCGCCTCCCAAAGGCGCCCCGGTGCTGACGATCGATGGCCGGTCGGTTCACGGTGAGCGGACGGATCCCGACGGTTTCGCATGGAGTTTCGTGCAGAGGGGCTTGAAGGAGGGTACGCCGCACCGGCTGATGCTGACCGATGAGGCCGGAGCCACACTGCGCGAGCCGTGGACCCTCAGCACGCTTCCGCCCGTTGGCTCGACGCCAGATCACTATCGCATTCTGTTCTTTACCTGCGCCGGTGGCGACGAAGCCGATCAAGACAAGTTCATCGCGATGGCGACACGGCGCGCGCTCCTGGATCGCGCGCTGAGCTTCCAGCCTGATTTAGCAGTCGCGAATGGCGACCACGTCTATTGGGATCAGTGGACCGGTCTCAAATACACGCGCAACGCGGATCGACTCGCGCGGCAGGCTGAGCTGTATCACCGCATCGCATGGCTCGACGAAGATCAAAACTTCGATTCAGTCGCCAATCGGCGATCGCTCAACACCATCGTCGGGCGCCAGATCGCGGCGCTCTACGAGGACCGCTTCGCCTCGGTTCCTCTGATCTTCATCTCGGATGACCACGACTATTTCGAAAACGACAATGCCGGCCCGTGGGGCTACACCTTCCCGCCGCGTCCTTTTATCCTCGGGCTGCAGCGCCGCAGCGCGGCGATGGCTTATCCGGTCGCGCTCGGCCATCCGACTCTGTCGGGACCGCTCGCCAACGAGACAATCGAAACGGTCCGGATCGGTAACCTGCTGGAGATGGCGCTGTTCGACTGCCGACGTGGCTGGTCGACCGGCTCGGACGCGCACGTGCTGTTTCCCGAGGTCGAGCGCTTCCTAATCGAGCGGCTCCAGCAATCGAGTGCCCGGCACTATATACATGTGCCCTCCAATCCATTCGGGTGGTCCAAGGGCGCGCTGGGAGAATGGTACGAGGATCGGCCTCGCGGTGAATCCACCCGCGGCAACGATAAGAAGTATTGGCAGGCGGGCTGGTTCGCTCAGCACCAGCGCCTGGTCAAGGCCTTGACCGACCAGCGAGGGCGGGCTGCGATCAGTATTTCGGGCGACTTGCACGCCACGGCGGCCGCGCGTATCACGCGCAGCGGCGATATCGACCTGAGTGCCAATCCGATTGAGGCCATCCTCTGCGGCACGGTCGGTACTGGCAAGACCGGTTTCGCAGGCTACGCACGTGGCAACATCGGTTGGTACCCGGAGAAGATCACGGCCACGACTCGCAAGAGTATCGAGGAGCGCGACGGTTTCACGCTGTTTGATGTGTATCCGGATCGGATCGACGTGCGCCAGTTCCTCTGGCGCGACCCGGAGCCCTTGGACGCTATCGCTTCGCTCCAGCCAGCGAGTACCTTCACAATCAATCGGCCGACATGATTGCGGAGCGCTGCGAAAATCTTGTTTCATCGCCACGTTGAAGAAGACCGTGCATAACGACAATGCCCCCCACAGTCTCGATGCGGACCGTCTGACGCATCGACGCAACCGCGCGAGGCAGTTGCGGATCGAGCGAGCGGAAGCCCAGGCGCGATCGTTCGTCTCAGAGCATCCTACGAACGGTGACGAGGTGCGTTACGCGGACCGCAACTACTTCGCCTCGTTCAGTCGCGGGTTGCCGCACAACGGGTTGGGCGAGGTCGATCCAGTCGCTTACCGTTCACTGCTTGGCGCCATACATACCGGCACGTTCGAGGCGTTCGAGGCCGTGCCGCTAGGCGGCACCATCAGGTTCGGGAACCCTCTCCAAGGTCATTCATTCCTTCTCGAAGGCCAGGATCCGTGGGGCTTTACCACGCCGGCGGCACCGGCCTTCGCGAGCGCGGAGTTCGCGGCGGAGCTCGCCGAGACTTACTGGATGGCGCTTACACGAGACGTGCCCTTCGCGCAGTACGACAGCGACCCCCTGATAGCCGCTGCTTGTGAGGATCTGTCGCGCATGAGCGGCTACAGGGGGCAGAAGGAGGGAGGGCGTGTTACACCGCGCACGTTCGGCCGCGCCGGCTTACCGAACGAGCTATACGGGCCGCGTCTGTCGCAGCTTTCACTTCTCGATGTGCCTAACGGGTCTTTCGCCCACGTGAAGCAGCTGACCCGTGCAGGGATGGCCAAGCTCGACTTCATGACCGACTACGACGAGTGGCTTAGCATTCAGAGCGGCAATCATTCGCCCAACCGGCGCGTCTTCGAGCCCGAGCGGCGCTACGCCTTGACTGCCCGGGGTTGGTTCGAGGCTTTCCGCAACTACACGACTTTCCAAACCCTCATCAACGCGGCAGGGATTCTGCTAGAGATGGGCCCGGAGGCCCTCGACCAGGCCAACCCGTATAGGACTGCAGGAAAGCAGTTGGGCGGGGTGACGTTTGGGAGAGAGGACATCCGCGGCCTCATTGGGCGTGTATGGAGGTCCGTTGACACGCATTCGGGTTTCCAGAAGTGGCTTGTCCATCGTCGCCCAAAGCCTGAACAGGTAGGCGGACGTGTCCATAATCACGTCCTCGGCCGCGCGCAGTATCCATTCCACCCCGAATTGCTGAATTCACGCGTTCTCTCCGAAGTGTGCGCGCGGCAGCGCACATACCTGGTGTCGCAAGTACTGCCCGACGGCGGGGGCCAGCAGCCGTCCTACACACAGTCGTGCGCGACCTTCCTCGGCGCAGGGGTCACGATCCTCAAGTGGTTCTTCAATGAGGCGTTTGTATTCCCGGAGCCCGTGCAGCCGAGCGACGACGGGCGGAGTCTGACGGCAATATCCGACGAGCTCACAGTCGGAACAGAATTGAACAAGCTGGCCGGCGGAGCATTTGCGGCTAACTTCAACGGCTCGCATTTCCGTTCCGACACAATCGAGGGTCTCAAGCTCGGCGAAGCGTTTGCCCTATCCGTTCTCGCTGACCATGTTCGACTTTACCCGGAGCAATTTGCCGGTTTTTCTCTGACGAGATTTGACGCGACACGGGTCACCGTTTGAACTCTGACACTCGATTCGTTTCTCCAAGAACGTCCGCGAGTCTATGTCACCGGCAGATGGCGCCTTAATCGGCACGACCTGGCCTGCGTCGACTATCGAGTGCAAGCGGGGTATGTCTTGGGGTAACTGATCGAGCGGCTTCACGGATGGTACTGAAGTTTCAAGCTGTTACACCCGCAATTAGGTTGTGACCCCCGCCTCCAGTCAGTTATCAAATCAGATAACGGTACCCAGAGAGTCATTGAACTCGGCAGCGCGTGATTCCCGTAGGGTCCATTTATTCGTGGTGGACTTTGAGGCATGGGCTCGGTTTCGCCGCTGCTGTCATTTCTTTCCTTCATTGTCGCGGGCTGATTGGACCGGCACCAGCTACTGTAATCGTCATCGAGTTTCAGCGCATCTGGCCCGCTACAAACACTACGACTACGGCCAGACGAAGCTCCTGCCGGTGATGCGACGCCACTTGCGTCAACGAGAAGCGCGTACGGATGGGCAGCTGTCCTCGGCCTGTGCTGGCGTCTCGACGAGTTAGACGCTATGCGGAAGCCCGTTTCTCGATGATTACGGCATCGAGCTAGCGGGATTTATATAAACTCGCGGACGGTCGGAGCGACGCTGCGTGACCTGCCGTGGTTAAATTCTCGCCATGCACGCCGTCGTGCGCCGCGACTCGCGCAGCTACGCGTGACGACTAGCTTCGTATCGCCCGTTCGACTCTTTCATGCTCCCATTGCGGGGCGCACATCTCGATGAAGTCGAAGGTATGCTGCCGGACACCGTGCTGTTTTGCGAGGACGATCTTCGTCGAGAACGGCTCGAACAGGTGCTCTACGAGTATGGAGCGTAGGTTCGTGTCGCGCTTCGGGTCGAACGTGACTTCCGACATGATCGTGATGCCCAAGCCTTGTTCGACGCAGGTCTTGATGACGTCGGCATCGATCGCACTGATCGCGATCTTCGGCTCCAGTCCTGCCTTCTCGAAAACCCGCACCATTTCCTGCCGCGCCGAGTAACCCGGCTCGTAGGTGACGATCGGGTATTCGGCGATGTCTTGAAGCGTCGGCCGCGGCACGCGGAGAAGCTTGTGCCCCTTCGGCACGATGATTACGCGGTGGAACTGGCGGAAGGGAAGAATCACGAGATCGCGGTTCGCCGGCGGGTCGCTGGCGGTGACGGCCATGTCGACTTCTCCGGCGAGCAGCATCTTGAGCAGGTGGCCGGGCTCCGCATGACGCAGCCGGATGCGCACCCTGGGATGACGCTCGCTGAAGCGCTTCATGATCTCCGGCATTACGTAGCGCGCCTGCGTGTGCGTGATGCCGATCGCGAGCGAGCTCTTGGAGTCGCGGCTCACCTCCTCGGCGATCGACCTGATGCTCGCGAGGTCTCCGAGGATAGCGTCGGCCAGCGCGATGATCCTGCGCCCGTGCGGCGTCGACCCGGAGAGGCGGTTGCGCGATCGTACGAAAATCTCCAGCCCGAGCTCGTCTTCCAGGAGCTTCAGCTGCTTGCTCACGCCCGACTGGCTGGTGTTGAGCGCTTCGGCCGTGGAGGAGATGTTGAGGCGGCGCTTCGCGATTTCGCTGATGTATCGCAGCTGGCGAAGGTTCATTCCACTATTCCATAACGAGATCGTTCGATTCTATTTTAGTGCTTTTGGGAAGAATATCGCAGTGATAGTCTCGATCTCATTCGAGCTCGCAGAACGCGAATACATCGCGTCGGCAGCGGGCCGCAGTCACGAGGAGACGCCGGGTGTCGCAATACGAGGTGGTGAGTCCGCTCGGTGAAGCGCCGGGGCGCCCGAAAGCGATGCCGGCCCGGATCGCCGACCTCAACGGCATGACCATCGGCGAGCTGTCGAACTATCAGTTCCACCACAAGCTCACGTTCGACGTCATCAGGCAGGCGCTGCTCGAGCGCTATCCCGGTCTCAAGTTCGTCCCGTTCGAAGCCTTCGGCAACATCGACGATCCCAATCGGGAGGCGGACGTCGTCAAGGCGTTGCCCGACAAGCTGAGGTCGCTCGAATGCGATGCCGTCATCACCGGTAACGGCGGCTGAGGGAGCTGCAGCGCCGCGTGTACGCGGGCCAGCATCGTCGCCGAGAACTGCGGCATTCCCAGCGTCACCATCGCCATCCAGGGATTTGCCGGCGCGATTCGCGCCATCGGAAAGAGCGCGGGGCTCGATCTGCCGATCGCACAGTATCCGGGCGTGATCTCCATCCATACGCCGGACGTGATCGCCCGCAACGTGCAGGACGTCTTGGTCGACCAGATCGTCAAGGGACTCACCGAGCGCCGCGCCCAGCTTCCGGTCGTGACGAAGGCCGCGGGACGGTCGAACCGCGAGATCGTCTTTCGCGGCAGCTTCGAGGACGTGAACGAGGCGTTCTATGGCAGGGCCTGGAGCGACGGCCTGCCCATCGTTCCGCCCACGGTCGACAAGATCGAAGCGTTCCTGCGCTTTACCGACCGCGCGCCCGAGGAAGTTCTGGGCGTGCTCCTGCCGAGCCAGGCGTCGGCCACCGTATGGAACGTGGCGGTGAACGGCGTGATGGCCGGGTGCGAGCCGCGCCACATGCCGATCCTCCTCGCGATCGTCGAAGTCATGGCGGCGCCCGAGTTCGGCCTCAAGCACGCCGGTGCGACCCCGGGCTGGGAAGCCATCATCCTGCTGAACGGTCCGGTGATCCGACAACTCGGATTCAATTACCAAGGCGGCGTGCAGCGGCCGGGCAACCGTGCGAACACGAGCATCGGTCGCTTCTTTCGCCTCTATGCGCGCAACGTCGCCGGCTTCCTACCCGGCCTCACCGACATGGCGACGTTCGGCCACATGTTCAGGGCCGTCGTCCCGGAGAACGAGGCCGTGTGCGATGAGATCGGCTGGCAGCCGCTGCACGTCGCACGGGGATTCGCCGCATCCGACAGCGTCGTCACGATCGCTTCAGCGCGCGCGGTCAGCGACCCGCTGCTGACCGCCGGTGAGAACGCCGAGCGGCACCTCGACTACATGGTCGACTGGGTAAAGCGAATGATCGAGCCCTACCAGGCGTCGCGCAACTACACCGAATCGCACGTGCTGCTGATGAGCCCGGTGATCGCCGCGACGATCGCGGCAGGCGGCTATTCGAAAGAGGGCGTCAACGACTATCTCAAGAAGAACGCGCTGGTGCCGGCCAGGTATTTCGAGTGGAGCATGACCCAGGGCCTGTCGCATCCGCAGGGCACCACGTTGTGCGAGCTGGTCGAGCGCGGCGTCCTGCCGCAGGCCTGGTGCACCTCGGACGATCCCGAGCGACTCGTTCCGCTGATGCTGCCGCCGAGCCGGTTCCTCGTCGTGGTCACGGGCGATCCCACTCGCAACAGGAGCTGTCTTTACCGGCAGAACTTCAACCAGGGCTACGCGACCAGCAGGAAGATCCGTTTTCCAAAGGATTGGGACGCGCTGCTGTCGCGGGCGACCACTCATGAGCAATGAGCACATTCGAAGGACTACGATGCTGAACATCCGCCCGACCATCCGAATCGGATTCGCCGCGATTGCCATGGGCCTCTGTGCGAGCGCGGCGGCCCAGCAGCAATCGTATCCCGTCAAGCCGATCAGGCTCGTCGTGCCGTATCCGCCCGGCGGTCCGTCCGATTACATCGCTCGCGCCATGAACGAAATGCTCGGCAAGCGCCTGGGCCAGCCGGTGATCGTCGACAACCGCGGCGGCGCGGCGAGCATCATCGGCGCCGAGATCGCGGCTCGCGCGCCTGCCGACGGATACACGATGCTGGTCGCGACGGTGACGACGCTCGCCGCGAATCCGGCGCTGAAGGCCGGTTTGCCTTACGACCCCGTGCGCGATTTCGCGCCGGTCGCCATGCTGGGGGCGAGCCCGTACGTGCTCGCGGTGCATCCCGGCGTGCCCGCAAAGACCGCCGCGCAACTGGTCGCTTACGCCAAAGCCAATCCGGGCAAGCTCAGCTTCGGCTCGGCCGGCACGGGCTCGAGCGCGCACCTCGCCGGCGAGCTCTTCAAGCACCTGGCCGGCATCGACATCGTTCATGTCCCGTACAAGGGCAGCGGTCCGGCAATCGTGGATCTGATCGGCGGCCAGATCGGCCTCATTTTCAGCAGCGTATCGGGCATACAGCCGCACGTGAACGCAGGCCGCCTGCGCGCGCTGGGCGTCTCCACGATCAAGCGCTCGGCGAGCATGCCCGACGTTCCGACGCTCGACGAAAGCGGCGTCAAAGGCTACCAGACGAGATCGTGGAACTCGCTGGTGGCGCCACGCGGCACGCCGGTGCCGATCATTCAGCGCCTCAACAAGGAGGTGAACGCGGTGTTGAGCACATCGGAGATCGGCGATCGCATCAAAAAACAAGGCGTCGAGACCGATCCCGGCACGCCCGCCGATTTGGCGCGATACATCAACGAGGAGATCGTCCGCTTCAGGAACCTCATCAGCGCGATCCATTTGAAGCGAGAGCAGATATGAAGCGGCGCACACGATCGGTCGCCCTCGGCGCGGCGACGGCGCTGCTTTTCAGCGTGAGCGCCACTGCTGCGTCTCAGGACGGCTATCCGGGCAAGCCGATCCGCATGCTGGTGGGCTTTTCCGCGGGCAGCGCGACCGACGCCACTGCGCGCCTCATCGCGCAGAAGCTCTCGGAAGGACTCGGCCAGCCGGTGATCGTGGACAACCGGGCGGGCGCCGCAGGGGCGATCGCGACCGAGATGGTGGTGAGGGCGCCGGCCGACGGCTATACGCTGCTCATGCTCGGTGCGACCGAAGCGATACTGCCGGCTTTGCGCACGCTGCCGTACGACATACGGCGCGACCTCTCGCCGATATCGATCGTCGCCAACGGGCCGCAGGTGCTGGTGGTCAATCTGACCGTGCCGGCGCGCAACGTGAAGGAGCTCATTGCGCTCGCGAGGCAGCAGCCGGGCCGGCTGCATTACGGCTCAGCCGGCGTATCGAGCTCATCGCATCTCGCAGGGTCGCTCTTCAACCAGCTCGCGAATGTCGCCATCGTGCCGGTGCCTTACAAAGGTGCCACCGAGATGGCGGTGGGCACGGCGGCGAACGAAGTCGACATGAGCTTTCCCAGCGCCGCCGCGGCGCTGCCGATGGTGGCGGGCGGGAAGGTGAGGGCGCTCGCGGTCACCAGCGCCACGCGCGTGTCTGCGATGCCGTCGGTTCCGACGCTTCAGGAATCCGGGCTCAAGGGCTTCGACCGATCGAACTGGTACGGCGTGCTCGCTCCCGCAGGCACGCCGCAGCCGATCGTCAAGCGCATCCACGGGCTCATCGAGCAGGCAGTCAATACCGAAGAGATGAAGGTCGCGCTCAACCGGCGCGGGCTCGAGCCCGAGACGACGACGCCGCAGGCTTTCGCGGCGCGCATACGGCGCGACATCACGCAGAATGCCCGGCTGATCAAGTCGACGGGGGCCAAAGGTGAGTAGAAGGAGACTCGCCGTGCGACACGCGGCAGCAGGCATCCTGCTGGCGAGTGCGGCGTTTTGCGCCGGCACGACATGGGCGCAAGGCTTTCCTTCGAAGACGGTGCGCATCGTGACGTCCGCAACGGGCGGCAATTTCGATATGGTCGCACGCACGCTGGCGACGGGGATGACCGGACCGCTGGGGCAGCCGGTGGTCGTCGATAATCGGGGGGGCGTCGTCGCCATCGAGACCGTGGCCAAGGCGCCGGCCGACGGCTATACGCTGCTTCTGAGCGGAACGACCGTGTGGCTGTCGCCGTTCATGCGCAAGAACGTGTCGTGGGATCCGGTTGCGGACTTCGCGCCCGTGACGCTCGCTGTCAGTGCGCCGAACGTCCTGGTCGTGCATCCCTCGCTGCCGGTGAAGACCGTCGGCGATCTGATCGCGCTGGCGCGCGCGAAACCCGGCGTGCTGAACGTCGGCTCGACCACGCCGGGCGGATCCATTCATCTCGCGGCCGAGCTCTTCGATGTGATGGCGCACGTGGACATCGTGCGCGTGTCGTTTCGCGGCGAGGCGGCCGCGCTCACGACGCTGATGTCGGGCGGGATACACCTCATGTTCGCGAACGTGAGCAGCGGATCGTCGCACATCAAATCCGGCCGCCTGCGCGGCATTGCGGTGACCAGCGCGCAGCCGTCGCCGCTGCTTCCGGCGCTGCCTTCGATCGCGAGCGCGGGCCTGCCGGGTTACGAGTTCGTGTCGATCACCGCGGTGTTCGCGCCGGCCCGGACGCCGGCGGAGGTCATCGGCCGCCTGAACACGGAGATGGTGCGCGTGCTCGGCACGCCCGACGTCAGGGAGCGCCTGTTCAACGCCGGCGTGGAAGCCGTCGGCAGCTCGCCCGAGCAGCTCGGCGCCAAGGTGAAATCCGAGATGGCCCGCATGGGGACGGTGATCCGCAAAGCGGGTATCAGCCTGGATTACTGATCGCGCGTCCGACGCGCCGAACGCATACAACACAGCGAAAAGAGCTACGCCATGACAGCAGCGAACGTCGTTCTCTACGGCGTCGGCGACGTGGGTCCGATACACGAGCCGATGGATAAATACAGCACGCTCGTGCGCGAGACCCTCGCCTCGGGCGACATCCGCTTCGCCCAGTGCGAGCGCCTCTATTCGCGGCGCGGCGCGCTGCAGCTTCATTCCGGCGTGAGCGAACGGCCGCTCGAGCCGCACATGGCGTCGGTGTTCGCCGACTGCGGGTTCAACGTCGTCTCGCTCGCGAGCAATCACGGCATGGACTGGGGCCCCGACGCGCTCCTGGATACCCTGGCGGTGTTTCGCGACATGGGGATACCCACGGTCGGGGCCGGGCGCGACATCGAGGAGGCGCGCACGCCGGTGGTGATGAACTGCAACGGCACGCGTGTCGCGCTCCTCGCGTACTGCTCGATCCTTCCGCACGGCTACGAGGCCGCGCGAGACAAGCCCGGCGTCGCGCCGCTGCGGGTGCACACCTATTACGAAGCGGTAGAGACGCAGCCCGGCATGCCGCCGCGGGTCGTGACGGTGCCCTACGAGGAAGATCTTGAGGCGATGACCTCCGACATCGCCGCGGCCAAAAAGAACGCCGACGTCGTCGTCGTGTCGCTGCACTGGGGGCTGCACTTCATTCCGCGCACGATCGCCGAGTATCAGCCCATCGCGGCACGCGCGGCATTCGGGGCGGGGGCGGATCTCATCCTCGGACATCACGCTCATGTGCCGAAGGCCATCGGCGTGCACGGCGGAAAAGCCTGCTTCTACAGCCTCGGCAATTTCATCATGTCGACCAACATCATGTCGCGCTGGATGAAAAGGGCCAACACCACGTCGGTCGAGAAGGCCGGGGCCGCGTTCTGCAAGCGCTACGGCGTCACGCTCGATCCGGACCATCCGCTGCCGTACGGCACCGACGGCAAGCGCAGCCTGATCGTGAAAGCGCTGCTCGCGCCTGACGGCGTGAAGAAGGTCTCGTTTCTACCGGCGCTCATCGACAAGCAGCTGCGCCCGGAAATCCTCAAGCACGGCGATCCGCGTTTCGACGACGCCATCCGCTTCATGGACTGGGCGTCGGAAGAGTTCGACCACAGATTCGAGATCGTCGGAGATGAAGTGGTCGTATCAGGCGCGGGCGGCGATGCATGACGCCGGCTGGCAGTAAAGAGAGAGAGCGGGTATGGAAACGACGGGTATCGTAGAAGGCAAAGTGGTCGTGGTGACCGGCGCCGGCGGGGGCATCGGCCGCGAGATCGCGCTGCTCATGGCGGCGCACGGCGCGAAGGTCGTGGTCAACGACCTCGGCACGAGCGTAAACGGCCACGGACAGAACGAGAGCGTGGCGCAGGGCGTCGTCGACGAGATCGAAGCCGCCGGGGGTAAAGCGGTCGCCAGCACCGACAGCGTGGCGGACTGGGACGGCGCACACCGGATCGTGCAGACCGCGATCGATGCATTCGGAAGGCTCGATTGCGTCGTCAACAACGCGGCGATCCTGCGCGATTCGATTTTCCACAAGATGTCGCGCGAAGACTGGGACCTCTCGCTCAAGGTCATTCTCTCGGGCAGCTTTTACGTGAGCCGCGCGGCGGCGGAGCACTTCCGCGAGCAGCAGAGCGGCAGCTTCGTGCATATCTCGTCGAATTCCGGTCTCGTCGGCGCGTTGGGGCAGGCGAACTATGCGTCGGGAAAAATGGGCCTGGTAGGGCTGTCGAAAAGCATCGCGGTGGACATGCAGCGCTACGGCGTGCGGTCGAACGTGGTGTCGCCGACCGCGCACACCCGCATGGCGGACACCATTCCTGCCGCCACCGAAAAGCACAAGGAACGTCTTCGCCAGCGCGCGAGCATCCCGCCTGCGAAGAATGCGCCGCTCGTGGTGTTCCTCGCGAGCGACGAGGCAGAGGAGGTAACCGGCCAGGTGTTCTACGTGCGCAAGAACGAGATCGTGCTGTTCAGCCAGATGCGTCCGCTCCAGCGGGTGCACTGCAGCGAAGGCTGGACCCCCGGGTCGATCGGCGACAACATGCTGCCCGCTTTCCGCAAGTCGTTCTATCCGCTCGACCTCAGCCGCGATGTGTTCACGGGTTACCTGCCATGAGGGCGCGCGCAGCCATGGCGCTGCTGCCGCTCGTGCTGTGCATCGCGCCGTCCGCGTCCGCGCAGGATTACCCCCGGCGCCCGGTGAGGCTCGTGGTGACGTCCGCGGCGGGCTCGGGGATCGATATCGCCGCGCGTCTCCTCGGCCAGCATCTCGCCGAGACGTGGGGGCAGGCGGTCGTGGTGGACAACCGCGTCGGCGCCTCAGGGCAAATCGGCGGCGCGATGGTGGCGCGGGCCAATCCGGACGGATACACGCTGCTCGTCGTCTCGCCGGTATTCGTCATCGGCGAGGCGCTCTATCCGAAGCTGCCGTATAGCTTCCGGACCGATTTCGCGCCCGTCGCACGCATCGGCAAGACGCCGTACCTGATGGCGGTGAGCCCGTCGGTGCCGGCGAAATCGACCGCGGACTTCGTCTCCTACGCCAAGTCGCGGCCCGGGCAGATCCACTACGCGTCGAACGGTACCGGGACGATCATGCATCTCGCCGGCGAGATCTTCAAGACAGCCGCCGGCGTCGATCTCGCGCACGTGGCGTACAAGGCATCCACGCAGGCGATGACCGACGTCATCGCCGGCCGCATCGAAATGATGTTCAACAGCGTTACGCTGCTCGCGCCCGGTGTGCGAGCGGGCAAGCTGCACGCGCTCGCGATCGCGAGCGCGAAACGCTCCGCGCTGTTGCCCGAAGTGCGCACGTTCGCCGAATCGGGCTATTCGACGATCCGGGTCGAAAGCTGGTACGGCCTTGTCGCGCCCGCGAAAACGCCGCAAGCGGTACTGGCGACATTGCAGCGCGACGTCCTGGCCGCCGCCGGATCGCAAGCGGTCCGCGATCGCCTGATCGCAATGGGCACCGAGCCGCTCAGCGAGAGCGCGGAACAGTTCGCCGCGGTGATCAGCGATGAGATCGACCGCTATGCGCGGGTGATCAAGTCCGCGGGCGTCACGGTCGATTAACGCAGAGGATTCCGACCATGTTTCTGATCTCACCAGTGGCGCCCGAGCCGTCCGCGGGTCCCGCCACCGCCGCGCAGGCGCAGCCCCTGCCGGCGGCGAAAGCGCTGAGGCTCGGCATACTCGACAACGGCAAAGGCAACGCCGACCACCTGCTGCGATTCGTCGCCGACCGCCTGCAGCAGTTGTTTCCGGTCGAGTCTCTCGTATGGCTGCGCAAGACCAGCATGAGCCACCCGGCGCAGCAGGAGATCTACGACCGGCTCGTCAGTGAAACCGACTTCGTCGTCAGTGCCATCGCCGATTGAGGCTCGTGCACGTCGTGGAGTGTCCACGACATGCACGCGCTGCAGCAGCGCGGACTGGCGATCGCCCAGATATGCACCGAACCGTTCAAGGCGCTCGGCAAGACCCAGGCGCGCGTTTACGGCATGCCCGAGCTGGCGTTCGTCTTCATTGCGCATCCGCTGGGCGGGCTCACGCTCGAAGCGGTCGAAGGGCGCGCCGAGGCCGCCATTGAAAACATCGCTGCGCTGATCCGGGAACGCCTGAATTGATCGACCTTGAGACCCTGCGCGCGACGCCCGACGCCGGCTTCGATGTGCCCGACGACTACGACGCGGCGAACGATTTCTGCCTCGCCCGCGGCTGGACCGATGGCCTGCCGGTCGTGCCGCCGACCGCCGAGCGGGTCGCGCGGATGCTCACGTACTGCCATCGCCGCCCGGACTCGACGATCGCCGCGATCCCGCCGCGATATGGCGCGGCGACGGTGCTGCGCGTCGCAGCGAACGCGGTCATGGCAGGCTGCCGCCCGGAGTATTTCCCGCTCGTGATCCTCGCGATCGAAGCGTTGTGCGAGGAGCCGTTCAACCTCTACGCGGTGCAGGCGACGACGCATTCGTGCGCGCCGCTGATCATCGTCAACGGCCCGGTGGCGAAAGAGCTCGGCATGAACGCGGGGCACGGGGCGCTCGGTTCCGGGACGCACAGCAACGCGACGATCGGCCGCGCGGTGAGGCTGTCCCTGGTGAACATCGGCGGCGCGATCCCGGGTGTCGGCGACATGGGCACTTACGGCTCGCCGGCGAAGTTCAGCTATTGCGCGCCGGAGAACGAGACGGCCAGTCCGTGGGAGCCGCTGCACGTCGAGCGCGGCCTGCCTCGCGACGTCTCGGCCGTCACCGTCGTGTCGGCCGAAGGCCCGCACAACATCAACGATCACGAAAGCACGAGCGCCGCCGGCATACTGAAGACGATGGCGGGCACCATCGCCACGATCGGCGGCCAGAACGTGTATCACCCGTCTTCGGAGATCGTGGTCCTGATCTGCCCCGAGCACGCGGCGACGATCGCCGGGGAAGGTTATTCGAAGAACGACGTCAAGGCGTATCTCTTCGCGAACGCGCGGCGCGCGCTGGGGGAATTCTCGGAGGAGAACGTGCGGCGGCGCTTCAAGGTGAAGTTCGGCGACCGCTACCTGCATTCAGGACCGAACGAGCGCGTGCCCATGGTACAGAGCCCCGACAAGTACATCCCGATCGTACTCGGCGGCGCCGGGAAGCACTCCGCGTACATCCCCAGTTTCGGCAATACGCTTTCGGTGACGCGCATGCTGCGCCTCGCCGACGGCACGCCAGCGAGGTCGATCCATGATTTTCGGCAGTCCTGATTTGCAACGGTGCCTGTCTCGCGTCGTCCCGGCGGGCGCGCTCGCCGCGCTGCTGATGAGCACCGGCGCGGTGGGCCAGAGCCTCTTCGGCAAGCCGATACGGCTCGTGGTGGGCTTCGCAGCGGGCAGCGGCGCGGACATCACCGCGCGCATCGTGTCGCAGCCGATGTCCGAAGCGCTCGGTCAGAGCGTGATCGTCGACAATCGCCCGGGCGGCTCGGGATCGGTAGCGACCGAGCTGGTCGCGAAGTCGCCCAAGGACGGCAACACGCTGCTGCTGATGACGGCGTCGGATACCATACTGCCCGCACTGAAGCCCGATCTGGGCTACGACATCGAGCGCGATCTGGCGCCGATCTCGATGCTCGCCAACGGCATGTACGTCCTGGTGGTCCATCCGTCGCTGCCGGTGCGCGACGTGAAGCAGCTGATCGCGTTCTCCCGGTCGCGGCCGGGCAAGCTGAGCTACGGCACGTCGGGCGTGGGAAGCTCCTCGCACCTCGCGGGCGAGCTTTTCAACGCCATGGCGAAAGTGAAGATCGTGGCGGTGCCGTATCGCAGCGCCACGCTGGGCGCCGCTGCCACCGCGTCCGGGGAGATCGAGATGAACTATCCCAGCGTGCCCGGCGCCCTGCCGCTCATCCATGCGAACAAGGTGCGGCCGCTCGCGGTCACGGGTGTGAAGCGCACGCCGCTGTTGCCGTCGGTTCCGACGCTCGACGAATCCGGCTTGCACGGATACGAGCGCACGACGTGGCACGGTTTGGCCGCGCCCGCCGGAACGCCGCCGGAGATCGTCGCGCGCTACAACGCGATCGCCGTCAAAATCGTGAACATGCCCGAAACGAAGCAGCTTTTCGTAAAGCAGGGCATCGAGCCGCAAAGCGGGCCCGCAGACGAGTTTGCGGCGCGCATACACCGCGAGCTCGAGGACAACCGCGCGCTCGTGAAGCGCGCGGGCGCCAAGGCCGATTGACCCGGGCGCCGCAGATCGAACCACCGCATTACTCACTGGAGAAAATGCCATCATGACCAACGATCGCCTCGTTCTGCTTGCAGTCGGAGACGTCGGACCCATACACGAGCCGATGGCGAGCTACAGCGCGCTCGCGCGCGACACGCTGCGCGGCGCGGACCTGCGCTTCGCGCAGGTCGAGCGCGTGTATTCGAACCTCGGCGCGCTCCAGCTCCACTCGGGCGGCGCGCACAGCCGGGTCAGGCCCGAGCTCGCGTCGGTATTCGAGGATTGCGGCTTCGATGTCGTGTCGGTCGCCAGCAACCACGCGATGGACTGGGGCCCCGAAGCGATGCTCGATTCGATCGATCTGCTGCGCGGCAAAGGCATCGCGACGGTCGGTGCGGGCCGCAACCTCGAGGAGGCGAGAAAGCCCGCCTTCATCGAGCGCAACGGCATCCGCATCGCCTTCCTCGCCTACTGCACCGTGCTGCGCGAAGGCTACACCGCGGAGAAGAGCAAGCCCGGCGTCGCGCCGCTGCGCGCGCACACCTACTACGAATCGTTCGACTACCAGGCGGGCGTGCCGCCGCGCACCGTTACCGTTCCTTACGAAGAGGACCTGCGCAATCTGCTCGATGACGTGGCCGAAGCGCGCAAGTCGGCGCAGGCCGTCGTCGTCTCGCTGCACTGGGGCATTCACTTCATCCCCAAAATGATCGCGGACTACCAGAAGATCGTCTCGAAAGCGGTGTTCGGCGCGGGCGCGGACCTCATCCTCGGCCATCACGCCCACGTCCCGAAGGCGATCGAGAGCCGCGGCGGCAAGGTGTGCTTCTACAGCCTCAGCAACTTCATGATGTCGGCGAACGAAAAGAACGCCCACCAGGCGCAGGTCTTCAAGGAACGCTACACGGCCGAGCTCGATCCGGACTATCCGCGTCTTCCCTACGGCAGGGATGCCAAGCGCAGCCTGATCGCAAAAGCGGTGTTCGGGAAGAACGGCGTCGAGGAAACCTCGTTTCTTCCTGTGCTGATCGACAAGCAGCTGCGTCCCGAAGTGCTGAAGCAGGGCGATCCGCGCTTCCGTGACGCCGTCGATTACATGGATTGGGCCTCGGAAGGTTTCCCGCACACGTTCGCGGTCGAAGGCGATGCCGTGGTGGTGCGGGACGCGGCTTCGTGACGCGCCGGTTCGCAGTCGTCGCAGCCGGTGCATGTCTGAGCCTGGCGCTCGGCATCTGCCACGGCGCACCGGGCGATTACCCCGACAAGCGAATCCGGGCGATCGTCACGACGCCGCCGGGTGGCGGGGTCGACATGGTCGCGCGATTGATTTCGCGGGAGCTGTCGACCTCCCTGGGCCAACCGGTCGTCGTGGACAACCGCGGAGGCGCAAACGGCGTCATCGGCGTGGAGCTGGCGGCGCAGGCGCCTGCCGACGGCTACACGCTGCTTTTCATCGGCAACAACTTCTGGGCCATACCGATGCTGAAGTCGGGCGTGCCGTACGATCCGGTTGCCGACTTCACGCCGGTCTCGCTCGCGGTCAGGGCGCCCAATATCCTGGTCGTGACGCCCTCACTGCCGGTCAAGTCGGTGCAGGAGCTCATCGCGCTGGCGAAGTCCCAGCCGGGCAAGGTCAACTACGCCGCCGGCAGTGCAGGCTCGACGATCCATCTCGCGGCGGAGCTGTTCAAGTCGATGGCCGGCGTGGACATCGTCTACGTGCCTTACAAAGGTGCGGGTCCGGCGATCGTCGACCTTATCGCGGGCAACGTGCAGATGATGTTCGGCCTCTCGGTGCTCAAGCACGTGCGCGCAGGGCGGCTCAGGGCGCTCGCGATCGCGACCGCGAAGCCGTCCGAGCTCGCGCCCGATCTGCCGACGGTCGCGTCAGCCGGGCTGCCGGGGTTCGAATCGGCTGCGATCTACAGCGTGATGGCCAAGGCCGGCACGCCGCCGGAGATCGTCGCGCGCCTCAATCGCGAGATCGTCGCGGGTCTCAACAAGCCCGAAGTCAGGGCGGCGCTCTTCGCCGATGCGACCGAGGTCGTCGCGAGCAGCCCGCAGGTCCTGGCGCAAACCGTAGCCTCCGAAATGACCAAGTGGGGCGCCATCATCAAATCGCGGGGCATCCGTGCGCAGTAGACGCGCCAGCGCAATCCTCATCGAATCGTCCCGGAGACCGATCATGAACGCAAAGAATCCCACGCAGCCGGCCGAGCCGCATTACGCCGTGCTTTCGCCCTTGAGCAGAAAGAACGCGGGCACCACCGCCGGTGCGCCGCGGCTCGCCGATTTGAACGACAAGACCGTCTGCGAGATCTGGGACGGCATCTTTCGCGGCGAGACGATCTATCCACTGGTACGAGAGCACATCAAGGCGAAGTTTCCGCGCGTGCGTTTCGTCGATCCGAGCGCGTTCGGCAACTTCTACGGCGCCCGCGATCGCGAGATCCTCTCGGCTCTGCCGGAGAAGCTGAAGGCGCACGGGGTCGACGCCGCGATCGTCGGCATCGGGGCCTGAGGCAGCTGCACGCCCGCCGTGTTGCGGGTATCGGCTCTGGTGGAAAAACTCGGCATACCGACGGCCTCGATCATCGGTTCGGGCTTCGTGAAACAGGCGCAGACCGTCGCGAAGGGCCTCGGCGTGCCTTTGCCCATGGGCGTTTATCCGGGCCCTCCGATGGTCGACAGCGAAGACGAGATCAGGCGCAAAGTCGAGGAAAGCCTCGTCCCCGGCCTGCTGAGCGGTCTCACCGGCGCCGTGCGGAGCACCGACGAGCCCGAAGCCGTGGAGCCGGGGCCGTGGGAGGTCGTGCTGCGCGGCGGCTTCGACGAAGTCCAGGATTATTTTTATCGGCACTTGTGGACCGACGGGCTGCCGATCGTGCCGCCGACGCGCGAGCGTGTCGAAGCGTTCCTCGCATTCACCGACCGCGGTGCCGACGACGTGATACGCGTGCTGCCTCAGGAGGGCCGTGAGGCGAGCATCTACAGCATCGCGGTGCACGGGGTCATGTCGGGGTGCCGTCCCGAATACATGCCGGTGCTCATTGCATTGATCGAAGCGATATCGGATCCGCACTTCAGGATCGAGGATGCCGGCTCGACGCCGGGCTGGGAGCCGCTGATCATCGTGAGCGGCCCGATCGTCAGGCAGCTCGATTTCAACAGCGGACAGGGCGTGATGCGCGTCGGGCGCCAGGCCAATACCAGCCTCGGGCGCTTCCTGCGCCTTTACATGCGCAACATCTGCGGCTACCGCATTCCGCCCGGCGCGGGCGACAAAGGCAGCATCGCGCAGAGCTTTTTCGTCGCGCTCGCGGAAGACGAGGAGAGCGCGCGCGCGATCGGCTGGAGCTCGTTCGGCGAGGACAGCGGCTTCGCGCCGGACGACAGCGTGGTCACCGTCACCAGCGTGAACTGCGTGAGCCCGCCGGTGTACAGCTCCGGCGACAACGCGGTGAATCACGTGCAGCAGTTCGTCGACGTGCTCGGCCGTACCTTTGCGTACTGGGCGCAGTCGGGCGTCAAGCGCGGCTACTGGTTTCCCCTGATCGTGATCGGCCCGGGTGTCGCCAGAGTGATCGCGCGCGAATGGTCGAAGGACGAGGTGCGCCGCTTCATCTGGAAAGGCGCGACGATTCCCGCGTCTCTGATGAAGCACTTCGCCTACCAGACCGGCGCCTGGACCATGGATCTCGCACAGCTGGTGCGCGAAGGCACGCTCCCGGCGTATTACGCGGCGTCGGACGATCCGGAGCGGCCGGTGCCGCTCATCGTGCGCCCGGAGGACATCGGCATCGTCGTGGCGGGGGACGCCGACCGCAATCAGTCGCGCGGTTACATGTCGAACAACACGCAAGGCAGCCGCACCAGCAGGAAAGTGGTGCTGCCCGAAAACTGGCTCGAGCGTCTACGCGGATGAGCAAAGGCGCATCCGGGCATCGACTTACGAAGAAGAGGAACGCATGACCCAGAAATACGAAATCGGAGTGCCGTACCACGCGGTGGCGCAGCAGCCCGAACACAAGTCGAACAATCGAATGCACGAGGATGCGCTGCCGCAGAAGCTCGGTTTCCGCGGCGCTTTCGTCCTCGGCGTCGGCCTCTACGGCTACATGACGCGTGCGCTGGTCGCCACGCTCGGCGAAGCGTGGCTGAGCCGCGCGGTGAACGAGGTGAAGCTCATCAAGCCGGTGTGCGCGGGAGACCGCATCCGCATCGAAACGCTGGCGGTGCCGGACGGCGAGGCGGAGCGCGCATTCGAAGTCACGATGTACAACGAAACCGCCGGCGGCGAAGTGTCGGCGAAGCTCACCAGCTCGGTGCCGGACCCGTTTCCGCCGCTCGATCCCACGGCGAACCTTGCGCCCAACGAGTGGGAAGGGCCGGTCACGCTGCGGCGGACGTGGGACAACATCGTCGTCGGCAAGGCATACCGCTCGCTGCATGCGACTCTCACCGCCGAAGACAACGCGCACTGGACTCGCGTGCTCGGCGACGATCTCGCGATATACCGCGAAGGCGAGCGCCCGCCGCTGCACCCCGCGCACGTCCTGCGCCAGGTGCAGCTCGGGTACAACAACCAGTTCATCGGTGAGAGCGCGGTGCACAGCTCGGGCAAAGCGGTGATCCGCCGCATGCTGCGCGTCGGCGACCCGGTGCAGGTCCTCACCGTGCCGATCGACAAGTGGGAGAAGAAACAGAACCACTGGCTCACGGTTTACTGCGCCGTGCGCAGCCGCGGCGAAGTCTGCGCGGAAATCTTCCATCACCAGATCATCAAACTGCGCGGCGCTGAAGCCGCGCCGGCGGCGCTCAAATGAGCGAATCGACTTTTTTCCGCATGTTCAATCCGCGGGGCATCGCCGTGGTCGGAGCCAACACCGACATCACGCGGCCGGGCCGCCAGACCGTCGATGCGCTCGAGCGTCACGGCTACCAAGGCCGGATCTACCCGGTGAATCCGAAATACGAGCGCATCGGCGAGCAGAAGTGCTTCGCCTCGATCGACGACATCGACGGGCCGTGCGACGTCGCAGTCATCGCGCTGCCGGCCGCGCTCGTCCCCGGCGCATTGGAACAGTGCGGCCGCAGGAAGATCGGCTACGCCGTCGTGGTCGGCGGCGGATTCCGCGAGATGGGACCCGAAGGCGAGGCGCTGGAGCGAAGGATGCTGGACGCCGCGCGCGCCGGGAACATGCGCATCATCGGCCCCAACTGCCTCGGCTACGTGAACATACACGACCGGGTGTACGGCAGCTTCGGCAGCATCACGCGTCCGCCGGATCTGCAGCCCGGGCCGGTATCGGCGGTGATCCAGAGCGGCGGTTTCGGCAACAGCATGGTGATCCAGGCGTCGAGCGTGGGCATCGGCTTCCGGTACCTCGTGGCGAGTGGCGGCGAAAGCGATATCAAGGTGACCGAGCTCATCGACGCGTTCGTCGACGACGCCGAGACCAAAGTGATCCTCGCGTACCTCGAAGGCGTGCAGGACGGACGAGCCTTCATGGCCGCTGCGCGCCGCGCGCTCGCCGCGGGCAAGCCGCTGCTCGTCGTGAAAGCGGGCAATACGAGCCAGGGCAAGCGCGCGGCAGCGTCGCATACGGCGTTCATGACCGCTTCCTACGACGTCTACAAAGCGGCGTTCAGGCAGTGCGGGGTGATCGAAGCGCGCGACATCGGCGATGCGGTGGACATCCTGCAGGGTCTGGTCGGCGGACGTTTCACGAGCGGGCGCAGGGTCGCGGTGATGAGCGGCTCGGGCGGATCGCTCGTGAGCTTCTCCGATGCGGCCGACGATCACGGGCTCACGCTCGGCGCCCTCACCGAGCACACGCGCTCGGTGCTCAGGGAGAACCTGCCGAGCATAGCGTCGATCAACAACCCGGTGGATTGCACCGCCGGCTTTCACAAGAAAGCGAACGCCGAGCGCTTCCGCAATTGCATCGAAGCGCTGCTCGCCGATCCGGGAATCGACCAGTTGGGTCTGTTCATGGCGACCGCCGGCGGGCCTAACCTGGTCAGCTCTTCGGAAGCGATCGTCGCCTCCAGCAATCCCTTCGAGAAGCCGATCTACACGTTCTCGGCGCTGCCGCCGGCGATGACCGTCGACGGCCGGGCGGTGCTGAAGAGCGCGAACATTCCGGTCTACGCGACGCCGCGCCGCATGGCGGCTGTGATGCGTGCAATCGCCGACTTCAGCATCGCGCGCGAGCGCAAGGACAGGCTGGCCGCGGAATATCGCCCGCCGGAGCGCCCGCGGCCTGCGCTGCCGGACCTGCCGGGATCGCTCGACGAGCACGCAGCCAAGCGCATCCTCGCCGAATTCGGCATCGCCGTGACGCGCGACGTGCTGCTGCGTGTCGATTCCAAGGTCACTGCGCTGCCGGACGGGATGCGGTTTCCGGCTGCGGTGAAGATCGCCTCCAGCGATATCGCGCACAAGACCGACATCGGTGCGGTGAAGCTCAATGTGGAGGGCGACGAGGAGCTCGCCGCCGCTGCGGCGGAGGTCGTGGCCAACGCCCGCAAAGCGGCGCCGCAGGCGAAGCTCGCGGGCGTCCTCGTTTCCGAGATGGTTGCGGACGGCATCGAGACCATCGTCGGCGTGGTCAACGATCCCGCGTTCGGCCCGGTCGTCGCGTTCGGCCTCGGCGGCATCTTCGCGGAGACGCTGCGCGACACGACCTACCGGATCGCCCCGTTCGACCTGCAGACCGCGCGCGAGATGATCGGCGAGCTGCGCGGGGCCGCGCTTTTCGGCGGGCTCAGAGGCCAGCCTGCGCGCGACACCGAAGCCCTCGCGCAGACTCTCGCGCGCGTGTCCGAGCTCGCATGGCTGTTGCGCGACCGTCTCGCGGAAATGGATATCAACCCCGTTCTGGTGCGTCCGGAGGGCGGCGGTGTAGCCGCCGCGGACGCACTGATCGTCCTGAGGTAGCCAATGACAACGAAAGAAGCGACAACGAAGGAAGCACCGTCGAAGGACGATGTGCTCGCAGCCATGCGGAAGGAAGTCGGGCAGGACTCGGCGCCGGGCGACTGGTTCACGATCGATCAGAAGCTGATCGACGAATTCATCGCGATCAGCGGCGAGACCGGCTGGCTGCACACCGATCCCGAGCGTGCCGCAAAGTCGAAGTTCGGAAAGACGATCGCGCCGGGCAACATGGGCATCGCGCTCCTGCCGCGTCTGAGCCGCAGCGTCTCGGCGTATGGCCGCTATCCGCGCAAGTATTCGCTCAACCAGGGATGGGACCGCATCCGGTTCCTCGAGCCGCTGCGCACGGGCTCACGCGTGCGCGCGCTGTCGCGCCTGCTCGGCGTCGAGGAGCGGCCGGACGGCTCGCTGCGCGTGCAGGTCGAGTTCCGGCTCGAAGTCGAGGGGCAGGAAAAACCGTGGCTGACCGCCGTCAAGGTCGGTCGATTTTTTTATTAGGACGCGAGCCCATGCTGCCGATCCGATTTGCCGCGCACGCTGGTTTTGCAGCCGCCGCGGCGCTGCTCCCGTCCCAGCCGACCCACGCCGCGCAACGCGCCGACTATCCGCTGCGGCCGATTCGCCTGCTCGTGCCGTCCGCGCCGGGCGCGAGCAACGACAGCGTCGCGCGTCTTGTCGCCAACGGTCTGACGCTGGTATTCGACAAGCCGGTCGTCGTCGACAATCGTCCGGGCGCCGGCGGAATCATCGCTTCCGAGCTGGTTGCGCACGCGCAGCCCGACGGCCACACGATCCTCTTCGTCTATGCGACGTTCACGACCGCACCGTTTCTCCAGCCGAAGCTGCCTTACGACCCGGTCAAGGATTTCGCGCCGATCACCGAGATCGCGAACCAGCCGCTGATGCTGGTGGTGAACACCTCGGTCCCGGCGAGCTCGGTCAAGGAGCTGATCGCGCTGTGCAAGGCGAAGCCGGGTACGCTGACCTCGGGCTATACGCAGATCGGCAGCGCCACCCACCTCGCGACTGAGATCTTCAAGCACCGCACGGACATCGCGAAGAGTCTGGTCTCCGTGAGCTATAAAGGCGGCGCCGCAGTCCAGGTCGCGCTGCTGTCGGGAGAAATACAGGTCGCTTTCGCGACGGCCACCGCGACGATTCCGCAGCTGAAAAGCGGCAAGCTGAAAGTTCTCGCCACATCGGCGCCCGCGCGTCTGCCGTATCTGCCGGAGGTCCAGACATTCAGCGAGGCCGGCGTCAACGGGATCGACGTGAGCGTGTGGCAGGGGCTGCTGGCGCCCGCGGCGACCCCGCACGCAATCGTCGAGCACCTCTACGCCGAAACGGCGAAGCTGCTCAAGGAGAACGACACCCGCCAGAAGCTCACCCTGCTCGGCTCCGACCCGGTAGCGAGCACGCCCGAACAGTTCAAAGCGAAGATCCGGCGCGAGCTCCAGGAGTTCGGAAAGATCATAAAGACGCTCGGCCTTCGGCCGTAGGGATCGACACCAACCATCACGAGCGCACGATGCGCTCACGGGATTCAGGCGTCCGCATGCAACCCAGGACATGCTGAACCGCAGGCCGCAGATCGACACCGCCTGCGCGGATCTCGACTGGACACCCCGCGTGGGCATGGAAGAGACGCTGATGCGGCTCTTCGAGGATTACGGCCCGGAGTTGCCGGCGTTGCACGATCTCATGGGCGCGCCGCACCTCGCGATGACGGCAGAACCGACACCGCACCGGAGGCGGAGCGCGGTGTGATTGCGGCGAAGCCGCTGCTCGCGCTCAAGATCGACGTGGACACGCTGCGCGGTACGCGCGAAGGCGTGCCGGCGATCGCGCGCTTTCTCGGCGACATCGGCGCTCAGGCCACTTTTCTGTTCAGCTTCGGCCCCGACCATACCGGCCGGGCGCTGCGCCGTGTGCTTAAACCGGGCTTGGTCCGCAAAGTCTCGCGGACATCGGTGCTGTCGCACTACGGGCTGCGCACGCTGCTCTACGGGACACTGCTTCCCGGGCCGCACATCGGCCGAGCGTGTGCGGCGCTCATGCGGCACGTGCGCACGGACGGCTTCGACGTCGGCCTGCACGCCTACGATCACGTGAAGTGGCAAGGATTTCGTGGCGCGGCGCGATGCCAGCTGGTCGCGGCACGAGCTGCAGTGCGGCATAGACGCCTTCGGTGAGATCTTCGGCGAAGCGCCGGGCGTTCACGGTGCCGCGGGCTGGCAGATGAATGAAGCCGCGTTCGGGCTGGAAGCCGCCATGGGTTTCGAGTGCGCGTCCGACGTGCGGGGCTCGCATCCGTTCGTGCCCGAGGTGTCCGTTGCGAGCGGCGCGTGCGTGCAAATTCCCACTACGCTGCCCACGCTAGCGCGCCTCCGCTTACCGCGCGTCCGATTTTTCGAAGAACTTTCGAGCGCGAACATCGATCTTGTGATCGAGGCTTACTGCGTTAGGTGTCGTGCAGCGCCTCCTGTCCTGTTGAAGGACGTTCGTCGTGCCGATGTGAGTATGTGCTTGTCGCTCAGGCGTGTTCAAGCTGCGTCCAGGCGACACCATGTAAAACCCCGTGACAATGGGCCTGCTTTCGAGTGGCGCAACGTAGCGCGCTCAAAACCTGCGCACATGCCTAGTTCCAGTCCCCGCGTGAGCTTCGTGCAGCATAGTGGCCTCCGGTGCGCCAGCCAGAATCGGGTGCCGGGTGCTAATCATCTCCACCGAGAGCCGCCTCGCGCCCGGGTTCGTCCTCGTCGACCAGCTCATACTCAAAGCGCTGGGCGCACTGAAGGTGCGTACCGAGACGCACGCCGAGAACCTTGACGTTATCCGGATGCAGCCGGAGCGCTCGCAGCAGATTTTCACCGAATATCTGAACGCCAAATATGCGCGCGATCCGCCGGACGTCGTGATTCTCGTCGTTGTCGGTCTTACCGAGGAAGACCTCGACATGCGCGGCCTAGGCCCCTCGTGAGCGGGTTCGCGCAACGCCAGAACGCGGGTGCAACGATGGAGCTCGTGCTGAGGCTCCATCCCGATTTGCGGCGCATCGTTATCGTCGGGGGGACAGCTGCCGTCGATCGCCGTGCGATCCAGCGTGCGCGTGCTGCAGCGGAGGCGGCGCGCGGGCGTGTATCCGCCGACATCTTAGACGGTTTGAGCATGGACGAATTGCGTCGCCTGGCCGTCGGAATGCCCGCGCACTCTGCCATCCTCTTCACGCGCATGTTCCGGGACGGCGCAGGCCAGTCGGTCATCTCTGCTGAGGTGGGGCAGTGGCCGGGCGGCACGCCAACGTTCCCGTCTCTACGCTCACGGACACTGTGATTGGCACTGCCGGCATCACGCTAGACGAGGTAGATCGAGATGGCTGAAGGATCATCCCTTACGCCTGCGTGCATTTTGCGGCGTTTCCGAGCGTGCGGACCCCGTGTTCAGAGCCGGGCCCGCCAGCGCACTGGCGACACGGGCTCGTGAACGTGAAATGTGCAGCCGCATCGCGCGCTCCGCCGCTTTCGCATCTTGTTTCGACAGCGCACTGAAGATCGCGACGTGCTCCCGGTGGGCTTCGCGCAGGTGTTGGGGGTTCGCGGTGGCCACGGTGACTGCCAACTGCATCTGATCGCGCAGAATTCGCAGGAACTGCGAGAGGCGAGGCTCGGGATTCACGTCCGCGATGAGCTCGTGGAATGCCTCATCGGTGCTCGAAAAAAGCGTGACATCGCTCTGCCCAACGGCTTTTGCCTGGTTCTTGAGAATTTGATCCAGACGTCGAATTTGCGACGCACTGATCGCCTGGGCCGCGCGCCTGACAGAAAGCCCCTCCAGCACTTCGCGCACCTCGTGAATCGCGAGAAGCGATTCTTCGTCCGGGTGCAGTACCGTGGCACCTTTTCTGGGCTCGCTTGCGGCTAACCCTTCGGCTACCAACTGAAGAACCGCGTCGCGAACTGGCGTCCGCGAGACGCCCAGCTTACGCGCGAGTTCCGGAATGCTGAGCGACTCTCCCGACTTCAACTCGTGCGAGAGGATGGCGTTACGCAGGATGCCGTAGACGGTATCCGAGATTCTGCCGGTCGTGTCTATTCGTTCCATCGGTGGCCGATCAATGAGGAAGGCTCGGGGGTTGACCCACTACCATCATTTTGCAGCGCCTGATCCCATCGGGATGTTCCTGAGCCATGCGTGCATTTTACATGTAATATGTAATCGGATTTTTACTCGGGATTACCTGTGGCACAGAGTCATACGAGCTGGCGAGAGCAATTCCCGGTGACGGCTTCGTACGCATATCTCGACCACGCCAGCGTCGGGCCGCTTTCGTGCCCGGCGCTGGAGACGATGACCGCGAGTCTTGGCTCGCAGGCGCGGCGCGGTTCCCTCGACCATCCGCAACTTCACGAGACGGCCGAGGACGCACGGGGCCGCTTTGCCAAGCTGACAGGCGCGTCGCCACGCCAGATTGCATATGTCCCGAGCACGTCGGCAGGCATCAGCATGATCGCTTCCGGGCTTGACCTGAGGGACGGAGACGAGGTGGTAGCGCCCGCCATCGAATTTCCTTCCGCAGTGCTCCCGTGGGTCGTGCTGAGAGACAAAGGCGTTGTGCTGCGGCGGATACCGTGTCCGGATGGACAAGTGTCGATCGATACGCTGCTCGACGCCTGTAACCGTCGGACCCGCGTCATCTCAACGTCATGGGTACAGTTCAGCAGCGGATTCAGACTCGATTTGCGTGCGCTTGGAGAGGCTTGCCGGAAGCGCGACATATTTCTGGTGGTGGACGGGATGCAGGGGGTAGGCGCTCTCGATATCGACGTGGGATCGTTGCCTGTCGATGCGCTGGTCACTCAAAGCTACAAGTGGCTGCTCGGCCCACAGGGCGTCGGCTGGCTCTATATGAGCGAGAGACTTTCCGCCGCGACAGGACTCACTGCCGCAGGCGTCAGAACGCGAGAACCTCGGGAATCCTATTTCGATCACGTTCTGCAGCCGCGTGATTGCGTGGCGCGATTCGAGTCAGGAATTCTCGATTTTCACGCGATAGGCGGAGCGACCGCGAGTCAGTGCCTGCTGATGGAGGTGGGTATACCCGCAGTAGAGGATGCCGTCGTGGAGCTCGGCGATCGGTTGCGAGTGGGTTTGTCCCGCATGGGATGCAGCGTGTTCGGCGGAGCGAAAACGTCAGGCCTGAGATCGCAGATTGTCGCGTTCAAGCATCCTCGCAGGCCCGCTCAGGAGTGCGTCGATGCTTTGCTTGCGCGCGGCGTTGTAACGAGCGTGCGCGAGAACCACGTCCGCGTATCGCCGCACTTCTACAACACACCGCAAGAGATCGATTTGCTTCTGTCGGTATTAAATTAACCGCGAACCTACCAGAGAACCCGAATGAGCTTCGATCCAGATCGCATTGTGCCTGCTGAAGCGGCGCGCTACGAAGACGAGCTTGCATTTCCGGCATCAGAGTATCAACGCCGGCTCCACGTCTTGCACGAGAACATGGATGCAGCTGGCGTCGATGTGTTGCTCGTGACGACGTGCATCAACATTCACTATCTGACGGGCTATCAGAATTCGGGACAGGATCGGTTTCAGTGCCTGATTGTGCCGAGAAACGGCGAGCCTCATTTTGTGCTTCGCAAGCTCTGGTTCACGGCCGTGCTGGGGTTGTCGTGGACGAAAGCAGGGACGCCGGTCGAGGACACTGACGACATGCATGCCGCGACGTTGGATGCATTGAAGCGCATTGCCGGCTCGACCGCTTCAATCGGCTATGACCATCAGAATCTGGGAATGCCCCCAGCTTTCTATGATCGGCTGCGCGCCACATTCTCCAATGCTCGCTTGGTGCCGAGTTTCGGCTTGGTCGAAAAATGCCGATTGTACAAATCAGAACCCGAGCTGCAGGCGATCCGAAGCGCCGCCAAGTTATCGGTGCTGGGGTTCGAGGCGGCATTCAACGAGATGACTCCCGGGAAAACCGAGAGCGACGTCATGGCGGCGTCTTACAACACGATGGTGCGTGCAGGTAGTGACTACGTGAGCGCGCAGCCGATCGTCGTAGCGGGATATCGAGACCCTCCGCGAAGGTGTCTGACGGAAGGTCGAACGTTGAGGGAGGGAACGTCGGTATGGTACGAAGGCTCCGCATTTGTGCGCCGATATGGCGCACCAATCATGCGAACGACCGCGATCGGGAAGCCGTCGGCGGATTTGGCAAAGATTTCGGCCGTCATGGTGAGCGCTCTGAATGCCATCCTCGATACCGCAGGGCCAGGCGTCACGGCTGGAGCAGTCGACAGAGCCGCACGCGCAGTCGTGGAGAAAGCCGGACTGGGGCGGTTTTGGCTGCATCGAACGGGGTATTCGATGGGCGCGAGCTTTTCGCCCACATGGGGCGAGGGCGAGATCATGGATATCAAGGCTGGCGACACCCGAGTCCTGGAACCCAACACGGTGTTTCATACGGTGCCGTGGGTACTCGTTCCCGGCCTCGGCTGTATCGGCAATAGCGAGACGTGGATGGTCACGCACGACGGCGTCGAAGTCTTGACGATCACGCCTCGAGAGCTACGCATCCGTGACTGACTTTTTGCGCCCGGGGCTCGATCACTTTGACATAACGCGATTCCGAAAGGTACAAATGAAAGTTCGATACTTGGCGGCCGTGTTGTTGATCTCGGCCGGGGTTGCCGGGGCCAGCGAATCTACATATCCCTCCCGTCCGATTCGATTTATCTGTCCTTACGCTCCCGGCGGCAATTGCGACATCTTCACACGCACGATCGGCAGGAAGCTTGGCGACGCCTTGGGACAGCCGGTGGTGGTAGACAATCGGGCCGGTGCAAATGGAGGGATAGGCACGGCGCTCGTCGCGAAGTCGGCGGGCGACGGCTACACCCTGCTCATGGGCAATAGCGGTCCCATGACCATAAACCCGGTGCTCTACGAAAGCGTTCCGTACGATCCGGTCAAAGACTTTGCCCCGATCACGCTTGCCACGTCGTACATGTACGTGCTCGTGGTTCCCCCGAATATGCCCGTCAGCTCACTGAACGATTTCATTGCATCCGTCAGGGCAAAGCCCGGTGCCATGACATACGGGTCGACCGGGATAGGCGGCGGTAACCATCTTTCTGGCGAGTTGTTCAATCTCATGACGCACACGAAGTCAATTCACGTCCCATACAGCGGGAGCGGGCCAGCTCTGAGCGCTCTCCTGGGCGGCCAGATCAATTACATGTTTGACACGGTGATCACCTCGGTGCCGCAACTGCAGGCGGGCAAGATCAAGGCGCTAGGTGTGACCGGACTCAAGCGTGCGTCGGCATTGCCAGCGATCGCGACGCTTGATGAACTCGGGCTGAGGGGGTTTGAGCTGACTCAATGGCAAGCGGTCGTGGCGCCGGCTGGAACTCCGAAGGAGATTGTGCAGAGATTGAACCGAGAGGTCGTTCGAGCGCTGCACATGCCCGATGTCATCGACGTGCTCGTGACGAAAGGTGGCAGCGAGCTGGTCGGGAGCACCCCGGAAGAGTTCGCCAATGTCATCAAGAGCGATCTTGCGAAGTACGCAAAGCTGGTGAAAGCCGCAGCGATCAAACCGCGGTAAGAGAGCCTGCCGGAACCGGATGGATTGCCGGTGGACGTGACCGCGGCGATCATGAAGGCGGGACCCGGTGGATGGAGTTGAGCGACAAGCACGAACGGGCACGCTTCGCTGTGCTTGGCGCCGAGATCGACGCGCGGAACGACAAGTCACCGCGGCATTGAACAGAGGACCGGCAGCCGGTTCGATCCTTAGTCGTTAGGCCGGTAGCCCGATGTCTGTTGCTCGGTGTAGCGCTTCTTCTTCACGTCCGCCTCCCTCAGGAACGGACTTTACTAACTTCTTGGTGGTGTCGTCGAAGGGAGCAGGTCACACCTAACGCAATGCGCGCCGTCGTGCGTGCTGGGAGAACCGCTCGGCCGTCACGTGACGAGGTAAGCCTCCTACATACATCGACGACTGACCGGGCAAGCCGACGCGAAGCTGCTCGGCTCGATACATCAACTTGTCAACAAATACCACCAAGAAGGACTCCGCGGCGGCTATGTATTCCGAGTGCTTCCCGACTACGATCAGCAAGAGCGTCTGATCCGCAATATCGGGTACGTTGTAAAGCTCAACGCGATCTTCATTGATCTTGGCCATTTCGTTATTCCCGTCTGTGCGAGTGTAACTACCACTATTGCATCGGTTCGATGAGCATCTGCCAGTAGTACTCTGCCGCCTGCTCCGTCGAGAGTTTGTCGTCACGCTTGGCTTGAGAAAAGATCCCCATGGCCTTGAGAAACAAGGTCTGGTCATCATGCTCGACGGTCAGGATTTCGTTAAAGCTGTTGGAGCGTGCAGAGGCCTCGCGCGAGTAGGAGATGCCGTCTTCTCTAAAAGTGCCGCCCAGCCGTATGCCACACTCCGCTTCTTTCTTGCCGGATCGATAGATCGCCGCAGTGAAGTTGTTCGCGTCCACTCGGCGATACCTGCACTCTACGTCGGAATGGCGTCTTTGCAGTTCCTGCAAAGACGCCTCGAAGAACTGCGCGATTAACTCGAACGAATCGTGCAGATAGTTGTCCTTGTCGGCTTCGGAAAATACCTGCCGAAGTCGCATGTTGCTCGAGCGCCTCGGTGACGAACTCGCGACTGGCCGAGACGCAAATTCGCGGGGCGGCGTGTCGGCAATGCTGTGCTGTCCTCCGCGGGAACTTCCCAGGTGTTCTATAACCTCGCGGACCTTTCGCGCGACGTCAGCGTACGCCTCATCGAAATTCGACCAGGTTGTAATCGGCTTGCCATGGCGGGGAACGGCCAGAAGTTTGCCGAGCGGAGTTTTTTGCCAATCGCATGGACGTACGATGACGGGTATCACTACTGCGTCTCCGGACGCGTGCCGAGCCATTGCGCGCTGCATCTCGATTCCATAGCAATAGCGGGAGGCTAGAAAGCTTGAGCTGACCAGCAGAAGAATAACGTCAGCCTGCTCAAGGTGAGTGTCGATTTCGGCATCAAAGCCCGATCCGGCGAGAATACGGCGGTCGTGCCAGGACTCGATCAAGCCTTCGTGCTGCAGGGACGCGAGGTGCTTCTCCAGCTGATCGCGGTGTTGCTCATCGTCGTGAGCGTAGGAAAAGAAAATCTGCGACATTTTGTTCAGGCCTCTCCAAGAACGGTGCAGCCGCCCGAATTTTAACGCCGCCGAGGTCCGCGATTTGATTGTTATCGGGTAGCTTGTGCTGTCGCGCTCTCGTCTCTAGATAAGCAAGTTTCTTTAGCGCAAAATATTGAGTAGCTCATCCTATGAGCCACCCCCTGTGCTTATATTCGAGGCATTCGGCACGAGGGGACGACATGATCACACTGAGAATCGGGACCGAAACACGGGCATTGGCTGATGCGTCCGAAAGTTGGATTACTGATCAGCTGAACCGTAGACGGGGCGACGGCCAACCTGTATGCGTTGAGGTTGCTATTAATACCAGCGGCCTCAACCTGCGCCTTGCTACGGCAGCATGTGGCGGGACGGGTGGCGGCGGTCGCGCTCCGAATGCCAACGAAGCACGGATCTTCGAACTGTGGGAAAGCAAAGGGTTGTCGTCGGACCGGTTCACTGGCGGCGAGGTCGTTGCTTTTCTCAAGCAACTTCGACGACTAACCGCTTAATCCTGGGCGGCGAATTACGCGACCGCGGCCGGGTCCTCGATTACGCGTGGCGACGTGCCGCTGAGGTGGCTCGCGTCCGCTTTCCCGAAGTAGATGTATGTCGCGGCACCGTGCGATCCTCAGCATATCGAGGCAGACACCTTCTCCGCGAACCTCAGCAGCCAGGGCGTCCGAATGCCCGCGATGGAGGGCTGTGCTGTGCGGGGTAACTGTTGGGGTAACCGGGTCGCCCACCGAGGCAGAGAAGGGCACGCATTCAACAGGTTAGCTCCGCGATTCGGTTGTGACCCCCGCCTCCAGTCAGATCAACGCGTTAGCGTACCTCCAGTCATTAGCGGCTTCGTTATTTACGAACGTGCTGTCGAGTGTAAACGTCGATGTCTTGATCGGCGCATCCTTCGTCAGCTATGTGTGATCAGGTGCCTCCTGTGCTTGGTTGAACGACGCGATTCGTCTCGATGTGAGTATGTGCTCGTGGCTGCGGCGTGTTCAAGCGGCGTCTATCTGACACCACGCAAAAGCTGGCGATAAGAGGGTGCTTTCGAGTGGCAGCGCCGAGCGGCGCGAGCCTCGTGTAGTGAAAAGACGCTGCGGCCTGTTTCGGGCGGCACGCCGTCCGAAATGCTGCGGGACACGCGGTGGCGGCAGCGCAGGGCGAATCTTCGAATCCACTCTCTCCGCAGCGGCCCCGAGCGCTTACTCCCAACGTTCGGAAGATGTTGGCGTACGTCCATCGCTGCCGCCGCGAGTCATGGGTCCACCAAGCGATACCCGACGCCCGTTTCGGTCAGCAGACGTCTCGGCTGAGCGGGATCGGGTTCCAGCTTCTGCCGCAGGTTAGCCATGTAAATGCGAAGGTAATGGGGCCGATCGGCGTAGGCGGCGCCCCACACCTCTTTGAGCAGAAAACTGTGGGTCAGCACTTTGCCGTGATGCTTCAGCAGCGTCACGAGCAGGCGATATTCGATCGGCGTCAGGTGAATCTCCGCATTTCCCAGCATAACGCGCCGTTGATCAACATCGACGCGCAGGTCGCCCGCCTCGAGTATTGGGCTTTGCGGGAGCGGCGAGGTTGCTGACCCGTGACGGAGCGCCACTCGCAGCCGCGCGTGGAGCTCGCCTACACCGAAAGGCTTCGTAAGATAGTCGTCGGCGCCGGCATCGAGTGCGGCGATCTTGTCGTCCTCCTGTAAGCGCGCGGAAAGGACGATCACCGGAACGGTGTTCCACTCTCGCAGTTTCTTCAGGAACTGCACGCCGTCGAGGTCCGGCAGGCCGAGATCGAGAATCACGCAATCCGGTCTGCTATTGGCCGCAAGCGTAAGGCCGCGCGCTGCATTTTCCGCGTCGATCACCTCGAATCCTTCCGCGCCCAGCGCGGTGCGCAGGAAATGGCGGATGGCGGGTTCGTCCTCGACGACGAGCACGACCGCCTTCGGCGCGCTCAATGCGCCTCCGTTTCGAGCTCGCGCTCGACGACCGGCGCTACGCCTTCCTGCGGGATGGTGAACTCGAACATCGCGCCGCCCGCCGGGATGTTCTCGGCGCGTATCGTGCCGCCATGTGCTTCGACGATCGCCTTGCAGATCGCGAGACCGAGGCCGACGCCGCCCGGGCCGCCGCCCGCGGCGCCGCGGTAGAACTTCTCGAAGATCTTCGCCTCCTCGCCTGAAACAAGCCCCGGGCCGTCGTCGGTGACGGTGACGACCAGCTCGCCATGGCGGAAATCCGCGCCGACATTAATGTGTCCGCCCTCGGGGGAGTACTTGGCTGCGTTTTCGAGCAGGTTCACGAGCACCTGCTCGATCAGCAGTGAATCGAACCGGGCGAGCTTGGTTCGCGCCGGCAGCGCCGTCGTCACGTGATGCCGCGCGAGCCTCGCAGCGAGGCGCGACAGCGCGGCGCCGACCACTTCCTCGACCGGCTGCCATTCGAGCTGGACTCGTGTCGCACCTGCCTGGAGCTTCGCGAGGTCGAGCACCTTCGCGATGACGTCGCTCATGCGGCGCGCTTCCTCGGACACGTTCCGCGCGAGCTCGCGTCGCGCTGCATCCGACAGCGCGTCGGATTCGGCGAGCGTCGAGGAGGCGCCAAGGATCGTGGCGAGCGGCGTGCGCAGCTCGTGCGAGATCGCGGCGAGGAGTGCGTTGCGCACGCTCTCGGTCTGCGCGCGGAGCTCGGCGGCGCGGGCCGACTCCGCCACCTGTGCGCGCTCGATCGCCACCGCGATCTGGCCCGCGAAAGTCTCGAGTAGCCGGCGCTGCTCCGGCACGAAGAGTCGGCGCGGGTTCGCGGGGAGCAGAGCGAGCACGCCGATCGTTCTGCCCGGCGCGGCGAGCGGCACGAAATGCGTGTCGCTGCCGGCGAGCGTATCGGTGCCGAGTCCCGCGGGCTCGGTGTGGTCGTACACCCACTGCGCAATGTTGAGATCGGCGCCATGCAGCGAGCCGTATCCGCTTTGGGCCTTCGGATAGCGCATGCGCCCGTCGGCGTCCGGCAGCAGCAGCACGACCTGGCTTGCGAACACGTCCGATACGTGGCGCACCGCGATGCCGACGATCACTTCGAGCTTGTCGGTCGCAGCGAGCTCGCGGCTCATGTCGTAGAGCGCGGAAGCACGCTCTTCGCGATAGCCGGCGATGCGCGCCTGCAGCCGAACGCGGGCGGCCAGCTCGCTTATTACGAGGCCGACCACGAGCATGACGCCGAAAGTGACGAGGTATTGCGTGTCCGAGACGGCGAAGGTGAGATACGGCGGGACGAAGAAGAAATCGAAAGCGGCGACGCAAAGGACGGCCGCGAGTATCGAAGGGCCGCGTCCCAGAAAGAAGGCCGCCGCGACGACGCCGAGCAGGTACACCATCACGATGTTCGAGAGCTCGAACGCGCCGTGCATGGTCGACCCGATCAGAGTAGCGACCGTCGCGACCACGCCGGCGTAGGCGTACCGCGGCCAGCGCAGCTTGTCGGAGCGCCGTATATCGAGCGCTTCGCGCGTGCGTGCGATCATCGTCGCGGCAAGCGTCGTCGGCCGCTCTTGCGCGCCGACGATCGAGACGTCGAGGTCGTGCGCGCCGGCCACGACGCGGTCGGCGGTCGACCCCACGAGCCATTTGCGCAATCCGCGACGGTGCGGGCGTCCGACGAGGATGCGCGTGATGTTCTGCCCGCGCGCGAAGTCGAGCACCGCTGTCGCGACGTCGCCCCCGCCGATCACCACGCTTTTTCCCCCGAGGCTTTCGGCGAGCCGCAGCGCCGAGAGCGTGAGGTCGCGCTCGGCTTCCGGCGCGCG